>DTRK01000116.1:0-1682 GCA_012965955.1 Flavobacteriales bacterium
CACAACCAAGTATCGGGGGCATTTGAAGATGCATCTGTAAAATTGATAATCAGAGGTTCGCAGCCAGATGTGATGTTAGACGTAAATCCCGCAATCGCAGGTGCTGGAGGAGGGTCGTTCACTACGATATAAGATGCAGCATAAATACTATCTGTACACCCATATATATTGGTAACAGAAAGGGAGAAGTCATAAGTCCCGGCAACATTATATACTACAGGTTGAACCTGGCTTGTTGAGCTTGAAGGCGTGCCACCGGGAAATGTCCAGCTCCATGCAACTGCATCGGCCGAAGTATCTGTAAAAATTATTGTGCTGTCTGGCAAGGTTAGCTCTGTAGTATCTGCAAAAGCATTTATTTGCATGATCTTAGGCACCTGCCCATCTGAAGAAATATCATTGGAAAACAAACCTGCTCCATTTTCTGCTCTTATTGTAAAATAATAAATAGTATCAGCGTTGAGCGTCAGTCCTGTTTGAGTAACGGATGTGTTTTGTCCGTTATCTATCCAGTTTATGATATTATTTCCTCCCGGAGCTGTTCCAATTGCATACCAATAGCGGACAACAGCTGAATGTGTATCTATTGATGCCGACCAGTTTGCACTAAGCTCACTTAAGGTACATATTGTGTCAACATCGATGCTTATTCCGTCATTAACTGCAACGTCGGATGGTATGGTCCAATCAATATTAACATTTAGGCTTCCTGGAAGAGACCAGTTCTCCGCATTGTCTTTAACTATGGTTTTTATTCTGCATGATGGAGTAGAAGGGTTTGGATTTTGAAATCTTACATCATTGGTAGAATCCGGTCCAATAGTAATTAGTTCGGTATTTGAACGTACCCTATAAGTTTTGAAGTCATTAAACAGCACATTTGCATTACCGGTTCTCAATAAAACAGAATTTCCGGAGATATGAGGAGAGGTGTCAGTCCATTCAGAGATGAATACGTTATTTACATATACTTTTATTTCTCCTGACAATGGATTAAAAAGAATTTTGTGATCATACCAAATGTTTTCATTGATTATCAAAACAGTATCTTTCTTAAGAGTCCAAACATCGCTTGCTACCTTATAGATCTGACAACTGTTGTCATCCACCCTGAAATAGACAAAGTACGAATTGCCCCCGTTCGGCAGTGTGCCATTATTTGCATAAAAATGTATGCCCTGCCGTCTGTTTGAGCTCATGCCAGATTGTGTGTTTGCCTGATAATGATATAAATATATTTCTGAGCTGACCTGATTCAGGCTGGTATTTATATTGGTTTGATTTAAGCCTTCGTCAGATTGATTCAGGTAACCAGAACTTATGGGCCATGTTCCTGTGGATATTGTCCAGTCTGGGTGAATGCTTTGGTCAAAGTTGTCATTGTAGAATCCATTGCCATTGTTTGCCCTCCACTCAGCTCCATTATAATCCAGCACTTGGTAGAAGGACCGGTCCAGTCCACTCCCACCTGTATCAAAATCGGTAAAGGAAGCAGTAAAGTCTGCTGTTTCCCAGGTATTCGGATTTGAGGCCGAGCTGGTTGGGATGATGGTGTCTGGACAGAAAGGAACAGAGAAAGGGGTTCCAGTATACCAGGTTGTTCCGTTCCAAATTCTCCAATTGTAAACTGTATCTGCTTGCAAGACCAAGGGACCTAGATTAAAAGGATCCAGGAAATTGGC
>DTRK01000116.1:1760-3802 GCA_012965955.1 Flavobacteriales bacterium
CCCGTTGAGATATCTATATACCATCCGGAATCTGCATTGTCCCATGTTAGGTTGGCTATATAATCTGTGTTAGAGCATGTCGGAATGATACTTTGCAGGTTGCTTGGGGCATTGATAGTGGTTGTGCATGTCCAGTTTGCAGTCCATCCCGGACTTGTTGTTGCACAGTCAGATCTGAATTCTATTGCGAGCGCTCCTCCATTTGACGTAATTGTCCCAGGGTTGTTTGTCCCCGTATAATATCCTATTAAAGGAGCCCATACAGAATTTCCATCATAAATGTACATGTAATCCCAATCCGACTCCAGGTTAAAATCATTGAAGGTAATTGTAACACTTGATGCGTTGGACGGACTTATCACAGTCAGATTTCTTTCATCGTTGCCATAGTCTGAACCTGAGCCACCGCTGTCATTAAATGAGCCTGTACATGTCGTATTGGTAGTTGTTGGTGGAGGATCATTGATAAGCTTATAAAAATAATCCCAGTCCCAGTATTGTCCGGGATCTGTATGGGTTTGATTGGGGAAATGCTGGTGTCCTTTTATTTTGGAGCAAGACCCGGGTATCCCGGATGAATTATAATTGGTGGTGGAGGTCCATGGCCAAAAAGCCGTCCTAAGAGGGTTTATCCCATAGCCGCTATTTACAATATCAGCGCAAACATCTGCCGAGCTAATGTACATGGCTGTTGTGTACCATGCAGGGTTACTGACGTATCCCTCATGTTCCAGGCCGATGGTATAGGGGTTTCCGGATCCTACATGCCAGGCTTTATCTGATTCACAGACCATCTGAGTTACCTGTCCGTCAGAAGATCTTAGAACATAATGCGATGATACATTTGAATTTGGATTTTGGAACCATGAAATCGCTCCAGCGTACGAACCTTGGATGGTGTGTATGGTAATTGCAGAAATGGGCGTGCCGCCTCTTGAAGAATAGTTGGAAGGATCTGCTGCAACCCATATTGCTGATGGGTATTCCAGGCAGGCCTGCTTATATTGGCCTTGATAAACCTTATTGTTAGAGCCTGTGATGGTTTTTCCTGAGATTATCACTTTTTTTGAGGACAGTACAGCATAATTGGATTGACCAAAAATGTTATTCAGTTTTACATGATATGGCTTGTATCCAAATTTTTGCATAAAAACAGGATCATTCAGGAGAGACAATATCCCATAGAGCTCTGTGTCTTGTGCATATTGCTCTTGTATAGTATTGGCCGGCAGCTCGCTTAAATATCTTAGTGGTAATATATTATTTGATATGTTAGCAGAAATGATTCCAAGCTCATTCTGAATTATTGTAAATGCCTTGGCATATGCTTGTATAGTGTTTTGTTCTGACTGAAGAATATAGGCTTTGCTATAACCTGATTTCATGGAAACCAAATCCAGCACATTTTTAAAATAACCTTTCCCATCAATGGTCAGCCCCATGATACCACCAACCTTCGGTAAGCCCGCACATGATTCAGGTTCTGTGAGTGGATCAATGTGCTGCATCCTGGTTTTGGTATATGCAACGGCTTCCAGAATGCCTTTTGGCACTGAAGGGTAAGTTATGTATGCCTGGTCAAATTTGTTGAATAAGCCATTATTAAGTGATTGTGTGTATCCAATAACCGAACAAAGAAAGAATTGTAAGAGAAGGAACTTCTTCATAATTAGAAAAAGATGTGGAGTAAACTTATAAAAAATCGTGGAGGTAAAAAAGGCTTTAATCAGGTAAAGATTATAGTCCCAGATTAATTCCTAATCTGTATATAGGGTTTGGGTAAATAGAGTAGCTGGATTCATTTAAATTATAGAGTACCATCATAACCAAAAATGAGTTGCCTCCAATTGGTTGCTGAAATCCACCACCAATCAAAGGGTAATGAACATCTTCACGAAATCTGGAAACAATATTTCCTGATCGATCCACAAGGTAAAATTCACTGTTAAGAATCTGATACTCTATATGTGCAAATAAGTTTTTAGTAATAATATATCTTGCAAATGGGCCACCACCATAAGTGTGTGAACTAAATTTGGGGC
>DTRK01000117.1 GCA_012965955.1 Flavobacteriales bacterium
GTAAACACCAAGCATACCATATATGATGATGGTGTCAATCCATTTGACCTTATAGAAGCACTCGCCTTAGGGGATACTATCAAAGGGGATATTCCGAATCACAGTTTTGCATCTTGTGGATATTACGATGTTTCTTTAACCGTGATTGATTCAGGTGACGTTTGCATTATTGTTCCCTACCAGATTAATTCCTTTGATCCATCATTGTTCTACGATACCTGTAATCAGTTCAGGGTGCAAATTCTATCACCGGGTGACCCTCCGATGTATCCACCGGCCATGACGATCATCAGCGAAGGCGAATTGGGATGGAGTCTCGACACCCAAAGTGGGGAAATAGAGCTTTGTGTTCCTGGATTCACCATGTACCAGGCTATGGGTTATCAAATGGGCATGTACTATATGCGCATAGTATCTACTGAGCAGGACGATGTAACCGCACCGTTGGATACAACAAATCTCTTAGGGTCACTTATCAGGTTCTCTGTAAGTGGTATATCAGGCCAGGTAGTCAGCTTTAATATAGTCGATCAAAATGGGCAGCCTGCTGATACGATTTGCGCTGCCTCAGACAATATTGGCCTGCAACTCATTAGCCCGCAGGTTCAGAGTTCTAACTATGTGGTAGAGTTTAATTACGAAAATCAGATTTATGGATATTTCCTCTGGAACCCTGATATTCACCCCTGGCCTAACATTACCTTCGCGCCATTTACTGATTGGCCAACTGGATCCTACTTCGTTACGATTCAAGAGGTTGAAAAAGGGTTTCCGGGTTTTGGTTTCTCTCAGGATGGCTACTGCGTGGGGCCGCAATCTGGGCCTGTGTATTTCTATATCCAGGGTCCACCGGATGTGACCATTGAAGGGGATAGAACGGTGTGTGTGGGGGATACTACAACGTACACCTCTAACTTTAGCGATACCATAAGGTATTGTTCGGAGAATTCGGAAATTATGCAGGCACCGTATATCTCAAGCACCTATTTTGACTGGACGTTCCTTGATAACTTTAACATTGGAACGGTGATAAACCTTTCGAATAACGAAATTACCATTGCCTGGACGGGATTTGGCCCGGCGCAAATTGAACTCTCCGCATTGGGCAGCTGTGGCTCTGCCTCTAATTCAACTACAATTATTGTATCACCTACGGCGAATTTGATACTGAGTCCGGATCCGGATACCGTAGTGTGTGAAGGAGAATGGGTTACGTTAACGGCGAGCAATGATCAGTGGGTTTCCTATAATAACTTTTCCTGGATGGTAGATTGTGATACGTTGCAGCAAACCCTTGTAACAGCTAACACGGATACGTACACCTTTGAAGCAGACTCGGACATCACCTTTACGGTACATGTAGACAATGATGGATGTCCGGATATGGATACCATTACGGTATTTGTTGTAGCATTACCAGAATTGGAGACTATTGATGCTGAAATTTGTATCGGTGATACGACGCAATTGGATGCGTTTGCACCTGAAGCGACAGCCTATACGTGGACACCTTCGTTAGGCCTAAGCGACACTACTATTTCAGATCCTTTGGCCTATCCAACACTCACTACGGATTATGTGATAACGGTAGCCTATGACTCTATCTGTCCTGACCGGACGGATACAGCAACGGTAACGGTGAATTCAGCGTTAGCTGATGTGAACAATGACACCACGATATTTAGGGGTGACGAAGTGGTATTGGATGCTACAGGCGGGGTAACCTATACCTGGACACCATCTACCGGACTCAGTGATCCAAGTAGCCCTAACCCAATTGCCTCACCTGATACTACTACAACATATATGGTGGTTATTATTGATGCGGATGGCTGTATGGATAGTGTCAGTATCACCGTGGAAGTGATCTCATTCCTTTTTGAGCCTGAAGTACCTGATGCCTTCACGCCAAATGGGAGCGGCGTGAACGAGAATAACAACCTCTATGTCTTTGACGTGGGAGGACGGGAAGGTGACGCTGTAGAAACGATCGTATTTAAGATTTTCAATCGTTGGGGTGAGCTGATCTTTGAAGCTACTTCACGTGATGAGATCATCTATCCAAATGGTGGATGGGATGGAACTAACAGAAACAACGGCAAGGAAATGGAAGTTGGAGTTTATGTTTGGCTGCTGGAGGCACAGACGGTCAAAGGTGCGCAGATTGGGCCAATTTCTGGCAATGTTTCACTGCTCAAATAATTTGGTAAAAAGTATAACCGATTTCAATGAAGAACACTTTAGCATGTATCATAACTGTAGGAGCCCTCTTTCTAGGGTTCTCGGAGGTTGAGGCTCAGGATATTCATTTTTCGCAATTCTACTTCTCTCCGCTGACAATGAATCCTGCCCAAACGGGATTCTTCAATGGCAAACACAGAATTGCTTCGAATTATAAAACACAGTGGAAACGGGCTAGTGGGGGCTCGCCATATGTTACGTATTCCGGATCTTATGATGTGCACGTGTTTGATAAGCAGATGAAAGCGGCTGATATGACCGGGTTTGGCGTAATGGTGTTTTCCGATAAAGCCGGAACCGGTGACCTGCAAACTTCAGGTGCTACAGGTTCGTTGGCTTATCACAGGGATCTATTGGGAAATGGTAAGCAGCTCATGTCATTTGGGATTCAGGCGGGATTTACGCAGATGTCATTCGATCGTATGAAGCTAAGATTTGGAGATGAGATCCTGAGCGATATTCCGACGGGCTCAGGGCAGGAAGCCTTTGAATCTACAAGCTTGGCCTATATGGATGTGAATGCAGGGATACTTTACAACTACATCTACTCGGAAACGATAAAGGTCTTCTTAGGTGTTTCAACCTTCCATTTATCTCAACCACAGGTCAATTTTTTAACGACCGGTGAGTCTAATGTACTCTCGAATCGTACGGCGCTGCAATTTGGCGGGTCGTTTACAGTTACCAAGGAGTGGGATATTCTTCCCAGCGCCCTGTTTATGTTACAGAAGGCGTCAACTGAGACAAACATTGGATTGGCGGTGAGGTACAACACTTCAGAGAAAGCTGCATTGAGATTAGGCACTTGGTATCGTAGCTGGTCTAACGCTGATGCTGCCATTGTTATGGCAGGAATGGAATATTACAACCTCACTTTAGGGATCAGCTATGATGTAAATATCTCAACCTTGCGTGAAACAAGTAAGGGGCAGGGAAGTTTTGAAATAGCACTGATCTATGTTCTCGAATCGAGTAAGTCAATTGTTCAAGATGTCGCTTGTCCTCATTTTTAATGTTTGAAAAGTATATTATTAATTAATGAAAAGACCACACCATATATTGCTTATTTTGGGCTTGTTGATTTCAAGTCTCTCGGCAGAGGAATGCAGGGCCACACACATGATTGGTGGAGAGATCTATTACGAGTGTCTCAATCCAGCTATTGGATCTTACCTCTTTACCGTTAAACTATACAGGGATTGTTTTACCGGGGTTCCGCCATTTGACGATCCTATTTTTGTTTCTATCTATACCCGTGATACCTCAGGTAACTTCGTCCTCTATATTCAGATGGATATGGTATTGCCACCTTCTGACACGTTGGATAACAACACATATAATTATTGCCTGTATGCCCCACCCAATCTCTGTAATGAAGCGGCGGTTTATGAACAGATTTACATACTTCCCCCTGGAGAATACTACTTAACATATCAGCGCTGCTGTAGGAATCAGGGAATCTTAAATTTGGTCAACCCGCAAGGGGTAGGATATGGATTTGACATAGTGGTACCAGACACAAACCTGGCTGTTTGTAACAGCTCGCCTTATTACAATAATTATCCTCCGACCATTATTTGCCTGGATGCGCCGTTTGAATACGATCATTCAGCAACTGATCCAGATGGAGACTCCTTAGTATACTACCTATGTGCTCCAAACGATTATGACAATTTTGTTTTGGGAATTATTCCAAACCCCTCAGGTGATCCAAATACCAATTTCACTCCGCCTTATACTGCGCCTTACGATTCACTGTACCCTATTTGGGCACCAGTTGACTCATTTAAGATTGATCCGGTGACCGGTTTAATGACTGGAACACCTACTCAAGCAGGTAGATATGTCGTGGCGGTATGCTGCTCGGAATATAGGAACGGAGTGCTGCTATCTACTAATAGCCGAGACTTTCAGTTCAATATTGCCACCTGCCTGGAGGATCCCTTACTACAGTTCTCATATGAACCAGACCCCTGTGATAACTTAACATTGAACTTCACCTATGAAGGTAACACAGTGGCTTCTTATGGCTGGGACTTCGGTGTTGATTCACTTATTTCTGACACCAGTGACTTGGAGAACCCTTCTTATACTTATCCTGCTATAGGAACCTATCCGGTAACGCTGGTAGTGAATGAGGATTACTACTGCGCAGATACCTTGACGATCGACGTAACACCGCCAAATCCATTAAAGTCTGATTTCCTTTGGGCAAAGGTCTGCCCCTATTTGCCGGTAGATTTCCTGGATGCATCTGATACCAATGCCTACACTGGGCCAATTGTGAAATGGAAATGGCTTTTCGGGGATGGAGGGTTAGATTCGATGAACCAGAGCACCGTGCATACTTATAGTGGTTGGACAACTTACACAGCTAAACTGATAATTACAACATCCAACGGTTGTGTCGATACAGCTATAAAGATTGTTTCATTTTTTGACATACCAGAAATAGATGCAGGAGAAGATGTTTACGTAACGGTAGGGCAGGACGCTGAATTGGAAGCAAACGGAGGGATAAGTTATTCCTGGACGCCAACCAGCTATCTGGATGATGCATATATTGCTGATCCGATCGCGTTGCCTCCTGATGACATTGAATATGTTGTTCTTGGAATGTCCCCAGACTCATGCTTGAGCCGGGATACCGTAAAGGTATTTGTCGAAGATCCTAAAGTGACGATTCCGAATGCATTTTCACCAAATGCAGATGGAGAGAATGATACGATATTTTTGCTTCATCTCGGTGTGCAAAAATTGCTCGAGTTTAAGATTTTTAATCGCTGGGGGCAGCTTGTTTTTGAAACAGCTGATCTAACCGAAGGTTGGGACGGTATGTTCAAGGGCGAACCACAGGAAATTGGGAATTATGCGTACTATTTCAAGGCAGAATCCATGTTTGGTAACCTCGTGGAGGGTTCCGGGGATATTGCGCTAATCAGATAAGTAAGTATATGCAAGTCCATCGCCGAATTATCACCACCCTTTTTCTATTTGCATCCGCGATAATGGTGCAAGATGCCATGGCTCAGGATGTCCATTTCTCTCAGTATCGCCAGGCGCCGCTAATGCTGAATGCGTCCAATACGGGAAATTTTGAAGGTGATTATCGTGCAGGTATTAACTACAGAAACCAGTGGTCCTCGTTTATCAAGCCATATGCAACCACTTCGGGGTTCTTCGACAAGTACTTCACAAAGGGATTGCTGGATAACGATAGTTGGGGTGCCGGCATGGTACTTTATTCAGACAAGGCAGGAACTGCAATATTCAGCACGCAAGCTGTATATGGTAATCTGGCATATCACTATAAGTTGGATGCTGATGGGAAGAAGCTTATAAGCATTGGGTTACAAGGTGGCGTAATTCAGAAAGGCATAAATTACGATGAGCTCAAATTTGGCAATCAGTACACCAGTGTTTTCTACAATGATGAGCTGAGCAGCAATGAGACTTTTGTCGAAACCAATATTGCCTATCCGGCTATTCATGCGGGGGTTGGCTACCAGATGGAGTATAACGACAAGCTAGACCTGAACGCTGGATTTTCAATGTTCAACCTCAATCAACCTTCAGAATCGTTCTTTGGTGTAGATGACAATGCTTTGAATACCAGAATGTCGCTTACCTTGGGCGCAGATTATATCTACAGTCCGCTAATTAGTATCCATCCCGGTGTGCTCTTCACAGGCCAGGCCAAGGCTTATGAGTACCTGATTGGTTCTGATGTAGGATATGTAGTTAAGGATGTTCCGCTTACCAACATCGTAGCGTACTTGGGCTTGTGGTATCGATCTACAGATGCACTGATCCTTGTGCCAGGCCTGGCTTATAATAACTATCGCGCTGCTCTAAGCTATGATATCAATATATCTTCGCTTAGCAACGCCAGTGGCGGTCGAGGAGCGATAGAGCTATCTGTAATTTACATATTCAATACGAATCCTAAGCTGGGTATTAAACGCTCAGTTCCTTGTAAGAGACTATGATATCACGTAAATCACATAAAGTGCAAGTTTTGATCGTGCTCCTGGTAGCCATGGTGGCTTGGGGTTGCGGAACAGGCATGCAGAGTGGAGCAGGCACAGGCTTGACATGGAAAAACAAGCTTAAAATCGCTGACAAATTTTACCAGGAAGGTTATTTCTACGATGCTACGCATTATTATGAAGAGGTGCTTGATGATCAGCCTGAGAATGTGGATGTAACCTATAAATTGGCAGAAGCCTATTTCTATTCAAGGGATTATAAAATGGCCAACCAGAACTACAAACTGGTAATGGAGAAGAACAAGGCCCTGTACCCCTTCTCGCACTACAAGTACGCACTTACTCTTAAGATGAATGGCAAATACCCAGAGGCAAAAACTGCATTTGCAGACTTTATCAAAACTTACCGGTCTTTTGATGCACCTCTTTATAAAAAGAAGGTTAAGAATGAGATCGCTGGCTGTGATTATGCGATAGAGGCGATGGAGAAACCGTTGAATGTGGTGGTCATTCACATGGGCAATGAGGTCAACGCTGCGTACACTGAATCGTCGCCAATGCCATTTGAAGGTAACAAGCTGATGTACGCTTCACTCAGGTCAGACACCATTATTCGGTCTGAGGAGTTGAAAGGTAAAGTGGGGCGATTCAAACTATATCAATCTATAAGAGATGGTAGGAGATGGGGAAAGGGTGAGCCGTTACCTGAAAATGTGAATTTTGCAAAAATGGACGTTGCCAATGGTGTTTTCACACCTGATGGATCGAAGTTGTTCTACACCCAATGTGAGCCCAATGATGCAGGGGCTCTTGTTTGTGCCATTTTTGTTTCAGATTATGCCAACGGTGAATGGTCTAAGGGCAAGAAGTTAAATGAGGAAATTAATTTGCAGGGCTATACAAATACGCATCCGGCGGTAGCTGAAGACAAGAAAAGAAAGTCACTGATCCTTTATTTTGTATCCGATCGTCCAGATGGCGAGGGAGGAAGAGATATTTGGTATTCGGAGATTACTTCAAAAGGTGAATATAAAAAACCCCGTAATGTTGGAAGGAAGGTCAATACGGTAGGTGATGAGATCACACCGTTTTTTAACACAACTTCACATGTTCTTTCATTCAGCTCTGACGGACATCCTTCAATGGGGGGATATGATATATTCTATACTTCAGGAAAGATGAGGAAATGGACCAAGCCTGAAAATGCTGGTTTTCCAATTAATTCACGGGTTGATGACATGTACTTCGTTGCTGATGCCTCTGAAGAAGGCGGTTATTTAGTCTCTAATAGGATAGGTACAATAGCGCTAAAGTCAGAAACTTGCTGCGATGATATCTTTCGATACTCCTGGGATAGAGGGTTGATACCGAAATTTGCTGTTGATAAATTCGCCTATGATGCGGATGACTCAACCATGACATCTCTCACTGATTATGACGTCAAGCTATATCAGGTAGATAAGGACTCGTCGGTGATTTTGATTAATGAGGCGCATATTACTACAGAGGCAGAGTATTTCTTCACGCTCAAGCAAAACAAGAACTACAAAATTGAAGCTACCAAGGAAGGGTACTTCCCCAATGAGGAGTGGGCAAATACGCTGGGCTTAACGAAGTCAGACACATTGCACCGATGGATCCCACTGAAAAAGCTGGAGCTGAATAAGATTATCGTTTTGAAGGATATCTATTATGACTTTGACAAGGCAACTCTCAGGGATGAGTCTAATCGGACCCTGGAGAAACTTGTTGATATCCTGAACATCAACCCAAGTATCGTGGTGGAGCTGGGCGCCCACACCGATAGCAAGGGTGAAGATGCTTACAATGAAAAGTTATCGCAGCGCAGGGCAGAAAGCGTTGTGAAGTATCTTAAGAAACACGGTATTCCCAAAGATCGATTGGTTGCCAAGGGCTACGGCGAAGGCACTCCCATTGCCGACAACACCAATCCGGATGGCACTGATAACCCGGAAGGCCGGCAGATGAACCGGCGTACCGAGATCAAGGTTGTTGGCAAGACTAAGGTTGTCATTAAAAAGAAAGACGCCACGCTGGACGATGCATTTAAAGATGCAGATAACGACGAGGAAAAATAGGCTCCTACAGCACGATTAGCCGCTTACTCAGTATCTCTTTTCCTGTTTCTGCTTTCAAGAGATAAATTTCTTGATATTCCTTTCAGATCCAGTGTACGAGGGGTGTCAACTTTTGGAGTGGCCACAAATTTCCTTAATACCTGTCTGCCATCCATGTGATCAACATGAATTTGAATATCGCCCTGATTGCCCTGATAAGTGAAATTTACCATGCAAGGATCATTGAAGTTCAGCGCCCAGGTGTACTGCAATGATAGTGGATATTCCATGCAGGCAGCTACATTAAACCGGAAATCCCTGCTATCTGTTGACAATAAAACACCGTTCCTGATATTCCGAAACGCACACGGCCGCTACAGATCTTCCGGCTTGATTAGCCATCCTGTAACCGGATCAATCTTGAAAGAGTCAGCAGGTGCCGGCTCGTGTTACCTGACTTGAACCGAATTTGGATCAACTGAAATTTCGTACTTTTTACCAGCTACCATTGTCAGCGAATTGATATCGAGATAAGTCAGATACCCATTCCTTCCTTCACATTCTGTAGCATGATGAGGTTTGGGGCCATCAGAGTTAAAGTTTCTATTAGCCACGATAAGTTGTTGATTGACTGCATTAATAGCCATACCATATGGTTGTGCGCCAGTATAGATAGTCTGAATTAAAGCATTGGATTGGCAATCGAGTACCGATACAGACCCTCTTTTACCCGCGAACGAAACAGTATCTTCTGTGTTAGCAATAAATAAATAATCGAAAGACGAGCTATAGGAAAACGACTGTGGATGTGTGCCCGCAGCAATGACTGCTATCAGGTTGTCCGTGCTTGTGTCCAATACACGAACCTCATTGGTACCAGGGCAAATGACAAAATACTTGCTTTGGTTGGGGTGAAGGAAGACAATCTTCGGATCATATTTTGAAATTGTGCTGGCAGGTTGGCCTGCTTCAAGAACCACGGTATCTATTGTAGCGTTTAACATATCACTGATATCCATTTTGTATAAAAAGTTCCCACTTTTGAATCCAATGAAAACAGCATCTGAATTGTCATTTACACTGACTCCCTGGGGAGATTGAAACAGCATTCCGCCGCCGTACATTTTGAGTAAGGATAAGTCGCTTAAGTCAACGATTGCAATCTGGCCATCAGCTTCTCCATTGACTACAAAAGCATACCTGGAATCCGCGGTGATACAAAGCGAATTCCATTCGCCAAATCCCAGGTAGAGGGAGCTTACAAAGCTATCGTCGGACGTTCGAAATTTTTGAATAATATCTCCCTCCGAAAAGACGACATACCAGTATTCGCCATCAGGTGAAATTAGGATCTGGCTCGGAGATTCAATAAAAATGGAGTTCCCAACTTGCACGTATCGCATTATTAGATTTGTACTTAGTTCCATAACAGCCACCAGGTCGCAGCCTCTATTGGCAACGTAGTATTTTTTTCTATAGGGATCATCTGAAAACTTGATGAATCCATCCTTGTTAGGAGCACCCTCATTTATCCAATAGCGTAATTTGAGTACTTCCTGTCTGGAGAGGGGCTCTTGATTGTAAGGCATAACAGGCGTATTTGTTACCCCTAAATCTGCATAGGTATTGGTAAACAGGTAGATCTCACTCTGCCTGAATTGATAAGGAACAACCACTGCCCCAGACCTGTCCCCTAAAAACATATTGTTCCAGGAGCTCAAGGAAAGCCCTCCAGCTGCTTCCTTACTTTGGTCATCGTGACAGCCCGTAGAGGCACATTTGGTGAGAATAATGCTGGCAATATCAGCTGGGAACTCTTGTGTATCAGGCTCGGATTTGTCGTAAGTGCAACTCGGTATAAATGGGCCTAACGCAGCTAGCATCACTATATATGTTAGCTGTGATCTCAAAGGATCTGTTACGGGTTCTTTACCTTCTTAACTTGCTGATTACGAGTGTCTGCAATGTAGAGAGTATTATCAGCAGAAACATATATTCCATGAGGTTGATATAGGAGAGCTGAAGTAGCCATAGTGCCGTTAGGAGAAGATCCTTCTCCTCCAGTTCCTGCAACAGTAGAGATAATTCCCGATCCGTTTATCTTCCGCACAACGTTATTTTTGGCATCTGCGGGCCAATAGAGAGTAGCAGCAGTAGCAGCCCCGCCATCACCAGAATACCCGACTGCGCCTGTACCAGCAATAGTCGTCACCTCTGCTGTAGCGATATCAATTTTTCGAATTCTGTTATTCTCCGTATCAGCCATAATGAGATGTGTTCCATCATTGGTCAAAGCAATTTTGCCGCCTGGGCCAGCATTAGATCCCGCTGGAAACGCAAACTGTGCTGTATTACCAATACCATCGGCATAGCCTGACGTACTACCCGCGAATGTTGTAATAATGTTCGATACAGCGTCCACTCTGCGGATGCATTGATTCCCTTGATCTGTAATAAAGATGTTACCCTGAGTGTCAAATACCAAGCTTGAAGGCAAATTTAGCTTCGCGGTATCTGCGGTTCCGCTATCACCTGCGAAACCTTGGCTGGTACCGATGGGCGAGGTGACCTGCCAGCTAGTTTGATCAATTTTTTTAATCTTCCAATTATGCCATGCTGATAGCCAATAGTCACCATTTGGTCCGATCTTAATTTCAGCAGGATGGTTTAAATTTATGGAGGTAGCTGGTCCAGTTGGATTGTCTCCAAGTAATCCTGAACCAATTATTCGGGAAATTGTGCCATCTGTTTCTATTCTACGCACACTGTGATTATTGAAATCAACGATCAAAATCCTTCCTTGTGAGTCTTCGACAATGTCCATTGGCCAATACAAGAACGCGATCCGTGCAGACTTACCTTCGCCGCTCCCTCCTGTTTCACCAGCCACGCCTGCAACGTCACATAAGATACCATCACCACCGCTGCAGTAATATGGATTCTCCAAATCATCCCATTCCAACTTCTTACAGCTGTTGCTAATTGCCAGAAAGAGTACAAGAATTACAATCTTTTCTAATAGGCTGTTCTTTTTCATAAAAGGTTATCTGATTTATTGTTGAACACAGGTAGTATAAGTGTCAAGAGTTTCATCATTGCCTCTTTCTTCGTAGTTTTTTTTGTTCTTTTTTCCGCAAAAGCTCTCAGATTCCAATAGCACATCAGTTGCCGTATCGCGCACCTCGCAATCGTAACATTTCCTGCACCCTTGACCAATTGACAGCACACTGCCTAATATGATGAGACATAGTACTTTCATAAGTGATTTCATAAGTAACTCCCGGGTTTGTATTCAAAACAATATACAACTAATTTGGTGATCGTAGTAATTGCTTAAATATACTGGCATCTTGCTCCATTGTTGACGGGCTACTGTTACGATTTCCTGAGCGCTACAAGATATACCTAATTGACAAAGGTGCGGTTAATGACAATCACGAGTGGACTCTACAGCACGATTAACCGCTTAGTCAGTATCTCTTTGCCTGTTTCTACTTTCAGGAGATAAATTCCTTTTGATACTCCATTGAGATTGAGCGTATATCTGTTTTTAGCGCTTGCGGAGACCATGTTTCTCTTTATTATTTGACGGCCATCCATATGGTAAACCTGGATTTCTAATTCTCCTTTATAGTCTTTCGCTCCAAAATTCAGCGTAAAGGTCCCAGAGCCGGGATTGGGATATGCTTGTAACTGTTGCGTTGCTCTCTGTTCTGATACTGATACAAAGGGACAACCAGAGATACTTAAGGAAACCTCAAAAGTATCCGGACAAACGGCTGCATTGACAATAAGTGAGACAGTATAGGTACCTGAATCCGGAAATATATAGCTGGGGTCTTCAAGACTACTAGTATCCGTACTGAGTGTATCGACGCCAAAGTCCCATGAATATGAGGCAACAGAATTTCCTCCATAAGTGAAGTTCATCATGCAAGGATCACTGGTATCAGCTGCCCACGAGAAATAGGTAAGTGGATCAGAGAGGCAAGCCGCTACATTGAATTGAAAATCCCTGCTATTAGTACATAGCAGCACTCCGTTACGGTATTCAGAGCAGCATACTGCCACAACATATCTGCCTGCTTGAGTAGGTGTTCCGGTCAGTAAACCGGTCACCGGATCAATCTTGAAGGAGTCCACCGCTGCTGTAATTGGGTAAAGGGAATCAAACGGACTGATGTAATTCATCGTCTCATTACTGCTTGGTGGTCCGGAGGGGTTAGGGACAAAACCCCAGGTAAGGTGATCGTAATCATTGGGAGCACAGAGGTAGTACACTAAAGAATCCCCATCGGGATCTGTAGCTGAATGATCGTACACAAATGGTTCATCAAGACAAAGAATCGTGGGCGGATAATTATTGTATGCTGGTGAGCTATTGCAAACAGCCAGGTTTGCGTCGGGAACCACAATATCAAATCCAAAGCCTACTGATTGCGGATTCGGAATATTCAATATTCCTTGAGTTCGGCAACAGCGCTGGTAAGTGAGGTGGTATGTTCCTGGTGGTAATATGAGTTGTGACTGGTAAACTGCCGCTTCAACACAAATATCAGGTGGAGCGGAAAAGCACGGATTGTAGGTATTGTTCTCTAGAGTATCACTAGGAGGCAATGACATGGCCATCATAGTGTACAAGGTGGTGTCATTTCCCAGAGAGTCACGTATGTAAATTGAAACAAAAATAGGATCGTCAAATGGCGGAACCCCGGTAAAGCAATCCCTGTATAGTTTGACAGTAAAGAGGTAAGAGCCAATAGCTGGATTGAGACACTCGTAATAGATATCCCCACCGATCACATGTGTGGAACACACCTGTTTTGCGAACAGCCCTGCCATCAGGCAGCATAACAAGATGATTTTCATCCGCATGTTGTAAACTTAAGCATTGTGCAG
>DTRK01000118.1:0-2512 GCA_012965955.1 Flavobacteriales bacterium
ATTCGAACGGACTCGCCCCACCAAGATCCCTGATACGCTTGACATAATCGCCCATAGTATTATTGGTAATGACGGTGTACTTACTGTTGTTGTAAGCCAGGAATGGTCCCACCGAGAATATTGGATACTTGCTGGAATCAACTCTCTCCTTAGTCTTCTTCTTCTTCTTCTGAGTTGTATCAGGTGCGCTGATCTCCTCAACCATCGCACTCTCCAGGCCATCAGCCAGGGCAGTATCAATTGCAGCTGTACCAGTGTCCTTATTATCATTATCCGGTAATATTTCCATGGAGCTACTATCAGAAGTATTGCCCTCATGGCTAACAGATTCAAAGGATCCAGGCTGACTTTGGAGGGTGTCAGTGGATGCTGTGTTTGACAATTCTTCCGCAAGGGACACTATTGGATCTTCGACCTTTTCATTGTCCACAACGGCATCTCCAATCGTTGTTGCTGCAGCAATATTTACATCTGGCGTTCTGGCTGTATCTTCATTAGTCGGAGGTTGCATTACAACACCTTCGTTTGACTTATCTTGCTCCTCAGTGGTTCCCTTGGGAACGTCTTCATCCGTGACCTTGGTGCTTTCACGATCGCCCTCATTGCTTGGTTGAGGTTCGGTTATGTCCGACGCTGCCAAAGGAGTTGGTTCATCAACAGCTATTTCTAGATCCTCTGCCATTGAGGCCTCTTCCGCTGGAACTTGATTCACTTCTTCTTCTATTCCAGGATTATCATTTTCTGCCGCCTCCTGCTCTGCAGGAAGTTCAACTTTATCTTTGACAGTACGGTCGCTTGAATCGAAAAATCCAACTGTTTTGAGTCCCAGATAGCAGATCAGGATAAAGGCAAGCACGTTCAACCCCCATCGCATCCATACCGACCTGATTCTTCGCCCTCTTCTGAGCAATTTGTCCTCATCAGGAAAAGGTATTTCCGGCTCATTTATATAGGTATTGCTCCACGCTTCAAATTCAATCCTCGCATCAGGATTTTGCGACAGGTAAGCATTGAGTTCTTCCTGCTCTCCCTCTGTGAGATTCCCTTCCAGAGAATCAAATAACCATTCGTCCAGGTTTGCTTTGTCGAGTTGTTTCATGCGAATAGATTTAATCCAATTAAGCGCGTTTTAATTTTCTGTCGGCCCCGGAACAGATACACCTTTACCTGGGATTCAGTCAATTCCAGCATTTCTCCTATCTCCTGATAATTATATCCCTCCAGATCACGAAGCAGAATAATAGATTTTTGCAGGTGAGGTAGAGCGTCCAACGTTTTGTCCAGTATTTCCTTAAGGTCAGCACTCTTATCCTGAGAATGGCTTTCAGCATAATCCTTAGTGTCAATTGGTTCCATACGTGCGTCTTTTTTGACTTTGTTCAGCAGGGCTCTATATGAGGTGGTAAACAACCAGGATTTGGCTTTTTCAAAAATGACCTTGTCCTTGTTCTGCCACAATTTGAGGTAGGAATCCTGTACAATATCACTGGCGTCATCCGGATTGCGGATACACTTCAATACGAACCGGTATAAATTGCCGGAATGTGCCTTAACTACCGTGTTGTATTCCTTTGCTTTCAATGGGCATTGAGAAAGGGATAAACCCACCAGCTAAATCCGTGATGGGCTTATCCTTTCAATCAAAGTTCACTTATTTAATGTAAATCCTGCATAATTATTATAGTGCATTAACTGCAGCCTCAAATTCTTCCTTCGTTGTTGGACTGAATTGCAAGGTCTCCTCATGGTTATCTACAATCGTGGTGGAGGCAAAAGCAGAGTAATATGCCCCATCTATTACCGCGATAGAGACAAACGTGACACTCCTTCCAATTCCTAATGAATAATAGGCGCCTGTATTAAATGCGCCATTGCTATAGCTGTATAATGATGCTGCGGTGTTTTCATTGTTAAACACGACAAAAACGCTTGTGTTCTCATCATCATATCCACTGGGAACTACTACTGAAGCAGAAGTCTGTGATGCGTCATTCATATAGACATCAAGATTGATCCAATCCAGGGTATCCAGATTAAAACAATAGGTGCTGCTAAGACTACTGGAATCTTGACATACGCTTACCGATCCGTTTATAGAGTCTGGGTCTGCTGTCCAAATCAAATTGGCCGCATTGGGATCACCAGTGTTGCCATTGAACAATCCCATCCATTGTATGGTATCTGTGATTTGCACATCTACCATGGCATAATTGCCGTTGCCAAATTGCAGTTTAGTCCCATTTTGCTCGACGGTGATATATAACTGTCCACCCGATTCCAATAGGCCGTACTCTCCAATAGGAAATTTATTTGAAAGGATCATGTCCCCCTTTGAAAAAATTTCCTTGATTTCGATATCAACCTGGCCATTTACCACATTTCCGCTACCATCGATAAAGCTATTCGCTGGAAAATACAAGCGTGTCCCTTTTGAGCAGGTAATAGTAGTACCTGTTGAGGCATCCATTGTAAAGCACTGGAGTGGCTCGCCAGTAGTGGCAAATAAATCAGC
>DTRK01000118.1:2522-13195 GCA_012965955.1 Flavobacteriales bacterium
TGGGGTTTCCTGGATTAGGTGCCCCTGGATTCGGTTCAACCTGGTCCTTTTTACATCCAAATATCACCACTCCAATTAGTAGGGCAGTGGTGGCTAATATTCCTATATTTTTCATTTTTTAAGATTTTAAGGTTAGTAAACTATTCGTTTAGTAATAGAACAATTGAGCACGACCAATAGTTACAGCTGTTCAATTTTTTTTCCCCTATCAGGTGAGAGCCTAAAAGAAAACCCCGCCATGCTAGCATGACGGGGTCTAGGGAGGGTTAGAAGCTAGGTTATTGGGTGACTACTATTCTCTTGCTGAGAGAACTCTTCGTCGATCGGATCTGTACAAGATACATTCCAGCTGTCAAACTGGATAGATCAATTGCATTCTTCCCGAATCGAATATCCTGAAGCGCTAATACTTCCTGTCCGAGCATATCACTTAAATATAGCTGCACAGCACCCAATTCATTGAGTATGTCAACATACAAAACTGTGGTCGCTGGGTTAGGGTAGATTGCCGCAAGCTGCTGATGCGCAACGCTCGTTTCCTCCAATCCATTCACGATACCGATTGAATCGATAGTGTTAAGCACCGTATTTGTTATTACGGGAGGATTAAAGTCAAAGTAGATAGCCGCAGTGTTTTGGATCTCAGTTCCATATGGAAGATCAGTTTTTTGACTTATCCTGAATGAAACATAACCATGGCTCTGAGGTTCATCGCTTACGCTATCCGCTAGCATGATATCGTCAAAAGAGAACTTTATCAATCCGGAAGGACGTATATCTGTTTCCACTGCGTGACTGCTACTAAGAAGTCTGAAACTGCTGAGATCCAGATTCTCGTCCAACGTGTCTTTGATAAACACATTGATAGCTGGGGCATTGCCAGTGTTCTGGAAATGTACAGTGTATGTCAGATCCTCATTCCTATCGATACTACCAGCGGTACCAATACCAGCAGGCTCAACCTCCTTGATATTCGGATCCCATGAGTTCATGATAGGAAAGCAGATTTCAACAACGTTATCTTGCGGGTTAAAGTCACCTGTTATTGGCTCTATGATAAGTAGTACACAGATACTATCACCCAGTACAGCTGTTGAATCTGTGGTTAAGGCTGCCAAAGTAAAGCTCAACCAATCCATTCCATCAAGATCGGTGAAATTCCAGGTAATGGAATCTCCATTGATAGAAGTTGGAGTTGGAGATATCTGAGAAAGGTCCAGTGTGAGCAATGGGTCTAACACTAAAGTCACATCTCCACTTACGGTAGCACATCTACTGTTTGAAATATTGAACCATATTACGCCATTGTTAAATCCAGGTCTGAACAATGCCCCAGTAGCGTCACCAGATAGGTCGTAACCGGTTAACGAGCACTCCATGGAATAATCATTGTTGAATGATGGTACCGATGCAAGTGTGAGTGATCCAGAACTTGGGCAAATAGGTGTAATTCCAGGATGCCAATAATCACCAAGTCGAACTTCGTAATTGGTACTCTGTGGAACATCGAACCAATAGTCGCCAAACACATTGGTGTACGTGTATTCCATGAATTGTGAGTTCTCATAAAGAACGACCGGGAAATTTAAGATTCCGTCTTCGCCGTTGTCTTGAACACAATCACTGTTCAAATCCATGTACACTCTACCCGAGATGTTTCCACATGTATCTCCAACAACGATATCTGGAGCAATGATGAGCGTATCCGCTTGTGAATCAGGTCCCGTTGCAATCACGCGTACCGAATAACTTCCTGGAGACGTATATATATGAGTGGCAGAAAGCCAATTCACGTTAAACCATTGAGGAGAATTACCATTCAGGTCTTCCATGAACGTGGTATCGCTTCCGTCACCATAATTAATGTTGATGGTCATCACATCCGTACCTGGAGTATAGCCATCTGCTTGGCCCCAAATCATGAAACTAACATCTGTCGGTACAGGACAGAATAGATAGCCTATCGAATCTTGCGAGTGAGATAGTTGAATTGAAGTTTGGGCTTTTGCAATATTGGGAGGCAATACTGACAGAGTTAAAAATGATAATAGTAATAGTGTATTTGTTTTCATGAGATGCATTGTTAAAATAGTTTACAAAGAATTATTTATGAATAGAACAATTGACTATAGGCGATAGTTACACTTGCAACAAAATATTTTTGAATTGATCAGGTGAGCACATCAATTAATGCTTCGGATCTCTGTTCAATGCCCTAAAAAAATGAGAATTCCGTAACTTCGCCGTGCAAACCGTTCTATCGCTCTGCATTTATTTGTGGTGAGGAAAGTCCGGGCTCCATAGGGCAATGCAGCGGGTAACACCCGTCATTCAGCACATAGTTTATGTGCTGGAAGGACCAGTGCAACAGAAAGAATGTACGACTCGGGTCTTAGGATTCGTGGGCTGTAGTGAAATCAGGTAAACTCTGCGTGGAGCAAGACCAAATAAAGGGAGAGAAGCGGCCCGCTTCGTTGCCTGCCTTGCGGCAGGTAAAATCCCAGGGTAGGTTGTTAGATCTTGCCAGTAATGGCAAGGCCAGACAAATGATAGAAACCCAGAAGTAGCGCTTGCGCACGCTTGTGGGAACAGAACCCGGCTTATAGGTTTGCTAATAATAAAAACCCCGAAGTAGATGCAGGCATCACTTCGGGGTTTTATTTTACCCTTATATTACTACTTTGCAACCACAATCCTTCTCTTGATCGAGCCTTTCTCCGTGCCTAAACGCATGAAGTATATACCGTCAGATAGAGAGCTGAGGTCAGTTTCCTTCTTATATAGTTGAACTGATGTGTGCGCTGTTTCAAATACCGTTTCCCCCAGCATGTCAACGACCTCTAATGTTATAGCACCAACTTCCAGAAGTTCAAGATCAACTATAACCATGCCTGTCGATGGGTTGGGATATACGTCAAATCGAAGTCCCAGCTCGTTATCCCAAATTCCAGTTCCCTCTGAGACAGTGACCGTAGCCGACGTTGTGCACCCAGCTCCATCCGTTATATTAACTGTGTACGTCCCAGCGGGTAATCCCGTTGCTGTTGAAGTCGTCTGAGCCGCTGCATCATCCCATAAGTAAGTCATGGGGTTTGAACCGCCCAATACAGTCACAGATGCCGTACCATCACTGTTTCCCACACTTGCATTGGTACTGGAAGTGATGGTGTTCAACGGGTTCGGCCCGGTAATCGTAACAGTCTCCACTATGCTACATCCTGCGCTGTCGGTAACAGTACCGTTGAAAGTCCCTGCGCATAAGCCAGTTGCAGTGGCGGTGGTCTGGGCAGCCGGGTCATCCCATTGATATACGAATGGTGCAGTGCCACCGCTAGGTGTAACCGTAGCTGAGCCGTCGCATACGCCCCCACAAATGAGATCTACAGTTGTGGAAGACACTGTAAAACTGGGAGGTTCTGAGATCGTTGTCGAATCAGTTCTTGTACATCCGTTGCCATCGGTCATTATTACTGTATATGTCCCCTGGCATAGATTCGATGCGGTTGCGTTGGTCTGAGCCGCAGGGTCATTCCACAGATAAGTGTACGGTGTTGCTCCACCTGACGCTACCGCGGTAGCTGTCCCGTCACAGGCGCCGCAATTCGGATTGACGCCGGTAACACTATCTAATGAAACATCAGTGTTTGTCAAGCTAACAGAATCCATGGCCGTACAACCATTGCTATCCGTAATCAGGACTACATACGTTCCAGCAGATAACCCTACTGCAATAGGATTCGTTTGTGCAGCTGGATCATCCCACAGGTAGGTGTAAGGAAGAGTTCCCCCCACAGCTCCTACTGAAGCCTGCCCATTACTAGCCGAACAGGTTTCGTTGGTAGAGGTCGCAAAAGTGAAGATTGGAGCAGGCTCGTAAATGGAGTCAGACACAACTATATTACATCCATTGCTGTCCGTAATGATGCAGAGCCTCAAGCCCGCGCACAGTCCTGTAGCACTGGCATTCGTCTGAGCAGCAGGGTCATTCCATACATAGTTGTATGGAGGAGTTCCCCCTGATGCTGTGACCATTCCGGTTCCATCGCATGCTGCATTACAAAAGACATCTGTAACTGCTATATTTCCCATGAGCTGTGTTGGTTCTGTGATGGTCACAAAAGCGGTCGCTGCACACAAAGCGGAATCAGCTACTGTCACCGTATAGTTTCCGGCAGCAAGTCCGTTCGCAGTTGCTGTAGTTTGCGTGCCTGGGTCATTCCACGTATATTGAAAAGGAGGCGTACCACCTGCTGCCGAAGCAGTTGCGACGCCATCACTAGAGCCGAAGCACGATGCATTGCTATCAACTACCGCAGTGAGTGTTGGAGCTCCAATATTATTGACGGCAACCGAGTCAGTCCTTGAGCATCCGTTGGAGTCTGTCACGACTACAGTATATACGCCAAACCCGACATTGCTGGCGGTATCCGTTGTCTGAGTTCCCGGGTCATTCCAGGTATACGTATAAGGCAGCACACCTCCTGACACAGTAACAATTGCAGCCCCATCTGAGGCACCGCAGCCGGCATCAATAGATGACATTACCAAAGCAGTTCCTGTAGGTTCTGTAATAACTGCTACTGCATTAGATGTACAGCCATCAGCATCCGTTACGGTTCCTACATATGATCCGGCACACAGGCCTGTTGCTGTTGTGCTTATTTGCGCAGCTGGGTCATCCCACAAGTAGTTAAAAGGTGCTACACCTCCTGATCCAACACCTATGGTTGCTGTTCCAACGCAATCGCCGAAGCAGGGGTTGTGAGTCATTCCAGTGATAGACGTTATGATGGCAACAGGTTCCGTAACTGTCACATTTGTAGAGTCGGAACACCCATCAGCATCTGTAAATATTACGTTGAAAGTGCCATCACACAGGCCGCTGGCGGCAGCATTTGTTTGTGCTGATGGATCATCCCACAAGTAGTTATATGGGGATAATCCTCCTGTAACAACGACGGCAGCTCCACCATCGCAATCTCCAAAGCAAGTTGGAGAGGTATTGGTAGTCGTTGAACCCATTTGCGCAGGTTGCGTAAGGGTTACCGCTATTGCTGACGCACAACCTCCGCCAGTGACATTCACGGTATAGCTGCCTGCCGTCAGGCCATTGGCAGTCGCAGTGGTCTGAGCACCTGGGTCATCCCATAGGTAGGTATATGGGCTTGTTCCACCAGTTGCGGTTACCGTTGCCGTTCCAGTACTTCCACCAAAACAGATTAAGTCAACCTGGCTACTGGTCAGAGTAGGTCCTCCTGCTTCACTTACAGAAACGATAACACTGTCAACACAACCATTGCCATCCGTAATATTTACGGCATAAGATCCTACACCAAGTCCGGTTGCCGTGGCATTGGTCTGGCTGCCTGGATCATCCCACAGATAAGTAAAAGGAGCACTTCCACCTCCTACACTCACTGTTGCAGTACCATCTGTATTACCACATGATGCATCAACAGTAGATCCTGTCAGGCCAAGTGAAGATGAGTACGCGACATAAATCGAGTCTGTAATAACGCATAGCCCATTATCCATGGTGAGGCTGTATGTAGCACTGGCAGACGGAGTAATGGTAGGGTTAACGATCGTATCGTCGCTAACGCCTGCACTTGGTGTCCACGAGAACATTGGAGCAAATGCCTCCGAACAAACAGTAAATGTAGTGTTAGGGCGGTCAGAGCTTGTCCCAGATGACCCAGCTGTGAAGGGGCACGCAGCATTTAGATCATCAATATAATAGATCACTGATGGGTATGACGTGGTTGTGTACGGAGATGGACTGTTTAGTGTGAATGAAGGGTCTGAAAGATTATCGTAACACAACTCCATAATGAGATTGGTCACTCCATCCCAGTCATAGGGACTTGACAGGACCAATGTGTTCATTCCCGGGACAATTGTAACGTCAGTTGGTGCAAATACCTGGGTTAAACCACTTTCCCATTTGCTGATCGCGGTAATAGGAGTACAACTCAGTTTTATTTCATATGACTTGTACAGCGATGTACCAGCAATTGAGTCAATGCTGAATCCAATTTCCGTGATTGTACCCGCTGTCAAGCCAGCCGCAAGTAGATCTGCGGCGCTATAGAGTATCTGATGTTTGGCATTCTTAAACCAGTTGCCAAAAGGAGCTGGGTAGGTATTAGTTCCATTGGACATAGTACCTGCTCCGACAGTTAAGGTATTGACACCGCCTGTCCCATTACATCCGGCAGAGATTCCGCAGGCAGTTGGAGGAGAAGATCCTATTGGACCATAGGTAGGATTGGTTATAAGGCTATCACCAGCGCAAAGCGCTACTGAATCCATTCCTATCTCCAACATGCTCATTATGATGTCAATAGACTTCACATCCGTACATGTGCCATTGGTAATGATTACAGTATAGGTCATATTGGTTGTAGGTGATACAGTAACTGTTTCTGTAGTTGCGACAATGATGCTGTCCTGATCTTGCCACGTAATGGTGTAAGATGGATTAGAAGCATTGATATTCGCATCGAGCACTGTACTGTCACCTGGACACAAGTACTTGTTAGATGCCGTAGGCGTCACATTCAATGTTGTTGAGTCAACCGTAACCGTTATGCTTCCTGATTTCGAACACAGTGCTGGTGAAGTGATCGTCACAGTATAAGTAGTTGTCAGGGTAGGTGACGCAACAGGCATTGCAACCTGAGTTGAGTCCAATCCTGCACTTGGAGTCCATTGATAGGAATATGCCTGTGACGGACTTCCATCGGCACTTAGTTGCGTAGATCCACCCTGGCAGACAGTTACATCACTACTAAAAGACGGTGTGAAATTCGGCACCACGAAGATGGTCATACTATCAACTGTATCACAAGATCCTGAGAAATTGGATGTCAGCATATAGGTTGTCGTGACAGTAGGGTATGCCAGCGTATTTGCCAGCGTATCATTGGCCAGGCCGGTAGAAGGAGTCCATTGAAAGCTTGCTCCACCTTCTCCCTGCATTTGAGTAGTGTCTGTTAGGCAGAGGTAAACATCAGGCCCGGCATAAGTGCCAGCGAGTACGTTGATTTCAAAGGCATAATTTTGGGTTCCCATAATTGGACACACACCATCCGATACTGAAACAGTTAGGTTATTGAGTCCAACATCGCTAGCTGTGGGAGTCCACGAAAACGTGGCAACTACAGGATTAACACCGGTCGTCACAAAGGTAGCTGTCGGGAAATCTGCAGCGATATTGGTCTCCAGGGTGACGGTATCCGCGGCATTGTCGTCACCAAAGGTAAGGTCAAAGGATAAAGCATCTCCTATGCATAGTTCAACTCTTGCTGTGTCAATCAACGTTCCATTCATAACGTTGATAATACCGCCGCTTTTCATTGTCGGAGGTAC
Source organism: Flavobacteriales bacterium (assembly GCA_012965955.1). Lineage (GTDB taxonomy): Bacteria > Bacteroidota > Bacteroidia > NORP154 > NORP154. The sequence continues at coordinate 9,894 of DTRK01000118.1, forward strand.
ATTGCCTGCACAGTTTGTAATCAGGATTTGAATATCCCTCATTACAGATCCAATCAAGATACCCGCTCTATATTCCTCAACCAGCACCGTCACAACGCACACTTGTAGTCCAGATGGCGTAAAAGACATCTGTCCGTTAGTGGTGTCAAAGTCTACTGTTCCGGTAGTGGTAATGATAGGATATGTAACGCTATAAGGTATCTGATGGGTGATCGGTACACCGCCGGTGGTAAGCGGATTGGCTAGAGAGAATACCAGTGAATCTCCATCGACATCAAATGCGCCAAAATTGAAATTGGTTTGAACATTATTGCACAGATAAGGAACTCCGAGAGAAGAAAAAACAGGTGACGCATTACAAATGCCACCGGAATTGTTCATTCCTGATTGAATATACAGGTTCTCTCCACTTGAGTTCACCAGGTTATTAATAGAGTTATTGCGACAACAATGCGTAAAGGAGAAGATCCAGTCAGAACATTGATTGGCAATGCTAACTGTATCCATGTAAATATATTCTTCAACTCCCGGTTCTGTTCCGCTCTGACAGGTGCTTAGTGCAGATGGGCAAGTAGATGAGATCTCCTGAAAGCTTACCATAGGCAGCGAATAGTTGAAGTTCAGTGCACATATTACCGAGTTCAATACAATTGGAACTGTCGTTGGCGCTGAGACTCCCTGGCAATCCCGGTAAAACTTGAGCTTAAGCTCGTACTGATTGCCGCCAAGGCACTTGTAAGTAAAATCGGCACCCATAGCATGGGAGGCGACGGAGCTATTAGTGAAGGACAGAGATATGGCAACAACAAATATGAGTTTGACTAGCAAACTACTAATGATCGATTTAGGCTTCATCTTTGTTTGTGTTTTTGAGTAATTTGGTGGTTCTTTCCTGTATTTATGGGATGCAAAAATACTGAAAATTACTGGGGTAATCGCATGAATCTCAAGCCTGCACGGATACAGACGATTTTGTTGGTTTTATGCATGGGTCTGACTTCAATAACATTGGCGCAATCTGATTTCCGATCAGATAGTTCAAAAATTGTTACAAAACTCTTTGCACAGCAAGTCTGCTGGAACAAGGGTGATATTGACTGTTTTATGCAAACTTATTGGCGGTCGGACTCCTTGAAGTTCATTGGCAAGGATGGCATTACCTATGGTTGGCAAGCGACCATTGACAGGTACCGGAAGAAGTACCCGGATCAATCATATATGGGTTCTCTCAGTTTCAATGTGCTGGAGATGGAATATTTAGGCACCAATACCATTATGCTTGTCGGCAAATGGGATCTAATAAGAGCCATGGGTGACGTAGGTGGTCACTTTACCCTTATCTGGAAACGCATAGCCGATGAATGGATGATCATTACTGATCACACGAGCTGAGGAACCACCGGATAATAAATGCCGGCCGACTACTTATTTGATATAACTAAAGTTGTGGTTTGCCTTAATGCTTTTGAGCGATTGGAATATCAATCTGATCACATTCTCCACATCTTTCTTATGCACCATTTCGACAGTGGTGTGCATGTACCTCAGGGGCAGGGAAATCAATGCCGATGCAACCCCTCCTGTTGAATACGCGAAAGCATCCGTGTCGGTACCCGTTGAGCGGGCCGCTGCATTGCGTTGAAATGGAATCTTGTTCTTTTCTGCTGCCTTAATGATAAGGTCCAGCAAGTTGTTCTGAACAGCCGGCCCATAAGTTACAACAGGTCCATCCCCACAGGCACAATCGCCTTGTACCTTTTTTTCAATCATTGGCGTATTGGTATCATGGGTAACATCTGTCACAATAGCAACGTCAGGCCCAATCTGGTCAACGATCATTTCTGCACCACGAAGTCCAATTTCCTCTTGCACAGAGTTAACCACGTACAAACCAAACGGCAGCTTGGTCTTCGTCTCTTTGATCATTCTTGCAACTTCTGCAATCATGAACCCTCCGGCGCGATTGTCCATGGCTCGTCCTACGAATAAGTTCTTATTCAAAATGGTGAATTTATCCTCGTATGTGATCACACAACCGACATGCACACCTAGTTTTTCAACTGCGGCCTTGGTTTTGCAACCACAATCCAGAAAAATGTTTTTGAGAGTTGGAGGTAACTCCTTACCTGCTGTACGTGTATGAATAGCTGGCCACCCAAATACGGCCTTAACAATCCCTTTCCTGGTATGAATGTTCACCCTTTTTGAGGGGGCAATCTGGTGATCTGACCCGCCATTTCTAATTACATAGATAAACCCATCAGCGGTAATGTGGTTGACAAACCAGGAAATTTCATCTGCATGGGCTTCTATTACCACCTTGTATTCCGCCTTGGGATTGATGATGCCAACCGCAGTACCATAAGTGTCTACAAAGTGATCATCAATATAAGGGTTGATGTAGTCCAGCCACAGTTTTTGCCCTTCTGATTCAAATCCTGTCGGCGAAGCATTGTTGATGTACGCCTCAAAAAACGCTATTGACTTTTGATTAAGTACTGCTTTTTTTGCCATGGTTGATTCAAAATGAGTTTGACGCAATCGTCATTTTTTAGACACGTTTTCGTCTAATTGCAAATGCGTAAGTATATTTGCGCTAAAGTAGTAAACCTTGTGTGTTATTCCTTGAGAAACAAGACTGAGGTCATAAAAATCAATAATAGAGATGGCTAAATTTGGAAAGTGGATCGGTGGCGGATTGGGATGGGCCTTTGGTGGTCCCATAGGGGCGCTTTTGGGATATGCGGTCGGATCTATGATTGACAACGCAAGACGCGTTGATTTTGATACCTATAATGCGCGTCCTGGTCACGGACGTACCGTTGCTGGAGATTTTGGTGTAAGCTTGCTGGTTCTCTCGGCAGCCGTAATGAAGGCTGATGGCAGGGTACTCAAGTCAGAATTGGTCTATGTGCGGATGTTCTTTGAGAAGCAATTTGGAAAGGCGAGTGCCAGGGAGCACATGCTCCTGTTCAGGGAAATACTCAAACAGGACGTTGACGTAGCAGAGGTTTGCCGGCAGATCAGAAGCAATATGGGGGTGCACGCCCGATTACAGATGATACATTATCTGTTCGGAATCGCCAAGGCAGATGGAAGTGTTGACAATGTAGAGGTTGACTTGATCCAGAAGATAGCGGGACTTCTCAATATAGGGATGGGAGAATTTGGTTCGATTAAGGCCATGTTTGTCAAGGACTCCCATACGGCTTACAAGATTTTGGCCCTTAACCCTAAGGCAACGGATTCAGAAGTAAAAAAGGCGTACAGAAAGATGGCAGTGAAATACCACCCGGATAAAT
>DTRK01000119.1 GCA_012965955.1 Flavobacteriales bacterium
AGGCCAATGTGCAGCTAAACACCACGGTGACCCTTCTGGGAGATACGACGTTCAATGACAGTAGCGCGCCTATGTCTTTTGCTCCAAGTGCCATTGATACAGTAACGATTTTGGACTCAAGCTACGCTCCGGCATTACTGGGAGATTATATTGTTGAATATTACGTAACATATGACTCCACCGATTTTGATCCCAGCGATGACTCCCTGGCCAATAATTTTGCGGTGACAGACAGTGTTTATGCTAGAGACGACGATACCTATACTGGCTGGGGCGTGAGGACCAGCACAGGCGGGACCAAACAGCGCGGTATTCTCTATGACATTTGGCAGCAGGATACACTCAGCTCCATTTCGGTTTTAATCACAGGCTCAACGCCGCCAACTGGAGAGGTCGTGCAATTTCATTTGTATGATACCACCCTGTTATTTCCGATAGCCTCGAGTACATTTTACACTATTCAACCCAGCGATCTGGGCAATTGGATAACATTATCCTTTGCCGAATTTGTGATGACACCCGGGCAGTACATAGCAACTATTGAATCCTTTTCAGACTCTGTTTATGTGCACTTTGACCCAGATGCACCTCTTCCGTTGCCGCAAACCGCGTTTTATCTTGCCGATGATGGGAATTGGTATTACTCAACCAGTTATACGTATTTCGTGCGTATGAATACAAAGCGTCCGGTGTGTAACGCCAATATTGTAGTTACTACAACCAATTCGACTTGCGACTCATCAGATGCTATGGCTTATGTCGTTGCCTCTGGCGGGTTGATGCCTTATACCTATTCCTGGGACACGTCGCCTGTTCAGACCTCCGATACTGCAACTGGACTTGCTGCAGGAATCTATACGCTTACGGTCAATGATGGATTAGGGTGTTTCTACACAGAACAGGTTACGATAATCGATTCTGGAGCAGCGAACCTGACGCTAACATCCACAGCTGTAAGCTGTGCAGGATTAATGGATGGTACCGCCAGCGTAATGGTGAGCGGGGGACTTGGCCCATTTACTTACGTCTGGTCGAGCGGCTCATCTGACTCTATTGCGATCAACCTTGTTGGTGGAACATATGATGTCACAGTTCAGGGAGCCGACAACTGTATTTCCGTATCTTCAGTCGATGTAGTTGAACCAGATATGGCGGTTGTCTCAACATCAGCTACAGATATTAGCTGCGCCGGACTAGCTGATGGTACAGTGACTGCCAGTATAATTGGAGGAACAGCTCCATATACGTACGTTTGGTCAAACGCAGCTATGGGTACGTCCGTTACGGGTCTTGTGGCAGGGGTTTATGGAATCACTGTGGAAGACAATAATGGGTGTTTATCAATGTCGTCGGCAACAATATTGGAACCTGCGGTCCTTATTTTTGACACTACAGGAACGACACCAGACAACAACAACAACGCTGATGGATCAATCTCTACATCAGTGTCTGGCGGGACGGGAGCATATACGTACTCCTGGAATACAAGCCCTGTGCAGACTACCGCGAATGCTACTGGACTGGCGGCGGGAACCTACATGGGATTCGTAACTGATGAGAACGGTTGTCAAGATTCCGTTACGGCTACTATCGCACTTGTCATTGGAATCGCCGATACACCGACCAATTCAACCCTTAACATTTACCCAAATCCCACCACCGGAATGCTACACATTGAATTCAATGACGCAAGCGATGGTGCGGTGGAAATAGAGTTGTTCAATATTGTCGGAGAGCGTGTACTTAGTGAGTCAAGCAAATCGAATGATCTCCTCGTGGATTTGTCCAGGTTTAACACCGGGGTATATTTCCTGAAGGCGATTACTTCAGAAGGCGTATTGACACACAAGATTCTAAGGAATTAACCGTGTTGCTTTAACTTTTTAAGATAGCTGGCGGCAAATATAAAGTCGTTCAGCTCCTTATTATCAGAGTTCAAAATGTTCTTGTTGGATCCTTCCCACCACTTCTCACCTTTATAGATAAAGGCAATCTTATCACCAATTTCCATTACTGAGTTCATATCATGGGTGTTGATGATAGTGGTTATCTGAAACTCCTGTGTAATCTCACGGATAAGATTGTCAATAACGATGGCCGTTCTAGGATCTAATCCTGAATTAGGTTCATCACAAAGCAGGTACTTGGGTTTCATTGATATTGCCCTGGCAATAGCCACCCTCTTCTTCATTCCACCACTCAATTCTGCAGGAAAGAGATTATTGGCATTTTCCAAATGCACACGGTCAAGGCAGAAATTAGCACGCTCTAACTTTTCCTCCTCTGACATATCGGTAAACATGGATAATGGGAACACAACATTTTCCTCAACTGTCAAAGAGTCAAACAGGGCGCCTCCCTGGAACATCATCCCGATCTCTTTCCTTATGCTCTTACGCTCCATTCCTTTCGACCCAGTCGTGCCTTGAGTGTCGGCGAAAACTCGATCGTCATACATTATCTGCCCCTCATCCACCTCATGTAACCCAACCATGCATTTCATCAACACGGTCTTTCCGGAACCGCTTTGCCCGATAATCAGATTGGTCTTCCCTTGTTCAAAAGTAATGCTCACACTCTTCAAAACTTTGGTGTCGCCAAATGACTTTGATATGTTGTTCGCTACAATCATCCCAAAAGTAGTTGCGTAATCAGAAGATTGAACAGTAGAATTGAAATACTACTGTAGACCACTGCCTGCGTACTTGACTTACCCACTTCCAGTGAACCGCCTTTTGTGTAGTATCCGCAATAGGACGACACAGAGACTATGATAAAGGCAAAGAAAACTGTCTTAATCAATGCGTAGGTGATGTTGAAGGGCTTGAAATCATACTGCAGACCATACACAAAATCAGAAGTCGTTATTACACCAGCGGACACGCCCACAAACCAGCCGCCCAAAATTGCCAACCCCATGCTGAGCACAACCAGAAAAGGAAAGATAAAAATAGCGGCAAGTAATTTCGGCAGAATAAGATATCCGGCTGAGTTTACACCCATAATCTCCAACGCATCAATCTGCTCAGTAACGCGCATGGTGCCAATTTCGGAAGCAATATGGGAACCTACCTTACCCGCCAATATCAAGGACAAGATCGTAGGTGAAAACTCTAATATTATTGATTCCCGTGCAGTAAACCCTATCAAATACAGAGGAATCCAGGCGGAATCAATGCCAAAGGCAGTTTGAATCACAATTACAGCACCCATAAACACGGACAGTATTGCAACAATACCCAGAGAATCAATGCCAAGAGAATCGATTTCTTTGATTGTTTGTTTAAAATAAATCGACGCCTTTTCTGGTTTATGAAAGACCTGTCGAATCATTAAAAAGAACAAACCGATATGTTTGAACACGTTCATCTTGATGTATCCAGCATTACCATACTAACGATTATACGTATCTTTGATTATATGAATTTCTGGTGTGAGACCAGAATTTGAAGCGCAAAACCACCGTTTACGAGTGAAATACACAAAAAGTTATAAAAAAGCTCTCGCAGCCCTTTCTCTGATAATGCTAGGATTGAGCATTACTGGATGTGGTCTCTTTACTAAAAAGAATAAATGTTTGGAGTGTCCAAAGTGGAGCAAGTATGAAAAAGCGCCTTGCGTACCTGATTGTAAAAGGTGCTAAGTCGCGCCGTCCCGTATTCGCCTAATTAGCGGTTTTCTTCTACGTTGAGTTTGGCAATAGCCTTGTCAATCATATAGGTGCCCTTACCATCCGTACCGATAA
>DTRK01000120.1 GCA_012965955.1 Flavobacteriales bacterium
GATCTTCGTAGCTCCTACCACAGCATAATGTATCTTCTTTCCGGCATCAACCACGAATAAATTAGCTCCGTCCGTTTCATAGTTTTCATAAGTGATCTTCCCGCTTTCCCAGGTATACTTCGGCCGTCTCCAATCTCTAACCATATCTGAGCTGAGATCTAACTTTGTTCCGATGAGATATTCTTTTTCAGCTGTCTTAACGCTGACACCAATGGCTCCCGGGTACTTGTCTGGTTTAACCAGTGCAATTCCCTTAACCAGGTCCTCAGGAAAGAGCGTTTTGGGGTGTGGTATAAGTACGGTTACAAATACCTGGAGGTCCCCTCTTGCACCATGCCTGGCTGCCACCTGGTACATTAGATGTTCTTTCTGCTTATATCTTCGCTGTTCTTCTGTTCCAATTGCCAACCTATCATCCTCGGGAAAGTAGATCAACAGGCGTTCATCTCCACCTACAGCATGTCGCCCCAGTGAATCATACCGGGTGTCAAACCAGTTATCGCCTTTTGAGAGTATTTCCCTGGTATGCCAGAGGTTGGCCATTGTCAGGTCATCCTCCTCAGTGAACTTCACCACGTCAATAATCACAAAATACCCGAGATCCTTGATGTAGTTGACAATCCTGTCGGATTCGTATCCCAACTTTTCATCAACCACCCGGGTGCGGCTCATGTCAAAGTGTTTCAAACTGATAAAGTCTATTTTCTTTGTACTAACTTCCCGATATGTACCCGCATTGTGAAGAAAATCCAACACAGACTGTCCTTCCACCTTTGCCCGGGTTGAATACTTGAATTCTCCAGCGTCTTGTCCCAGCGCTATCTTATTTTTCCTCACCACCACCCGGTTGTGAAAGTAGTCTGCACGGTAAGCACCGAATGGACCACTGGGCTGATAATCACGATATCCCCCGTCATGCAAAAGCACAGACTTGTTTTTCATAAGCAAAACGACGCTGTTCTCATCAGCGTGTCCGTGGTGCATTTTCTCCTCATTGACCGTAAGGGTATTGCGGAGATATTCCCGGTAGAGGTAGCCTCCATCCCCTTCATCCCGATAATTGAGCAACATGTACGTCCCATCGGCTGCCCATCCATCCCTGAACACGATCTTTTTACCAATGATATCATCTAATACTTCCCGGCTACCCCAATCAGGTACTTTCGACTCTTGTTCAAAATTTGCCCAACGACAGGCATCAGACAAAACCATAGCGGTGTGGATATTATTACCTCTCTCAGCTAAGTGTCTGTCAAACATTTCAGATGCGGCCCACCTCAGGTTGGGATCATTGGTCTTACTTGCACCATTCTCAAAAAACGCCAGGTACAGGTACCATCTCGCTTTCCATGTCGCGTCCCCAAAATCAGGAATAACTGCAGCTGGAGAGAGCAGCTCTAAATTATACCGGTGATAGTATTGCAGGAAAGGCAATTTGTATAAACGATCATCTTCAGCTATGTAATTTGAATATCCAACCATCGAGTAAAGCCAGATCCCGTGATACATACTCGCATCTTCGATGTTCCATTGGCTAAGGTTGTCGTTGAGTAAGGCTTTTCCGGTGGCTACCCAGTTAGACTGGTCTGGGTGGTTATTCAGAGCTTTCGCTGCGTAGAGCAGTCCTTCCGCTCTAAGCATGGAGCGATTCATCGGCCCCCATTCCTGATCCCGTATTATGAAATTCGCCCCCTCTGCAATTTGGCTTTCAATGATATTTTGCTCCTTCTCGGTTAACTTTGACTCAGTATTTAATATGTGGTATGCATGAACGAATTTGCCAAACGTGAACATGTTGGGAAGGGCGGGAAGACCAGCTTCATATTCTGGTCGGGTTTTATAAAAACCCTTGGGATATAGGTCCTTGTATTCTGCGTAATTCACAAGGATGGTTTTAACAGCATCCAGATATTCTGTCTTCTTTGTTATCTCATAGAGGTTGGCGCAAAGGGCAGCCAAATACACTTCATTTGAATTGGGGCGATAACCCTTTGCTGCATCTGGGTGGATAGCTTTTCTCCATTCTTCTTGTTGACCGGTAAGATTGGTGATGTACTCCTTTGCGGTCCCCTCAGTATATTGCAGGTATTCAGCTTTCGATGTACCAACCATCTGTGCAGGTAATACCGCACTCCATAGCATGAGCATCGCAGAAATGCAAAGGGTTGACAATATCCTCTTGACAGAAAGCATAAATTTAATCTAGGTGATAATATCTACATTTGTTCTTGACCGCTTAAAGCTAAAAATTTCATGGGTAAATTCACATTTAAATCAGGGTGCTACCTATGGCCATATGTCTTTGTTTTAGCAGTTTGCATAGCCTATAGTTGTTCTCCGGAAGAAAAGGAAGTAAGTACAGAGGTAGAAGCTGAGGATGTCAAAATATACTATGCCGATTCTAAGCCATACACCAGATGGTGGTGGTTCGCCACGGAAATAAAAAAGCCGGATATCGAAGCACAGCTGGACTGGGTCAAACAGCAGCATTTTGGCGGCGTGGAAGTTTCCTGGGTATACCCGTTATATCGCTTTCAACGCAAAGTTTATCCCAACGCTAAAATGGACGTGGACAGCTCTGCCCAGCCATGGCTAAGCCCGGAATGGTCTGAAATGATGGCTTATACCAAAGCTTACTGTGACAGTATTGGCCTGGGCTGCGATTTCACGTTCGGCAGTGGCTGGCCGTTTGGCGCGAGTTATGTGTTGAAAGAAGACGGCTCAGAGATTTATGGCGATACCACTTTTGAGCAATTGATCCACTTCTCCTGGGAGTATCCTACATACGGGAGAGTGATTGACCATTTGAAAAAAGAGGCTTTATGGAGGTATGCCATGCCTCTGGGCAGGGGCTTGAGGGAAGCGTTGAAAGGTTCTACCTCCGCGTTGCTGTGTGAGAGCTGGGAGATCAAACTCAATGGTTCCAATAAGTTGTGGACGGATGGCTTCGATAAGAAGTTTGAGCAGAGGTTTGGCTATGACATTATTCCTTTCATGGAAGACAGCCTGGACAATTTTCCAGAGGTGCGCTATGACTATATGCAGCTGGTTTCAGATCTGGTTATAGAAAATTTTTACCGGCCCTACAATCAGATCTGTTCTGAGTTGGGAGCGGTGGCCAGAGTGCAGTGTTTGGCTTCCCCAACGGATCTGATGGAGGCCTATTCGACAGTGGATATTCCAGAAACAGAAGCAATGTTGAACAATCCCAACTTTTCAAGAATAGTGAGTTCTGCAGCCTGTCTATCCTCCAAAACAACGGTTACGTCTGAATCCTTTACCTGTCTCTATGGCTTTGCCAATACCAATCATAGGGAAGAACAAACCGCTGATCTCAAGTTGGTTGCAGATGCGCTATTTGCCAACGGCGTTAACCAGGTCTTCTGGCATGGCATGCCCTATAATCCTTTGAATGTTGACTCGGTTTACTTCTTCGCAACAGTGCATGTGGGTACGGATGGAGCATTGGCTGAGGAGCTTCCCGCTTTCAACGATTATATGCAAAAGGTAAGCAGCATAATGAAAAAGGGCAGGACTTATTCTGATGTTGCCGTGTACATTCCATACGAGGATGGAGTTATGGCTGGAGCCTACCCCAAAGAGCAGCAGCGTGTCTGGGTATGGGGACAGTATGAAATGCGGTTTATCGATCTGCCCTCTGAGCTGGAAGGCCGCCATCCCCTATGGATCAACCGCTCCTTTTTGAA
>DTRK01000121.1 GCA_012965955.1 Flavobacteriales bacterium
AGTAGTGCATTGTGCACATTCTTATCGTCTACTACTCCATCCTCATCATTATCCAGGTATTGCGCCAGGATATTCGCGGCATGCAGCAACCGATCATCATTGACCTTATAAGCGGCATAAATGGGTATTTCAAATACCGTGACTTTCTTTTTGAAGTGCTTAAAACCCTTATCGGAATTCTTGACTATTGTAAAATTGGGATCGTTACCAGGTTCAATTTTTTTGCATGATACACCAACGCACAGCAGTAAGGCTAAAACGCAGAGTATATTGAGAAACCCTGGTGTCATACTATTCGCTTAAGCCCTTCAAATAACTCAAATTACTCAGCAAACTTTGGGCAGCCTCTTCACCCTTGATCTCAATGGTTATTCTTGACTTTTCACCTGACTTACTGACCCAGCAGTCATCCCCCAGGCCGGGACAGGCAATGATGACTTCATGATCAATCCCGCCCTCAACACCGCCACTTAGCGTGTTCCACGAAAATTGCAGATCGCTTAATACAGCTGTGTAAGTGGCTAGCTCAGTATGCGGACTATTGTAGAGAATCGACACATTGTTGCCAGCCACGGAAAAACTATACTCATAGCCAGTGGCACATGAACTTTTGGTCACATTATTAATTTTGGTGAGATATTGATCGTGCTTGTTGGCTGAACCACAGTTTACAAGGAATAAGACAAAGGCCAGGTAAATATTGATCCTCATTATTCTTCTTCAATCAACTTCTTCTTGTCAAAGTCGTAAAGCGTCTTTTGGCGCAGTTCGTAATAGCTGGTCCAGGCATCTGAAAGCGCTCTGATATAACCTCTCCTCGACAAGTCCTTTTCCTCCTGTGCATCCTTGAGGTCTAATGTCACCACTTTACCAATCATATACCTACTGAAAGTAACAGCGTATCGTTTTTGGGCAATCTCGTCTGACTTTTCAGCAATCACCAAGTTCTGCCGATAAATATTAAATCTCCTTACAGCCAAATAGATCTCCTGCTTAAAGCCCTGTTCAGCTTGCAGTACCATTACATCAATAAGTTTCTTGTTCGCTTCTGCAGTTCTTATCTGTGCCTTAGACCTACCCCAATCGATTATCGGGATATCAAAACCCAGCAATAACAGTTGTTGGTCAATAATGTCCGTGTATAACTCATCAAATACCAGTGTACTTTTCGTAACACCGTATGAAGTAAACAGATTGGCATTGATCCGGCTTTCACCCTTCGCCTGTCCGACCAGCCTATTGCCCTCCAACCTTTGGATTTCAAAATTCAGCGTCCGTGAAGAGTTGGCAACTGCCTGATTGAGTGCATCATCTTCATCCACGAGAAATTCTGGTAGTTCATCAGGAATGACCAGGGTAATCTCCTCTTTTCCCGTCATTCCAAGAAACATTGCCAATTCTAATGAGTTCAGGTCCATATCCATTTCTGCCTGTGCTAAATCTCTTTTGGCGTTCATCAGACTCAGCTCCATCTGCAATAATCCATTTTCAGCAATCTTTCCCAGTTGATAACGCCCTTTCGCGATTTGATAGATCGTATCAGTGTTCTTCACATTCAACTGAGCAATCTTACTGGATTCCTGTGCCAATAAGAGTTTAAAAAACAGTTTAGTTGCCTCAACCGATACGTTCTCCTTGTTCTCAGTGAATTGCCTTTTAGAGGATTCATACCTAAGAGGTTCAATTTCCTTATCCCACTTGTAAGAATTAAAAGCAAACAAGGGTTGCCTGTAGGTGATAACTGCAGGACTAGCTAAATAGGAAACGGTAGTACTATCCGTAAACTGGTCGATTCGGCTCAGCTGGGAACCTAACGATATTTCTCCGCCAGTGAGTCCTATATTTTGGCTCATCCCAAGATTTAGAGTTGAATTCGAATAAGATCTGGGTTTAAAAACTTCTGTGCCATCATTCTGAGTAACAGGTGATATGGTACGATTGAAATTGGGGAGCTCACCCGAAAGCCTTATTTGCGGGCGGTAATTTGATCTAAAAGTCTGGTATTGCCAATATTGGTTCTCCAGCACTGTTTCAACCTCCACCATTTTGGGAGAGTTGGTCTGTGCCAGCTCAATGGCATCGCTAAGGCTGAGCACCACTGACGAACCTCCTCCTTGCGCAAATGAATGGCCTACCATCATCAGCAATGCAAAGCCTGTTGAGAATGAAGATTTGTATGTGAATCTCACCTTATTCATGTCGCAATGATACAACCGGGTCCTGATCCGCAGCTCTTTTGGCCGGCATAATTCCGAAGATTAGTCCAACTCCCGCCGCAACCACAAATGAAAGAACAACAGACATCACCGAGACAATAGTCTGAATGTCCAAAATACGATCCAGCAAAGTTGAAATCAGGATACCGAGAAGGATGCCTATCACTCCCCCTGAAACAGATATCAAGACCGCTTCGAAAAGAAACTGCTGTGAGATATCCACCTTCCTGGCCCCTATCGACAGCCGAATACCTATTTCCTTTATGCGCTCCAGCACCGATGCCAACATGATGTTCATAATTCCAATACCTCCTATAAGCAGGGAAATGCTTGCGATTGCCCCAAGCATCATATTGAATGTATCTTTTGTTTCCTGTTGCTGTTTCAATTGTTCTTCGGGGATCACAATTTCAAAATCCACAACTTCATTGTGACGGCGCTCCAGGAGCCGCTTGATGATCTGTGCTGTGGATACCAGTACATTGGTTTCTTTAACAGTAACCACCAGCCGATCAATTTGATGATAGTTTTTTTCTACTACAGAACCGTCTGAGTCATCTTCATCAGCGAAAAAGATCATTCCTCCCCCCCCCAATCGATCCTTCAGTAACCAAGGATCTATTTTTGTATCGAATCAAAACCGTTTTTATTGGTGCAAAAACATCAAGGTTAAAATCCCTAATTCCAAGATTGGCAATTGCCACGTCCGAAATTCCTTTGTTCTTCAATACACCAACTACTTTTAGCCAAATTGGGCCACATTTTATGTAGCGGCCAAGTGGATCTTCATCGCTAAAGAACTTCGACGCTACCCTCGATCCAATTATACAGACCTGCTCGCCCCATTTTAGCTGCTGTTCGTTGAACATTCTCCCTTTTTCTATCTGAAAATTGGAAATTTCAAAGAACCCCGGCTCTACCCCTACCAGTTTACCTGATCGGCGATAACCGCTGCGTACAAAATTGGTCTCTATTATTATTTCAGGACTGATATTCGCTACCGTAGGCAGTACAGAGCTGATACTGTTGACATCCTGAAGTGATAGTCCAGGAGAGTATTTGTTAGCCTGCTCCGCAGCCTCCTCTATCACAGGACCTTCCGATTGCTTGACTATTGGGGTAACAACAATATTATTGACCCCGACTAACTTAATCTGTTCAAGAAGTTCTTGCTCTGTGCCTTTAATAACAGCCATCATCGCAATTACCGCAGCCACACCGAATATAACACCCAGGGCGGTGAGTAAGGACCTATATACATTTGTCTGTATCGCCTCAAGAGCAAGCTGCAGGTTAAACATGTATCTTTTGTACATCGAGGTGATGTTCTACTCAGGATTTTCAGCAAGCAATTCTACGGTCATATCAGTGCGGTCCTCCGGAGTTGAAAGCAGCACGTCTTCACCTTCTTCAAGGCCTGATGTTACTATGACAAAATTTTCGTTCCGCTTTCCTATTCTGATCTCTTGTTTTGAGAGGCGCCACCCGGATTTTTTGTACACATAAACCAAGGTATCTTCCTGGCTATGTACAGCCTCCAGTGGTATAAACAATACATCCTCTACGCTGCTGGCTATAATATTGTTTCCTGTAGTCATACCAGGTCGTATCGTTGAGTCCATCTCGTTCATTTCTATTCTCACCTCAAAAACCTTTGAGTCTGTATTGGGCAAATTCTCACCCACATTAGCAACTTCTATAATAACTCCGGTTAGCTTTTTATCAGGAAATGCATCCAGCGATATGTTCACCTGTTGATCTACTCTAACCTTCCTGATGTCCACTTCATTAACGTATGTTTTGGATATCATTTTAGAGAGATCCGGCAGCGTAGCTACCGTTGGGTCCCACGCCCCGACTTCTGATCCTGTAGTCTTTTTCTTCCCGTTCCATTCACGCTCATATATTACCATTCCATCCTCAGGAGCCATAATATTGAAACCCTCGGCCAGTTTAGTAAGCATTTCATGTTGCCTGGTATCCTTGCCTAAGTTTGCTGCAGCTTCCTGCATCTTAGCCTGGGACTTCTTGATCTTGATGGTATAGCTCTCTTTTCTCTCACTTAATGCTCTAACTGCTTTCTCAAGATTAATCTCTGCCTGCCTAATAAGGGCGGGGGGCTCATATTGAGATTGCTTCAAGGTAATTTGTTTTTCCTGCAGATCGTATTCAAGATTGATGATCTCCTCCCGCACCGCTCTTAAATCTAAAGTAGTATCTAGCTTCGTTTGTGTGTATTGGGATTCTGACTTGGATAGGTTGCTTGCTGCATTGCTGATCTTATCAGAAAGTTCAGATTTATCAAGTGCTGCGATATAATCCCCCTTTTTCACGCGAGTACCTTCTGGAATGAGGTCAGTGATACGGACCCTCCAAATCCCGGCACTGCGCAAACCGGCTGGTCCTTTTATGTCCACAGAGTTCTTGGCTTCAAGCTCCCCAGTTGTAAACACTATGACCTCGAAAAGCCCCCTTTCAACTTCAACCGTCACCTCTGCCGATTCCTCATCGTTTGAGTCACTAAAAGCATAAAAGAGAAGAAGCGCCAGCCCTACTCCAGCCAATATGGACATGTTCTTCTTACTCAAGCTAATTTCAATTTGTACTAATTAACGAAATTATTGAGGGATTTATATAATTTCCTCTCCCCCAGATAGACAACCTGGCAAATTTAGTCAAATTATACGGACACGCTGGATATCCGCTTAGATGCCACATCTGAGGAGCTAGAATTCAATCTGATTTTGGCGAGACTCTTTTTCGAATAGCAACAATCAAACTTATCACGAATATAAATGCCGCAATTGCACGCCATTTGTATTGTTTCCAGAATTCAATATTCATCCATGATTCTCTCGCTTCTCGTTGCGCTATTTTCTTTTCATACTCTGCCTGTATTTGTTGAATATACTTCTTGTTGTCTTTATTCAATAAGCTATCACTCAGAAATAGATGCCTATCGTGATAAATCAAAGCGAGATCATAATTCCCTAATGCTTTATGTGCGATGTAGAGCATATTATTATTGTCTAGCTCTTGCTTCTTCAATCCTGAGGCTAAGGCGTATTCGAGGCTCTTTTCCAATTTGATGACTGCTTCCTCAAATTTCTCCGTCTTCATATACACATCAGCTATGTTCGACAATGCCCTAGCCACCCCCTGGTTGTCTCCTACCCCATCCAAAATTTCCAAAGACTGCTCATACATCAACATCGCCTGTCCAAAATCTCCCTGGAGGGTATAGGCTTCACCCAGATTATTAATAGTCATAGCCAATCCGTGCTGGTCATTAATCTTATTCTTGACCACAATAGATTTTTGGTAGTATTCCTCCGCTTCCTCATATTGCTCCATATTCATATAAACCAGGCCCATATTGTTGAATGTCATCGCAATGCCATGTTCATCGTTTATCTGATTTTTCCATGTAATGGATTTTTGATAAAAATCTAGCGCCTTGTCATTATTACCCAGGTCCTTGTGCACATTGCCAATATTATTCAAAGTCATCGCAATCCCCTGAATGTCGTCTGTACCTTCCTTCATTTCACTCGACTTCAAGTAATATGAGAGTGCTTGATCCAACTTACCTTGCGCGTATAGCAATACACCCATATTGTTCAAGCTGGTAGCTATTTGTGGGGCGTTACCGAGGGCTTCGTGAACTGACAGTGTTTTTTCAATGTAAAATCGGCTTTTCTCCAATTCGCCGAGCATATAGAAACTAATGCCCAGCTGATTGGTAACCGTTGCAGTATAGGTGCTGTCGCCTATCTTCTGTGCTAGATAATAAGCCTGTTCAGCATGAGATAAGGATTTCTCCCCATCTATATTTTGATAAAGCTGAGATAATTGAAGGAAAATCTGAAGCAGAATAGAATCTTCCTCTTCTAATGGTAGGCGCGCTTCCAGGCTGTCTACTTTATCAGCAAAGGCGAAGGTAGTGCATAGCAGCACTGCCAGAAAAGAAAGGTAGAAGCGGTGGCGTTTCATTATCAATGCAATGCGGTCCTGCAATTTACGCATATATCTTTAGGCAGGTAATCTAGGCTATGTCGTGAATCAGGATGTAATTGACTGAATCGCATATCTTTGCATTCATAATATGCGTTGACTATTTATGTTTGAGAAACTCCATTCGATTTTGGATACCGTACCCAAGGAACTTTATGACGATCCCATCATGTTCGCGGGGCCGGTGTTTGCCTTGATTATTTTCACTGAAGTAGTGATCAGTATTCAGCGAAAAAGAGAACTCTATGAGTTTAAGGATTCTGCTGCCAGCTTCGGCACCACAGTTGGAGTGGTACTGATCGGCTCTGTTACAAAAACTGGTGCATACCTGGTGATGATGGCGGTATATCAGTTCAGGTTATTTGACTTTGACGTAGCCATGTGGTGGTATTGGGTACTGCTGTTTTTTGCTGAGGACTTCACATTTTATTGGCACCATCGATTGAGCCATGAGATAAGAGTGCTATGGGCTGCTCATGTCAATCACCACTCGTCGCAAAAGTTGAACTATTCCGTAGCAATTCGTCAGAGCTGGGTGGAGGTTATTTATAAATATATATTCTGGTTATGGCTGCCGTTAATTGGGTTTGACCCGCTTTATATATTGCTCTTCCAGTCCTTTAACGTGATTTATCAGTTCTGGCCACACACTCAGCTTATCCACAAGGTGGGTCCCATAGAGTGGATCTTCAACACTCCATCTCATCATCGGGTACATCACTCTTCCAATGCAATATATCTTGATCGAAATCACGCAGGGATACTGATTATTTGGGATCGGATGTTTGGGACTTTCCAGGAAGAACTAGACGAGGAACCGTGTGTGTATGGCATCACGAATAACATCAACACCTTCAATCCGCTGAAATTTCAAGCGCTTGGCTACATCGACCTCTGGAAGGATATTTCGCAGGCTGAGAAGATATCGGATAAACTCAGGTACATATTCAAACCTCCAGGATGGAGCCATGATGGGCCCAATAAAACTTCCAGCAACTTAAGAAGAGAAGCTCAGTCGGGATAGTAGCGTGCAGGTCAACTGATCTACGAAAATGCGGCAGTAAAGCTATTGGCAGCCTTGTACAGGGAGTAGAGCAATGGGTGCAGATAATATCACAAAATTTCATTTGCATCAGTATGATATATTTATTAAATTCATTGGCTCAACCACCAAGAACCGCAAAATGAAGAAACTAGCTTTACTCCTTTTGGGGGCAGTGTCCATGTGTGCTGCCAATGCGCAATATTGTGTCCCCACTTATGCAAACCTATGTTCATCGAATGATTATATCGATGGGGTAGATTTTAGAGGCATTCAAAATTCTGCAACCGGATGCAATGGCAATGTAGATAACTATGTCTATTATAGCAATGACACTGCACAAGTAAATAGCAATGGGATTTATACTATAACCCTGACACCTACAACTGCTTATGCGCAGGGATTTGGGGTGTGGATTGATTTTAATGGCGATGGCGACTTTGCTGATATAGGGGAGTTTGTCCTTTCAACTAGTGTGGGAATGGTTCCGGTGACGAATGATATCGCCATACCACTAACCGCCACATTGGGCAACACCATGATGAGGGTTCGGTGCTTATACAATGCAACCGTTGTATCAGCAGATTCGTGCAGTAATAAAGATTATGGAGAGACAGAGGATTACCCGGTTACCATTTCACCGCCTCTTGCTGATGATGTAGGTATCTTAGCCTTAGATGCACCCCGGACCGGATGTGCATTAAGTGGAACTGAAAGTGTCACAATACGGGTTAAAAATTCTGGCAGTGCTGCTCAATCAAACATTCCGATATCCTACAGGGTTAATGGAGGTGCGCCTGTAAACGAGACAATAACAGGACCACTAAGTGCAGGTGATACGGCAGTGTACACATTCACAACCACCTATGACCTTTCGAATGCCGGGAGCTATGTTTTTGATGCCTGGACCAGCCTGGTGGGTGATGAGGACACTACCAACGATAGCTTGAACAACCATGTTGTTGATCTATTTGAAATAGTATCTACATTTCCTTATCTTGAAGATTATGAATCTGGTAGCGGCAGCTGGGTGGCTGACGGAAGCAACTCTTCATGGGCGCTTGGCCTGCCCCAAAAAACAACCATCGATACAGCTTCTTCCGGTGTAAATGCCTGGGTTACAGGAGGATTGGGCACGGGTACTTACAATACAAATGAAAACTCCTTTGTGCGCAGTCCTTGTTTTGACTTCTCCGGCCTGGTGCTGCCAATCATTGAATTGGATATCTGGTGGAATTCTGAGTACAGTGTGGATGGGGCGGTCTTACAGTCCTCCATAGATGGTGGAGCAACCTGGCAAAACGTGGGCGAATTTGGGGATCCTGATAACTGGTATAATGATAACACAATATTTGGAAACCCGGGAGGCCAGCAGGAGGGCTGGACGGGAAGGAATTCAACTGGCAACGGAAGTGCGGGATGGGTAACTGCCAGACATGCCCTGATGGGGCTGGGTGGTGAAACCGGCGTCCTGATTCGAATCGCTTTTGGGGCGAGTTCTTTCACAGAAGATGATGGATTTGCTTTTGATGATGTGTCAATATTTGAATCACCTGCTGCAGAAGTAGGTGTTGTAGCTATTGGCCCTCCATTATCTGATTGTGAATTAAGTTCAGCAGAAAGCGTCTTTATCAGCGTTGCCAATTTTGGGAGTGTTGCTCAATCAAATATTCCGGTATCCTACAGGGTTAACGGAGGTGTACCCGTTAACGAAACAGTACCGGGCCCTGTTAATCCCCAGGATACCGTCACATACTCGTTCACAACAACAGTTGATCTATCAACTCCGGGAAACTATGTTTTTGATGCCTGGACCAGCCTGGTGGGTGATGCTGATGCTACAAACGACAGTCTAAATAATCATTCTGTGGATATTCTTACGGTTGTTTCCGTTTTCCCATATCTTGAAGATTTTGAATCTGGCAACGGAGACTGGGCTGCTGACGGAAGCAACTCTTCATGGGCACTGGGCCTGCCTCAAAAAACAGTAATTAATACAGCGTCTTCGGGAGTTAACTCATGGGTTACAGGGGGATTGAGCACGGGCACTTACAATGCAAGTGAAAACTCCTTTGTTCGCAGTCCATGTTTTGACTTTTCCAGTTTGGTTGTGCCAGTCATTGAATTAGATGTCTGGTGGAATTCCGAATACAGTTGGGATGGGGCGGTATTACAGTCCTCCATAGATGGTGGAGTAACCTGGCAAACCGTGGGCGGATTTGGGGATCCTGATAACTGGTACACTGATAGTACAATATCATCAAGCCCTGGAGGCCAGCAGGAGGGCTGGGCAGGAAGAAATTTAAGTGGTAATGGAAGTGTGGGATGGGTAACTGCAAGACATGCATTAACAGGGCTGGGTGGTGAAACCGGCGTCCTGATTCGCATTGCTTTTGGGGCTGATGCGTCTTTTCATGATGATGGGTTTGCTTTTGATGATGTATCAATATTTGAAGCACCTGCTGCAGAGGTAGGAGTGGTAGCTATTGGCCCGCCTGTTTCTGATTGTGAATTAAGCTCAGCAGAAAGTGTCGTTGTGGGTATTGCAAATTTTGGGAGTGCTGCTCAGTCAAACATTCCAATATCCTACAGGGTTAACGGAGGTGTGCCAGTCAACGATACTGTACCGGGCCCGGTTAATCCCGAGGATACCGCTACATACTCTTTCACAACAACAGTTGATCTATCAACGCCGGGAGGTTATGTTTTTGATGTCTGGACAGGTCTGGCGGGTGATGGGTACCTGGCCAACGATAGCGTGATAGGCTATAATGTTGAAAGCTATCCTATTCATTCTGTATTTCCATACTCAGAGACTTTTGAAAGTGAAACTGTATGTGCTAATACCTGTGGTTCTGCCTGCGTTCTTTCGGGTGAATGGACAAATTCATCTGATGATTATACCGACTGGATGGTGAATAAGGGCCCGACATCCTCCTCAAATACCGGCCCGGAATTTGACCATACAGTTGGAACGGTATCAGGCAACTATTTGTACCTTGAAGCAAATCCACCATGCAATCCTTCACAGGAAGCAATTCTGACCAGCCCGTGTTTGGATATCAGTGGACTATCTGACCCTCAGGTTTCTTTTTGGTGCCATATGTATGGAATAAACATGGGAAAACTGTTTATCGAGGTTGACACTGGAGATGTGTGGTTCGCTATTGATTCACTTATTGGGCAGCAACAAGCTGCTCAGACAGATCCATGGATGAGAGTAACTGCTACCATACCTGCATTTTCAGGTGTGTTGAGGGTGCGTTTTAGAGGTGTCACTGGAACTACTTATTTCAGTGACATGGCCATTGATGACATCACAATACAGGAAACTCCTGTCAATGATATTGAGCTGATAAATATAACCGAACCGGTTGGCGGATGTGGTTTAGGTACCAATGAGGATATCACTGTTCAAATAGTTAATTGGGGAACCAATACCCAAACCAATATTCCCATCACCTACGTGTTAAATGGCGGAAGCCCGGTAAGTGAGGTTATCCCTGATACGATAAGCCAAGAAGAGGAATTGACATATACATTTTCTCAAACGGCAGATCTTACAACTGAAGCAATGAATACGCTGGTTGTGTTCACTGGATTGGCCGGTGATGAAAATGTGCTCAACGACTCATCATCAAGTGTTATATTCTATGGTGACATAGAGACCTATATAGTTATTAATACCAGCATCTATGGGAATGAAGTTAATTGGGAAATTGCACACAATACCTCTGGACTGGTGGTGGCTACTGGCTCTGGTTACGTGGACAACTCTACTTATGTAGATACCGTTTGCCTCAGTTCTTCTTCTGATTACACTTTTAAGGCCCATGATACATATGGTGATGGCTGGAATGGGGGGACCTATGCTGTTACACGATGTGACACCTCTAATGTGGTCATCAATAATGGAGGCGCTACACCTAACAATTTGCAATGCTGCGGCTCAGAACTTGAATCCACTGAAGTGTTTTCAGTGTACCCATGCGTCGCGAACAACCTGGGAGTAACGGCCATAACAGAACCTGTTTCAAGCTGCGAGTTATCAGATACAGCAACTGTGACAATAGAGATCTTCAATTTTGGAGATTCTGCCCAGGTCAATGTACCTGTAGCATACCAACTCAACGGAGGAGCGCCGGTAATTGAGACAATCAGTGACTCAATTAAATCAGGTGATTTATATACATACAGTTTCACTACCAGGGCTGATTTGACATCTTTCAGCTCTAATTCTTTCAATGCCTGGACAGCACTGGTTGATGATTCTCTCAAAGCCAATGACACCTTGTTTGATTATTCCGTCGTTGACGCAGATATTGCATCATTCCCGTATAAGGAAGACTTTGAAACATTTACTCCTGGCTTACCTGGTACCCTAGAGGACAAATGGACGAATGACTCGCTTGATAATTTTGATTGGTATGTTCACACGGGCACAACGCCATCGGTAAATACCGGCCCTGCGGGTGACAACTCTAGCGGTTCAGGAGTATATATGTACGCCCGGGCGGCCTTCAACACCCCGGTGGATACCGCGATTTTGTACAGTCCATGTGTTAATATTTCCACTCTGGCCAATCCTCGTCTGAGTTTTTGGTATCATATGTATGGCTCTGGGGTAGGAAGCCTAGCTGTAGAGTGGGATTCCTCAGGAACCTGGATACAGCTAGGGTCAATATCAGGGCCTCAACAAAGTGCAGGTTCAGATCCCTGGCAAAGAGTAAAAATTGACATTTCCGGCTATAGCAATATGCGGCAGCTACGATTTGTTGCCATTACCGGAAGTGTCAGCGAGGGCGATATTGCTCTGGATGATGTCAAGATCTATTCTGAACATTGTAACAATGGAATAAGTGATTATGATGAAGAGGGTATAGACTGCGGAGGTGAAGACTGTGAGACGGTGTGCCCCGTGACGTTTCAGATTGCCTATGGAGGTGAGGAGGAAGAGCATGGCCTTTCAGCGCAGCAAACCAATGATGGCGGCTATATCATTGCCGGCACAACTAAAACTTATGGTTTTGCCCAAACCTTGACAGACATTTATGTTATAAAGACTGATTCTCTCGGCGACACATTGTGGACCCGTACTTATGGTGAAACGGGTAGTGATTATGCTAAGGCAATTAGGCAGACAGCTGATTCCGGCTATATAATTGTCGGGCATACAGAGAGCTTTGGTATCGGTAATTACGATGATTTCTATCTTCTAAAAATAGATTCAGCAGGTGTAGTTGAATGGTCTAAAACCTTCAACCAGAGCACTTATTCAAGTGATTACTGTTATGATATCATCCAAACCGCTGATCTGGGGTATGCACTAGCAGGGAACTCAGGGTATTATGGGGGGTACGTAATTAAAACAGATGCAACCGGAACTGTTGAGTGGAGTACAAAAGTAGATGGTGTGGATTTCCGTTCTATTCTTCAGGAGTCGGCCAATGAATACATTGTGGCAGGGTCTACCACTCAAGATCCAAATAATGCGATTTTAATGAAGATCCATCCAAGCACAGACTCGATAGTGTGGAGCAAACAATACGGAGGGTTTGGACGGGATTATGGCACCTCGCTGGCCAAGACATCTGATGGGGGTTATATGATTGGAGGATATTCATACAGTTTTGGTACTGGTGGCAACCCCGTAGCGCTGCTGATTAAGACAGATGGTGATGGTGTATTGGAGTGGTCAAAAACATATGGTGGCCC
>DTRK01000122.1 GCA_012965955.1 Flavobacteriales bacterium
GAAATTCCGCTTATCATATGTTGTCATATACGCAGCTTTGGCGAACTCAATCCTCGTCCGATCGTCATGAAACAACGTTGCGATCTGCTTCACCTGCCGGCTCAGTAAACAATTAGCAGCCACAAAGGCCCTGGCATCTTCCAGTCGATGCTGGTCTGTGCGCATTGCTATTATGTGATTGAAATTCTGCCTGAACACCAACTGCGTGACCGGTTGTGTGCAGTGCAAAGCATGTCCAATGCTAATTGTTACAACAAGTACTGCGATTGTGAGTATTAGTTTTTTCATAACGTGTGTTTTTAGTTTACACAGCGCATTTCAAATCGTGTGCCAATTGATGTTGCCAGATAGGGAATATGCCAATCTTAAAATGGAGAAGCCAGTGGTAATAGACAAGCGGCCAGGGCTAGTCGCTACTCCATCCGTCATAGCCAATGGGCAGGTTATAGACCGTTTTGAACCCAGTTTTCTTCATCAACTTGAGCGTCTCGCCACTTCTGCCACCACCGGCACAGTAGATATATACTGTCTTATTTTTATCAAGTTTGGCGATTTTATCCTCAAAATTATCAGCAAAAAAATCAATATTCACAGAACCTTCAATGTGGCCCTCCTCATACTCATTAGGAGTACGGAGATCAATAAGTAGCCCATCCCCCGTTTTCAATAGTTCCGCAAAACGTTCTTTGGTCACATCTTCATATATTGCCTCCTGTGCAGTGCAACCGCTGGCAAATGCTATCAAAACCACAAGTAAGCCTATATATACATTTCTCATCTGTTAAATTTATTTACATCAATTCTTCACACCAAATATCGCAGTAACTTAGTCTACAAAAGGTGCACCTTTTCCAGTTTCACATAATTGTCTAAGGCTTTGAAGGTACTTGCCCCAGGAGAAGTTACAATTGGCGAAGAAATCATTTTGCTGTTTCCAGCCACCGTGCGCAAAACGCACCCTGACCTTCCCAGCAACAGGAGCCAGATCAAAACTCAACTCCGTGCCAATCCATTCATCAGGCCCCTCAACACATTTCCAGGTCAACGTCTTGTTATTCTCTTTACTGTGTACATTCATCACGCACTTTGCTTCATCAGTAAACGAAAAAGTTATCTGGCCCCCTACCTCTGTTTCACCCGAAGCACCAGTGGTCCACCAATTTTGAAGTCCTTCTATACTGGTAATGGCCCTGAAAACCTTTTCTATCGGAGCATCAATGTGAAACATGTGGTTAATGCTTACCATGAATATAGAATCTATACAGTCAACTATCTTAGGAGCCTATACCGAAGATAGTTCTTTTTTAGAAAAGGATATTTTGCTATTTATCTCCAATGTACTGGTGGACAATAAATGACAGTTCATTAGCATTCTCCTTCCCATTATTTTTATATTCGCGTTCTTCAATAACCAATAAAAACAGACTATGAATGCCGAAATACACACTGCGAAAGGAGTAATGAAACTGGAGTTCTTCGAAGAAGATGCACCAAATGCTGTCAAGAACTTTACTGACCTCGCTAAAAAAGGTTTTTACGACGGACTGACCTTTCATAGGGTACTTGACGATTTTGTGATTCAGGGCGGCTGTCCAAAAGGTGATGGAACCGGGGGCCCGGGATACTCTATTGATTGTGAGACCGATGGAAAGAATCAATTTCATGATACTGGGGTACTTTCTATGGCGCATGCTGGCCGCAATACGGGTGGATCTCAGTTCTTCATTTGCCATAGCAGAAACAATACTGCTCACCTGGACGGTGTGCATACCTGTTTCGGACGCATATGTGACGGTGCTGATGTGATCAACCAAATTGAGCCAGGAGATGTCATGGACAAAGTAGTTGTGACCGACTAGCGTTTATTCAGCACATAGCCAATCTTTTGTTACTTTAGACTGTGTTCCTTATGGCGCGCTTTTAATACTCATGCTTAATTCAAACCAATTCACATGACAGACCTTCTGACATTTCCCAACCTGGTAACATTGGGACTACTTACATTGCTTCAGGCCGTGCTTGGCTTCGATAATTTGCTCTATATCTCTTTAGAATCCAAGCGTGCTCCTGCCAAGGATCAGCCAAAGGTGAGAAAGTTAGGGATTGGCATTGCCATTTTCCTGCGCATTGCACTCCTTTTTCTTCTCGTTACCGTGATAGACTACTTCCAGACCCCAATTTTTGGCATTAACATCGAAGGCTGGGTAGAAAGCCACTTTAATATCCACAGCTTGATCGTTTTGCTTGGGGGTGTTTTCATCATGTACACGGCAATGAAAGAGATCTGGCATATGATGAAGCTCGACGAACATGAGAAAAGCGAAAGAAAAGCTGCTTCAACCAACCAGATTATTGCATTAATAGTGGTAGTGAACGTTGTCTTTTCATTTGATTCCATATTAAGTGCCATGGCTTTAACCGATGTACTTCCGGTTATGGCGGTGGCAATAATTATCGGTGGACTGCTTATGATCAAATTGGCTGGTACGGTCTCTGCCTTTCTGCAGAAAAACAGGTTGTATGAAGTATTGGGGTTGTTCATTCTCTTCGTGGTTGGCATTATGCTGCTTTCGGAGGGTGGCCATCTTGCGCATATCAGTTTTATGGGAAATCCTATTACTCCAATGAGCAAGGCGACATTTTACTTTATCATCGCCGTGCTGGTACTTACGGATGTAGTTCAATCGCGGTATCAGAAAAAGTTGCTGGCTGAGAAAGCAAATACAGAGGTCTAAACCATTGTCAAGTAACAGTTGCTTTTGTTAGTTTTCCCTAACTGTCTGTGGCGGCGCACGTTGTCGCAATAGTTTGTCTCTTATCCTTCATTGGCACAACCCTCTTTCTCTCGGGATGTGCAAGCAGCTATTGAGTTGAGTGCAAATATACTGCTATCTCAAACTGCCAACTTAATTCTAGCTATTAATAGTAATTTAGTACCTGAGCATGTCCAGAAAAAAGAGCAATCTATCTGAAGCGAAAATTAGACCAAGCATGAGAACATGAATTCGTATTCATACAGGTTAGCTGCCTTCTCCACGAGCCTACTCATTGAACTAATGTGTTATGCGCAAGCGCCCAATTTGGGCCTTCTTCTAGCTGAAGCAGATGCTTCTGAGGGATACACCCTGTTTACTCCCGGCCTGAACACCAATGTGTACCTAATCGACAACTGCGGAGAAATCGTCAACCAATGGAATTTTTCTGAGACTCCCGGCGCCACATGCTACCTATTGGAAGATGGGACATTGCTCCGTGCTGGCACCGATTCTCTTGAACTACGGGATTGGGACAATACCTTACTCTGGTCCTATGCAATGAACGACAACGGACTGAAGCAGCACCACGATATTGAACCACTCCCGAATGGGAACATTCTCTGTCTGCTTTCGGATAATTATACCAAGGCAGAGATTATTGCTGCAGGAAGAGACCCAGGCAACGTTGGGGCCATTTTCATTCTGGATAAACTGGTTGAGTTACAGCCTATCGGAACCAACGATGCCAGTGTAGTTTGGGAATGGAAATTCATTGACCATTTCGTTCAAGATCTGGATAGCACAAAACTCAATTACGATGTGGTAGAAGACCATCCTGAACTACTTGATTTAAACTTTCCCAGTGCCCATGACAATGATTGGACCCACGTCAATGCCGTAGATTATAATGCTTCTCTGGATCAGATCATTATTTCGGCAAGACATCTAAGTGAAGTATACATCATTGACCACAGCACCACCACTGCGGAAGCCGCGGGGCATACTGGCGGAAACGCAAATATGGGAGGTGATTTTCTTTGGCGTTGGGGGAACCCACAGATCTATAGACAGGGAGGTCCTTCCAATCAACAGTTATTCCTGCAACATGATTGCAGATGGGTGGAATCGGGATACCTGGATGCCGATAAGATCTCTGTTTACAACAATGGCGGTGATGGGACAGGCACCTTCAGTTCAGTTCATTTAATAACCCCTGAAATATCAGGCGGCATCTATCAGAAACAGACAAATACATTTCTGCCTGCTGATTTTGAATGGTCCTGGAACGGAGCATTTTTAGGTGTTACCATGTTAGAGGGCAAGAAGTGCGGCGCTTACTCACTGCCTAATGGAAACTTCTTAATATGTGAATCTTCCCGTGGACAAGCATCAGAAATCTCAAAAAACGGAGATCACTTGTGGACCTACAAAAATCCTGTTGGTGCCAGCTTTTTCAATCAATATGATACCATTGTCCTAGGCATCAATACGATTTTTAGAGCGGAAAAGTATCCAGGTAGCTATCCTGGACTTGTCGGAAAGGACCTCACACCCCAGGGGATCATCGAAGATCAAAACTCCAATTCTGATTCTTGTGCAACTGTTGTTCTTCCCGGAATTAAAGACATAAAAACTAAATCAATAACGATGGTCAACCCAATTGCAGGGGGCGAGATTCAATTCAATCAAATTGTAAATGCAGCTTCCATCACGATTACAGACATTAACGGAAAAGTGGTTTTTAATCAGAGCGGGTTCAATGGCAACAGCTTTTCAGTTGACTTACGTCCAGCCGTGTATTTTCTCAGAATTCAAGCAGGGGAAGACAATGGAAACCTAAAAATAATTATTCTGTAGCCTTTATCAGTTCCTTTTTACCGGCTCCAAGAACCATAAATATGTTGGTAGGTACTCTTCTTGGCGGCCCAAGGTGGATTGTTCATGTCATTTTGCTGTTGGTGGGATTATAAGTACAGTGAGCTGGGAAGTGACACTGCGAACAAGTTCCTGTCACCAACATTATTATTTCACCAAAAAAGTGGTTTAACAACTTGCATTTCATGGCATTATCATTATATTTATGGAAACCATTTAACACCCCAAATCCATGGCTTGTCCTATATGTAAAAGCGAAAAGGTCGAAGAAAATGCCTCCAATTGCCCGGAGTGTGAATCTGACCTGACTACATTTGCCTTATTAGATGATGTGTCTAAAGAGAAATCAAACATGAAAAGAGCCACCGGTTTCCTTGTGCTACTGACCCTATTGACCTTAGGTGGGTGGGCATTTTCCTATTATAATGGTATGGCAGATTCTACGGCTACCGTAGAAGAGGCTGCCCTTCCAGATAATTTGGCCGCTGATGAAATAGACGTGCTACAGAACACCCTGGCGGCGAAAGAGGAGGAGATTACCAAACTTAACAATAAGTTGGCAGAGTTACATGCCACCATTGAGAGCTCAGTAAATGACCTTGAGGAAGAAGACGCCAGCGGGGTCCATAAATTGCACATAGTGAAAGAAGGTGAATCATTGTGGAGCATCTCCGAATTGTACCACGGTCATGGCTTTAAACACCACCACATTGCTGGCCACAATGAACTAGGTAATCCAAATCATATTGAAGTAGGCGACACGCTCGTCATTCAGAATTAAAACACACACCATGAGCACAAAAACAGATACCATACAGGCCCTGACTGAGTCGGCCACCAAATCCCTTGGGGAAATTGTTTCCTTAAAAGAAACCTGCAAGCAACATGAAGGGACCATTGCAGACCTCAACAAAAAGAAAGCAGAGCTTACCCAGGCACTAAGCACAACCCAGAGTGAAAATGCCAAGATAAGCGAGGAGATCACCAACCTCAACAAGAAACTCAACGATCATGAGAATCTCCTCAAGAAACTCGAAGGAGAGAACAAGACACTATCCGCTAATATCACAAAGCTGGAAAAAGACAATTCGGTAAAGAATAGCAAAACGGCGGAACAGGACTAGTTGTAAATATAATAAGCGCAATCAAACAAGAAGAGCAAGCCTTCAAGCTTGGCGGTTTCAGTATGCATCCATTATTGACTGCGCAAGCGAATAGTCGCCTATTTGTTGATTGTGTTTGCAAGTGTCATTCCCTATGTTCCATAGGTGATTTTGACCACCAGCGCCGGATACAGAATTGCGGAGCTTTCATATTCAGGCATTCCCCGTATAATTGCTATTCATGCGATTTTCGGCGTCTTCTTTCTTCGGACCATCAATCTATAAAGAGGCATGCCCATGATTATTCAACAGCGGAATTTACCTGGGTGGGATGATCTTGATATCTGAATATCAACTTTCCCCAACCTAGATTGGATCTATTTGGATACTGGAATCTGGTATTGGTAAATTTTCCAGTGGGTCACGTAACCTGGAAAGTGACTTGTCAGTTAATTAGGATACAAGCAAAAAGACAACATTCTTGAACTTCTTGAAGAAAATACTCAAAGGGATACTGATGGTCATCTGCATTCCTATTGTCTATGTCGTACTCGCACTCATCTGCACCTACATCCCCGTGAGTGAGAATACAGAGACTGAAACGAAGAACCACACCTTGTACTTGCGGACCAACGGGGTCCACATAGATTTTATAGTCCCTATTGACGAGATCACCCCTACCCTCTTACAGGATTTGGATTACTCAGCTGACGACCAATATTTTGCGTTTGGCTGGGGAGATAAGAAATTCTACCTCGAAACCCCGGAATGGAAGGATCTAACTCTGGGGAATGCGCTGACAGGGATATTTCTAATCACTCCTTCCCTAATGCACGTATCACGCCTCCAGGGAATGGGTAACAATTGGGTTTGTATCAAGCTGACCAGTACTCAGAATGAAAAACTGCAAGCATATATCGCTGCTACCTTCAAACTAAACGGAGACAATCGCAAAGTAATATTGCCAGACGAAGGCTATCACAACTACGACGCATTCTATGAAGCGAATGGCAGCTTCACCGGTTTCAAAACCTGTAACAGCTGGGCCAACACAGGTTTGAGGGAAAGCGGTATGAAAGCCTGTTTATGGACACCTTTTGACTTTGGAATACTCATGATATATCAGTAAGCTTAGGTGACCGGGTAGCAGCCATATTTATGCCGCTACGCTAAATTCAGCTCTCGGTGCTATTAAGTTCCAAGTCCAAACTTACAATTGCTTTTTCCAGTTCTTCGATAATTTGCGGCATGCAACCTGCAATCTTGTCTACCAATTTGGGAATTCCATCCAGGTCTGTGCACTGTTTGGCATCCCGTTCAATATGCTGAAGTATCTCTTTTTGGGTTTTCGCACCGATCAACAACATATTGGGTTTTGTTTTGTGGGCAAGGCTCCTCATCCTTTCCCAGTCTTTATTTGTTGCTGCATCTTGCATGATCTTCAGATTCTTGGGCAGCTGACTAATAAGTATATTGATGGTGTTTATCATCAATGTTACCCTTCCTCCTGTAAAATCCCTTAATGCATCAATATCGACAATCTTATCCTCGTTACGGGTATCTAAATCTTTGCGATTAAGACTGCTCGGAGCTATAGCAGATTTTCCTGCCAACTCGGCGATCTTGGTAAAAAGATCCTGGGGGTTAAACGGTTTAGAAAGGTAATCATTGGCTCCCCCCCGTGTACACTTTTCCATCTCTCCTTCAGTAGCGTGGGCGGTCAGGGCCAATATTGGCACGGTGCGCTTGCTCCAGTCCATTTCAGTTCGCATGTGTTTCATTGCCTGGTAACCATCCATGACCGGCATTTGTATGTCCATTAGCACGACATCGAACTCAGCTGCTTCCAGGCTTCTGATGGCTTCAACACCATTATCCGCTAAAACAACCTCCACCCCGACACTGTGAAGAAGGTCTTTCGTAACCAATTGGTTAACTGGATTGTCTTCAGCCAATAACACCTGTAACCCCTTCAATCGTTCCAGTGATCGTCCATTCCTGATCCCTGTAACCGATCCGATAGCTACCTGATCATCCCGGTTCGGGCTCTTGTCTTTTTGGTAGGGAATGACGAGGATGAACTCAGTACCTTTTCCGGGTTCACTTTTTATAGAGATGCTTCCCCCTTGCAATTCAACCAATCTCTTGACAATGGTCAGCCCCAGCCCTGTACCCCCGTATTTTCTTGAAGTCGTGCTTTTAGCTTGTGCAAATGCCTTGAAGATATATTCCAGCTTGGATTTTACAATACCTATGCCCGTATCCTGTACCCTGAATTCAATATCAACATTGGAGTCATCCCCACCCTTTGTTTTCACCTCCAACTTTACCTCACCCTCTTTGGTGAACTTAATGGCATTTCCTATAAGATTGTACAATATCTGGTTAAGGCGTGCAGCGTCCCCAATAATTTTAGGGGGAAGACTACCGCCAATTTCAAGATGTAAGTTCAGTCCCTTTTCAGCAGCCTTTCCGCTGAATATTTCCAGCACGTTTGCGATGGTAGCCGTCAGGTCAAAACTCCTGCTCTCTATTTTGAGCTTACCCGCTTCGAGTTTTGAAATATCCAGGATATCATCCACTATCACCGATAAGGTGTCCGATGAAGTTACCATGGCGTTCAGGTACTCTCGCTGCTTATCTGTTAACTCAGTGCCGAGCAACAAATGGGTCAGTCCCACAATACCATTCATAGGGGTTCTAATCTCATGGCTCATATTGGCCAGGAAACGAGACTTCGCCTTGGCAGCGGCCAACGCATTTTCTATTTCTTCCTGCAATTTCCGGTTTGTCTCAGTAAGCTCTTTGATTAGTCGCTGCTGTATCTGGACTTCAACGCTATTTTCATTATCCTTCCTCATGACAATATCGCTTCACCTTCCAATGTGGGATCTTTACACGCTCCTACTTCCACGTTAGTTTTGAGAATGCCAACCAGTTCCTTAAGCTCACTGTAGTCTTCCGTAAAAATAATTGGAGCAGAGATAACCGGCATATCTCCCTGTTCGTTCAGGAAGGCTGCGGTATTTTCCAATATTCCCGTTACTTTGGATGACTCACCAGCAACCTCCCGAAGTATGCCGTCTTCAGCGAAATAGTCGTTATGGTAGCAGATAAGGATTAGCGCCTGATTTTTTGCTTCGATAATTACACGTTTTTCCCGTTTGGTTACTTATTGTACGTCAATTATCATTTATGGTTCGACTGTTTTAGCCAATAAGTCATTTACTGTTTGCACTACCTCGGCACCTGAGTACGGCTTCACAAAGTAAGCAGCGGCACCTACCGCTATGGAAAAATATTGTACATCATAACCGTCCATGGCAGATATCACAACGACCGGTGTTTCCTGAAAGAGCTGGCCCTTGTAGATGTTCAGCAATTCCAGTCCCGAAAGGTTGGGCATCAGGATATCAGTAATGATCAGGTCCGGTTGCGTATCTATGATCATTTTCAATGCATCAATTCCGTCACTGGCCACCACAACCTCGTATCCTTCTGGTTTGAGTAAAGCTTCCAGATTATCTGACATAATTTTATCGTCTTCAACAATTAGAATTTTCATGATGTGTTCTTTGAATTAATGGTTCACGTTAGTAATTAATGGCTTCGTCTAAAATCTTAAGGTTTCACCAGCCATTGAAGTACAAAAATGAACGTCCCTATCAGCACTATCAGCCCTAATGCGTAATATTTGTACATCTTCTCTTGTGCTAGTCTCTCGAGGATTTGAAACTTTTTAAATATGTTTTTTGTTCTATTCTTAATGTTGATCAAGGCACTTTCGTTTTTGATCACATAGTCATAGGCGCCAAACTTCATGGAAGCAACCGCTATATTAACATCATCCCATCCGGAAAGCATTACCACTTCAGTTTCAGGATTGGACTCCTTGATCTTCCTCAGCACTTCCACGCCGTTCATATTGTCGGGATTGTCGCTAGCCAGTTCGTAATCGAGCACCACCATGGATGGATTCTTATGCATCTCTTTTAAACATGATTCTCCCGAGGAAAAAGCTCTTGTCCTTACTTTGGCCATGCTGCTCAGTTCACTTTGAATCAAAGTTAGAAATACAGGGTCATCATCCACCAGATAAATCAATGGCTGATCTTTAGTTCTGGTTATAGGAGCATGGTTAAGCTCTGTTGCTACTTTCATAACCCACAGATTTTTCGATCACTTATAAATACAACGTGAATACTGCATTTTGAGAGCATGTTTTTCTATTATTCAGTAAATTGCTTCTGTAAACAGCGAGTTGTGGTCTGTGAGCGAATAAAAAAACCAATAAATCATGTTTTTATGAGGTGCCTGGTTGTAGATGACGATAAGGTCCAACGCGAACTCATAGCGGGGTTTGTTAAAGAGACAGATTCTTTAACCTTGTCGGGTGCATGTGACAGTGCCGTGAAGGCTGCAAATATCTTGAACGAGACAACTGTTGATCTGATACTCCTGGATATTGCAATGCCGGTAATGAGCGGCATGGAGTTTCTGAGACACGTCGACGTGACAGCGCAGATTATCCTTATCACCGCTAAAGAGCACCACGCTTTAGAAGCCTTTGATTATGATGTAACGGATTACTTACTTAAGCCCGTCTCGTACTCACGGTTTCTAAAGGCGGTAAACAAGGCCAAAAATCAATTTAACCACCGTAATTATGCTAATTCGGTTGGAAATGAAATATTTGTTAAAGTAAATTCCGTGCTAGAGAAAATAGCGTTGACGGACATTCTGCTCATTGAAGCGGCTGTAGACTACGTCTTTATACGTACATCTCGTACCAGGTATATGGTCAATACATCTTTGAACAGTATTCTCAATAAGCTACCGAAGAAAGACTTTATTCGCGTGCACCGATCTTATATCGTACGCATTGATAAAATAGTTAGCATAGATGGGAATACTATCGTGGTCAGCGATCAATTTATCAAGATTGGCAGATCCTACAGGAAGGAGTTTATGCAAAGAATCAGCCCGATTTAACTTAAAGAAGATAATGCCCGTTTCACCAGTGAGCTTACACCGAATGGTCTATACCCTGAGATAAAGATCACCAGGAGTTTGGCACTAGCCTATTACAATGACAAGTGGCCTTCGGATTTAGTCAGATTGAGTTACCTTTGGCCTCAGGATTCTATATTCGACTTGCCATGGTAAATGAGTACTTGTACCAGTTTTTAACTTTGTGAAGAAATGAGACTGGGCCACCCCGCACTTATAGATCTTCTACAGCGCGCATATTCTGCCGAAAAGGCTGCAGCCTTTGCATATATTGGACATGCAGCATCGGTCAGTGACCCCAATGCCAAGGCAGCAATCCGGCAAATTGAGATTGATGAATGGAATCACCGATCTGAGGTCTTGCAGATCATGGAGGCATACGACATTCCCATTTCAAAAAAATACGAGCTTAAATTTCACGTTCTGGGAAGGGTGATTTCAGCGAGCTGCTACGTAATCGGGAGGTTTATGCCCTTCTATTTTGCAGGTAGGCTGGAAAGTGGGAATGTATGCGAATACTTCAGAATGATGCACTTCTTTCACGAATTAGGCATCAAAGACCATGATGAAGTGCTGTATGAAATGGGCATCAAAGAGAAGGAACACGAGGTATATTTTCTCGACCAAATCAAGGAGGATAAATTGCTGCCGCTTTTCGAATGGATATTCTCCTGGGGCAGATCAAACGGCTACAACGATGTCGATCTGGATAAGAAGTACCCGATAGAAGAATCAGGAAAATATTGCAAATCGGACTAAGTTTTAGACTCGTTAATCTCATTGCAATCACCAATTTACTGGCATAAATTTGCTAACTTTCGGACACATATCACCGTTTAACATAAACCAACAAGTAACGACTATTTGATATAAACCAACAAGTAACGACTATAATTATGATTTCTTTGCCTCCAAGAATCTATGCACTATCAGTGCTGTGTTGCATGACGCTACCCGTGTGGTCTCAACAGGTTCTTACCTCTAATACACTTTGGAAACCTGTAACTGATGTAGCATTACAGAATAACCAAAAAGTTGCCCGACATATTTACCCTTCTTCGTATCTGCTTTATGAGTTAGATCTAAAGAGCCTCAAAAGCCAACTTGTTAATGCCCCGCCACGAGGTCAAAATACCATTAAGCCCATTATTCTTAGTTTTCCCAACTCCGCTGGAGTGCTGGAACCGTATGAGGTATACGAGTCACCTATCCTCGACCTGGTTCTGGCTGCCAAATACCCAATGATAAAAACATACGTTGCACAGGGTATTGCAGATCCTACCGCTTATATGCGATTTTCTGTGACACAGTTTGGATTGCACACGTTTACCTTATCGGAACTTCTATATTGCGTATGACCGTGACGCTATTACCAAGGACCCGACAGCGTGGCAATGCCTGATGGGAGTTCCAAGTACTCCATCGTCCCTCAACAAGAGTATTTCAGGCGGGATTAAATCCCAGTCTGCCAATGACCAGATCTTCAGAACGTTTAGGTTGGCGCTTTCATGTACCGCGGAATACGGTAATTTTTTCGCTAACACGGGTACAGAGCTGGCAGACATACAGGCAGCCATGGCGGTCACCATGAACCGAGTGAATGGTGTTTATGAAATTGATCTCTCCGTGACCATGCAGCTTGTAAGTAATAATGACCTTATTATATACTGGGGCAGCACCAACTCCGATCCCTGGACTAATGAGTGGAACAATACCACGCAAACAGAGATTGACAACAAAATTGGCAATTCCAATTACGATATTGGCCACAACTTCAACACGACAGGTGGCGGGAATGCTGGCTGCATCTCTTGCGTGTGCACCTCCGGGCAGAAGGGAAGTGGTTATACGGGAGGATCCAATCCGGTAGGTGATCCTTTTGACATAGATTACGTAGCCCATGAAATGGGGCATCAGTTTGGTGGATACCACACCATGAACACATGTAGCCGCAGCGGTAGCGGGCAAACAGAGGTTGAACCCGCCAGCGGAAGCTCTATTATGGGATATGCTGGTATCTGCGGCACCAACGTACAGAACAATAGTGATGCACACTTTAACTATGTGAACATACGGGATATGACAGCCAATATTCAGACAGGCG
>DTRK01000123.1 GCA_012965955.1 Flavobacteriales bacterium
AGGAGATGCTGCTGCATTCTGTTCCTCTGTTGCATCAGGCACAGAGCATGCAGTAATGATTAATATAATCCAAGAGAGGAGGAGAGTGGGTTTATTCAACGTCAGAAGATCTAGAACATATACCGCCCACCAATCCCCCATTGCATATCAAAGTTGAATGGACTGTCAATCACTTCCATGAACAATGTGAGATCAGTGTACACCCTAAAAGGATGTTCCCGAAACTCGTACTCGGCACCGATAACTCCATCTGCACCAAGGTCAATGTCTGTGAACTTATCAGTTTCTGTATAATACCACCTCGGATCGCCGTCTACTTTATATCGATATTTATGGGAGTAACTCTGCGTCCTGAACTGCCCGCCAAATCCATAATACCACTGTAATCCGTCAAACTCTGCAGCGAACCAGTCCTCGTGAATCAAGTAATGCACATTCATACCGATCGGAAGTGAGTTCTTAGATTCAACCCATACATAATCCTTATGAGAGAAGGTCTCAGTAGCATACCACTCGTAGAACTGATGGTTATAATAGCCCTTTCCTATAAAATATGTTCTGCCTATGCTGAATTCCAGCGCCTTGTCACCACTGTACTTCTTGTAGGTAATCCCACTGGGGTCTCCAAGGCGCACACCAATTCCCTGCTGGGAGAATCCGGACAACCCAGCACAAAGCAATAGAGACAGTAGCAGTACTTTTTTCACAAAGTAAAAGTAGAAATAATATTAACGCTGCGTGCTAATATATGCATTCAACTCTTCAATGGTAGACTCAAAGTCAAATGCATTATTGACCTTGAAATAGTTGCCCTGGTCGTATGTACGGGGGTACGCATACTTGGCAAAGTCCAGTTTAGAATCCTCAAAACTCATGAGTTCTGTGATCTCTTTTACCTGGTCTGCAAAAAGGCAGTTGGCTCCAACAATCTGCTTGGCAACAGTCAGCTTGGTGTCATCAAATGATTTTGAAGCGATAGTGCTTTTTGCTGAAGCGTAATCCCCTTTCTCCATTGGCCAGGGACAACCCATTGGGCCATCGTATCCACTCATAACGTAGTGGTCAGACTTCGCCGGTGCAGGTGCCGTGGTTGACATCGAACTAGTGCTCGTTGTAGTAGTTGTTGTTGACGATGACGTGGTGGTGGCACCTGTATTGCCATGACTTTCATTAACATTGATATTGACACCCATTGATATTCCTCCAATGTTCATGTTCATGTTCACATTTTCTGAAGATCCACTGGTTGGCACAGTCCCCGATGAGGTAGTTGTTGATGTTGTGGTAGTAGTAGTGCTGACCTCCTCGCGAGGATTTGGAGGATATACTGCCGTGGTGGAGTAGGTTACCATTTGTTGCCTTGGTGCTTCTGCTGCCTCTGCTGGAAGGGGCGTCTGACTGAAATAACGCAGCACGTAGGCGCCTTTTTTATTTTGCTTAATTCTGAACGTCACCTCAGCAGATGTTTCTGGCATACCCATGCTTTTGTCAATATCTGGAATTGACGCATCTTGGAATATGATTTTAAAGCGATACCCATTGGCATTTAATCCAACAATCTTAACATTTGTTTCAGCAGCATCGTTTTGCCTTACGCCATTAACAATGACCCAAAATTTTTCTCCGTTTTCTGAAAAAATAATAGTGTTATAATTGGCTTGGGCAAATGTGATTACTGTGATAAATAATCCGAATATGGTTAACAGGGTAGTTTTTTTCATCTGTTGTGTTTTTCTGGTTTAAATATTCAATGGTCGCGTGTTATTGTTCTACTGTTGGGAAAATACCTTTTTGAGGAGTTCTGTGGTTCGCGCAACAGGATCTTTTCTGATCTTTCTCTCTTCATCTTCAATCAGGAGAAATAGCCCAAACATGGCTTTGTCAGTTGCATAGTCCTCAAGATTTGGATTGACTTTCTCGATTAGAGGAATCTTATTATAGGTGTTCACGATCTTGGTAAAGTACTTCGTTGCATCGACAGCGTCTAAAGATGTCTTGATGACCGGCTTAAACGCCGCTTCAAGCGAATTGCTGGTCGTGCGCCTTAAGTAATCCGTTGCTGCATCATCCTCTCCCCTTAAAATTCCCCATGCGTCCTTAACGGTCATGGACTTGATCGCATCGACAAAAATGGGTTTGGCTTCCGTTGCCGCTTTTTCCGCTCCGCGATTCAATGATAAAATGAAATCGTCAACCAGGCTGTTCATTCCAAGCTGCCGCAACTTGGTCTCGACCTTGGTAATTTCTGGCGGAAATGGAATTTTGAGCCTGGGGTTCTTAAAGTAGCCGTCAAGTTTGGAAGCAGTTGCCGTT
Organism: Flavobacteriales bacterium; assembly: GCA_012965955.1. Classification (GTDB taxonomy): domain Bacteria; phylum Bacteroidota; class Bacteroidia; order NORP154; family NORP154. The sequence goes on from DTRK01000123.1 coordinate 2,314, forward strand.
CCGGTACCAGTACCTTTTACCAGGGCTTCTTTTAATCCGGCAGCGATGTCGGATTCTGAAAGTGCAGGCGGCGTTTGGATTACATCATTCACAGCTTGAAGAATATCGGTGCTCGTACATGGGCCCAGCATGAAAAGAAAGGGCAGATAGAATAACTTTTTCATTATGGTAGTTTAAATTTTGATTGTCTGCTTCACCAATATTGTGCCACTTGTTATTATCAAATTGACTATCGAGATAGCAAAAATACGTTCTCTTCTTGTTTATTTCATGGACATTTTACACTCTTTATGAGTAGTACAAAGCAGAGTGCTGAAGTTAGTTAATTCAGATGCTCTGCATCTGCTGGATACTTATCGATGATTACACCAAATTCCATGACATTGGGCACATACGGACGATCCATATCGCAAAAGATGACAAACTTCCAGTCACCGGGCTCAACGAACCTTACGTGGTCTTCAAGCAGAACTTCCAGATCACAAATGTCACCGGCGCAATCGCTAAGGTACTTTCCATCACCCCCCATTATTTGAAGATCATATCCCTTTGTGACCGATTTGCCAGAAGGCGTTGTGACATCTACATATATTTTCATTGTTTCAAATTGGTAGCCATATACGTGTCGGAGTGCCACATATAGTTTGTGCTCACTCACCGTATCCTCGATATGAACAGTGAAGTTCACGGGCTCATCTTCGTGCCATCGGTTTTGCGTAAAGTCGCTATGGTATTCCTCGAATACTCTGTTGGGATTGCATGCTGTAAAGAGGAGAAGTGCAAGAATCACAGCGGCTATAGACAGGGGCTTCCTTTGTTTCATGTTTGGTGGTTTGTATGAATGCGAGTTATGTGTCTAATATAAGGATATTTATGGTCGGTTAATTTGGGGCACATAGGTTTGACTGAGGCGTTGGTACCTCACATGATACTAGAATATGCCACCAGTTTTCACTAATCCCACAATCAAAGCCGTTCTTTTTGAATGCAACACGTGTTCGATGTTTACCAATCCAGTTCCCACTTACAAATTACCATCACTCTGTATCGTTGAACATCTGGTACACGGAGCTTTCCAGCATCAGTTGCTTGCGTTCTTCAGCAATGCGCGTGAAATCAGTGTCATGGTCGCCTTCAAAATTTCCAATGAGTTTCTTGTCACCGATTTTGTCCAGGCAATACAGAAAGTAGGGTATAAGCTCTCTTTCTGGGTACTCTGCCTTGGGAATGGAACTGATGAGCATCCAGTACAAGTGTGCTGCAAAGCCATAAATTTCCAGATCCAGGCTTATATCTGCCAAAGTGATGAAGTCTTCCGTGAATTCTTTCTCTTTGACAAACAGCTCTGTGATTTGCTTTCTTCTAGAAATGAGATACTCTTCTTTTGCAGTGAGTGCTTCCATATCCGTAAGGTAGAAGGGGTTTGCCATCAATATCTTTTCTCTGAAGACATTCCAGTCCGTTCTGTCGTCAGCATCAATTTCGTCATAACGTATTCTAAGAGTATTACTTGAACGATACAACTCCCACATGGCCGATGCAGAGCCTGGATAGTCTTGGAGAATTCGTTGATAGGTTTCTATTGATTTGGCGTATCTCTTGGCATCATGCATCATGATACCGCCGTTAACCTGTGCAGTTAGCTCAGCCTGGAAAATATCGAGGCGCCATTGCAACTCCTTGAAGTAGTAAGCTCCAATAGTTTTGGGATCTGTAAAAAAGCTAATGACCTCCAGGTACTTGCCTATATAATCAAATTCCCCGTTGGCCACATGCATAAATACCTTCGAGGCAATGACCAGCTGATTGCCTGCAGACATTTCTATAACGCCCCTCCAATAATCAGGATTGCCCTCTGTAAGCGCCAACACATCTTTCTTTATTGATAAATCAGTTGTGCTTGTCAGCATGCCTATAGTTTTGACACCTTCAAATTTGTCAGCTACATTCTCTTCAAAAGCCCCGAGTATAGGCAGTACTTCCGTACGAGCCCATTCTTGAATGTTTTCACGCATCCCAAGCAGGGTTGCCGCTTGTAAGGCTTCAAATTCTCGCTGAACAGGTACCTTGAATTCAGGAACATAAGAAGCATTCTTATCTAAAACTCCCCCTTTGGTCTCTATGATATAGGCAAGATGGTAATCTGTAAATAGTGTCTTAACACCTTTTATCTTGCTAAGTTTTGCACCAAGTTCCTCCATATCATTTACAAACATAGCTGGTCGCGCATGGATGCTGTATTGAGGCATGCTGTCAGTTGTGAAAGTTTCGAGTACAACTATTTCATGAGCCTTTTCGAAGTCAGCGAAGTATGCTTCAAGCATCTCTGCCACATTTTTGGCATGTACCTCAAAGGGGCCCTGCTTAAAATTGATATTGCTTACCTCGTCGTTGGAGAGAAACTCAATACTCAAACTTGGGGCTGTATCTTGCGCTGGTGTGGTAGAGCATGCCACAAAACTTAGGAAAATAGTGATGCAGGATCTACGAACCATCTTGCTCACAAAAACAGATATTAAGAACGCAATAATCCATCGTTTATGTATTTAGGTCAAGAAGAGAGTGTGCAATCTGGAAGCATCGACATCAACCTCCGTACTCTGGCGACTCTCTTTTCCGGTTTTCTCTATGATAAAGCCCATTTCAAATGCAAACCTGCTGGGCTAAACCAAAAATAGGGAATTTCGTCTACTATTATGGGGGTATGCTTCAATGTCTTTAGGGGATATTTGTGAAGTGCGAATATCAGAGCTCACTTTGGGGTTCTGTTATTCCATTCTGCATAGAAGATTACGGCAGCTGGAAGCCTGAAGACAGGTGTCCAAATCATACTTAAACCAAGGTTTATTGTTATCTGGGAAATATCTTCCGTTTTTTCCCCTCCCTCAATTTTTAATATCTTTAGCATATTCCAAAATTTGAGGGTTTGGGCAAAGCAACAAAGCGAAAAAAAGCAGTAAATAGTGAAACGCTTGGAGGAGGACAGGATTATTTAGACTTGTTCGAAAGTACTCGTGATGGAGTTTATATTTCTGATCTCGCTGGCAACCTTCAGGCTGCCAACAAATCCCTTGGCAATATGTTCGGCTATACGCGGCAGGAGTTATTGCTCCTCAATGTCAAAAAATTATATAAGAACACTAAAGACCGAACACGCTTCAAAGCAGAAATAATTAAGCAAGGCTACGTTATTGATTACGAGCTACAGCTTCAACGTAAAGACGGATCCTCCTTTGTGGGTGTCTTGAACTCTACAGCACGCATATCTGGCCAAGGCGATATTATCGGATACCAGGGGATTATTAGGGACATCTCCGTCCTGAAGTTTATGTCAGCCGCCATTGTAGATACGGAGAAGCGGTTTCAGGTATTATTGGAAGAGTCTCCTGACGCCATTCTTGTTCTAAATGAAATGGGAAAAGTGATAGATGCCAATCCAGCGGCTCTCAAGCTTTTTGGCCTTAAGTGGGATGAGATAATCGACAGTAGTTTCCTCAATCTCATGCCCAAGAAACACCTTGATAAGTCGGTGAAAGATTTTGAACGCTGCCTTAAAGGTGATAAAACGGATTTGGAGACCTTCTTTAAACATAAATCTGGCAAGGTCATTCCGGTTGAAATTCATGTACGTCTCATTAACTATGGAGGCGTCTCCGCAATGCTGTACCACATTATTGATGTGTCAAAAAGAAAGCTAGCTGAAAAGCGCCGGATGAAGGAACGTCAAAGGAGTTTGAAGGCCATAGTAAACGCACAAGAGGAGGAGCGTAAACGAATATCCTTGGAGCTCCACGACGGGCTGGGACAGATTTTGACCTCTATCAGAATTCGCATGGATACAGCGTTGAGGGGAAAAGGTATTCAGCATAAAATGAAGCTGGTGCAAGAAGTGAAAGGCAGTATTGATGAAATGATCGTTGAAGTTAGAGCTATGTCGAATAAGCTAATGCCGGGAACATTGAGTGATTTTGGATTGGTCGCAGCAATCAACCAATTTGTCGAACAATCCCAGGCGGTGACAAGTACGAAAATTAGTTTTCATAGCTTTGGGTTGGAGGAAAGGCTGGGTGAGGAAGCCGAAATTGGAATTTACAGGATAGTTCAGGAGGCCATGAACAATTGTCTCAAATATGCCAAAGCCTCGGAAATCAATGTTCACTTAAATGTAGTAGGCTCGGTTCTTCGATTAATGATTGAAGATGACGGCAAAGGGTTTAACCCAAAAACTATATTTTCGCAATCGAAGGAAAGAAAAGGTCATGGGAATGGACTTGGTAATATGAAGAATCGATCGGAGCTGCTGAACGGGGAAATTCTAATAGAGTCGGCGCTGAATAAGGGAACCACAATAACGGTTGACTTCCCAATGAAAAAGGTGAGTGAATGAGTGTGATCAAAATATTGATAGCAGATGACCACGCCATGATTCGCGATGGGGTGCGTTACCTTCTTCAAGATGAAGTGGATATTGATCTAATAGGTGAAGCAGTGGATGGAGAAGATGCGCTTGAAAAGATAGGTGAGCTCAAGCCTGATGTCGCCATTATTGACGTCAATATGCCCAAACTGAATGGTCTTGAGTTGATAGCCAGAATGAAGGAAGATCATCTTGAGGTTAGGACCATGGTCTTCTCTATTCATGATGAGGAGGAATATATGTTAAAAAGTATCAAATTTGGTGCACACGGCTATATGCTTAAAGATGTGGACCGGGACGAGTTCCTAAAGGGAATCCGCATCATTGCCGAAGGTGGCAGGTTTTTCGGAAAGAATACTGAGAAGCTACTACTGAAAAGCAATGCAAACAAGTTAGAGGCAGTTCAGGGAGATACAAATCTATCTTCAATGCTCACCAAAAGGGAAACAGAAATCCTCTCGCTGGTGGCTCAGGGACAAAATAGTAAGGCGATAGGTAAGCAACTCTTTATCTCAGCAAAAACCGTGGACCACCACCGGGGTAACATTATGCAGAAGCTGGAAATTCATACTGCCGCTGGTCTGGTGAGCTTCGCAAATCGCCATAGTATTATATAAATGTCGCATTTAAGCTGTTCCCCTTCTGGCCTCAGGAAATACTGCCCACATGTATATCCTTCTCAAGGTGAGTGTTGGGCGGATATAAAAGGAGGTAAAGAAGTTGATAAATTGCTAGTTGAAGTACTTGGATAAGCTCGTGTAGGAGTACGATTCGAAACTAATTATAGTTGAAGAGATGCACTGTGATATGATCCAGATAATATGCTGGCTGCTTTCCCTCTTTTTCGTTATCTTGTATAACCTAATATTGTAGATATTACTCTTTGCGCACCATGCCTGCCCCGAAAAAAAAACAAAATATCACCGTCCCGCTTGATGAAACCCGATTTCGAAATCTCTTTGAAAACAACAGAGAAGGAATCTATATCACGTCCTTAGACGGTAGCATCATAGATGTAAATAAAGCTGCACTGGGAATTACCGGCTTTGGGAATAAAAGGGAATTCTCTAAACAAACCACAGCTGAACAATATTTAAAGCCAGGAGATAGAAGAAAATTTCAGGCGGAGATCAAAAAACATGGCTTTGTTATGGATTTTGAAGTCATTGTCAACAAGAAGAAGACAGGTGAGGAGGTGGTGTGCATGCTTACTTCTTCAGCATTAAAGGATGAAACCGACACAATAATAGGATATCAGCGAATCATTAGAGATGTTACCAAACTAAAGCGACAGCAGAAAATTCAGGAAACGCTCTTGAAAATTACCCAGGCTGCAACGAGTACCAGGGATATTAAGACCTTGCTGAAACAACTTCACAAGGAATTAGCTCAACTTATCAATGCAGATAATTTTTACGTCGCTTTATACGATGAAGACGCGGATGCCTATTCTTTTCCTCACTATGCAGATGAATTCGACAAGATCAACGAATTTGAGCAGATGACTCTTAAAAAGAGCCTCACTGACTACATTCGGAGAACAGGCAAAGCGCTTTATGTGGATAGAGAGGTGCGAAGCCAGCTCAAGAAGAGCGGTGAGGCTGTCATGATTGGTACACAATCACCTATTTGGTTGGGGTCACCCTTAATTACCTCTAAAGGTATTATTGGGGTAGTGGTGGTTCAAAGCTATCGCGATCCCAATATGTACACCAAGGATGATTTGGAACTGTTGGTCTTTATCTCTGGTCAGATTGCCCGTGTTATTGAGCAGAAGCAGGCAGACGAAGAGATTCGAAACTCACATGAGCAACTTCGCCGCCTATCTGCGCATCTGCACAGCGTTAAAGAAGAGGAGAGTAAACGAATTGCACGTGACCTTCATGATAGTCTGGGTCAGATTCTTACGGCGTTAAAGTTTGATATTTCGATGCTCGATAAGCAACTCATCGACCAGTTTCCCACTAAAGAACATAGGTCCTTGAAACGCAAGACTAAATCGATGATCTCTAAAGTGGATGCTACCGTCGAAGCGATGCGCAGAATATCCGCCAACTTAAGGCCGGTGGTTTTGGATGATATGGGCCTCAATGCGGCTATTGAATGGTTGGCTGGAGATTTTAGAAGGAGAACGAACATCGGATGTAGAATTCATCTGGATTCAGAGGACGAACTCGTTTCAGATCACGAAGCAGCTACCACGCTATATAGAATTGTTCAGGAGGCGCTCACAAACATCACAAAGCACTCAAATGCAAGAAACGTTGAAGTTAGTTTGATAAGAAACGCAAAAAACATAGTTTTGACCATAGCTGATGATGGAAGGGGTATTGACAAAGGAAAAATCAAAAAGGCTACCTCCTTCGGGCTTGTTGGCATACAGGAGAGGGCACTCGGATTGGGTGGACTCTTTGAAATAGAAGGAGAGAAAGGGGTGGGTACTAAACTAACAGTTTCAATTCCAATAACCGGTTAGCAATATGATACGAATAGCCATTGCAGACGATCATGCGCTAATAAGAGCTGGATTAAAGGAAATCCTGGCTGCAAGGCCAAATATTCAAGTGATAGAGGCCACCAACGGACAGGAGCTGATAAAGAAGATCAATTCCCTCGATATACATGTTGCTATCTTGGATATCTCCATGCCGGGAAGAAATGGCTTAGAGACGTTGAAGGAGATCCGGGTAGCTCATCCCAAGCTTCCGGTTCTAATACTAAGCGTCTATCCGGAAGATCAATATGCCATTAGGGCGTTAAAAGCCGGAGCAGCTGGCTATCTTACCAAAGATTCGGCGCCAGAAATGTTGCTTTCTGCAATTGACAAACTTCTCAAAGGAGAAAAGTTCATTAGTCCGAATCTGGCACACAAACTGATTTCGGAACTTGATGATACTAACAAGAACAAATTGCCTCATGAGCAACTCTCGGATAGGGAGTTTGAGGTGCTTAAGCAAATAGGGAGCGGTTTATCAGTATCCCAGATAGCAGAGAAACTCTTCCTGAGCCCCAAGACTATTTCTACGTATCGTACCAGGATTCTGCAAAAAACCGGGCTCAAGAACAATGCAGACCTCATCCACTACGTAATCGAATACGATCTCCTTAGCCGATAGTTAATCAGGGTATTCCCTTATGTAGGTTGCAACCTGTGAAGAGCATGTAGGTAAATGCCTACAAAAAACTCCGTATAATGCTTATAGCTTTCTGGACGATTCTTAACTATTACATGTAATTTTAGCTTAAATAACTTTGATAACCTGCCCCATATCCACAAAACATTCGCGAATGAATTACACCGTATAGGGCAAATAATTGTTTCAGTGTAAAACCACCACTATGGAATCAACATTACTTGCACCAACCGTCACTCAAAAAGAAGATGTTTCACAGCTCCACTTCCCTTCAGGGGAGGTACTCTTTAATTCCGAAGACATAGCTTCAAGAATCATTTCTCTTCACTATGCTTCAAAATTGGGGAACCAGGATCGCTATAAGGTAAAGATCATCTTTCAGGATGATGAGGTCATGCGAAAGGTAGACACAACTGTTTGGGCGGTTACAGACAAAATGGTCGTATTGAAAATGGGGGTTTTGATTCCAATCCACCGTATCCACGAAGTCAAATTTCTGTAACGGGCTAAATCTGAGCAAAGAGGCCTAAAGGCACACTGAATATAGAAACGTTCTTCTATGCCTCGCTACCTGCTGCTCGCTCTGAAGCACTGCTGATATAGGAAATCAGAAATACGGTTAGGCTAATCACTTCTTGCCCTTCTTCGCAGCGGCCTTTTTAGTAGAAGCCTTATTCGCGGGTTTCTTCGTGGCCGCTTTTTTAGCTGGCTTCTTCGCAACAGCTCTCTTAGCGGGGGCCTGCTTGGGCTTGGACTTTTCTTTTTCAGCTATTTCAACTACCGTATCTACCTCCTCTATGCTGGTCTCTACTTTTTTACCTTTGGTAGTCCCTTTTGGAACATACGTACCCTTCCCGGTTTTTCTCTTCCGGGAAACACCGTAAGACCCTTTAAAACGCTTTCCCTTGGTAGTCTTTTTGTCTCCTTTACCCATGTTGCTGAATTGTTTGTATTACCACACCTAAACCCGCGTACAAATGTATAAATATTTTTATACGCCGTATATGATTAAAAGGTAGGTGTTTCGCCTACACTATTTTAGTGGCAAAGATTACAGTATAATACACTGCATCAGCCTATACTTTCGTATCCTTGCATAAACAAGTCCAGTTCCATAATAGAGCACGAATAAACAGGAAGATGGACGAACTGATTATGAGGAGATTATCGCAGTGTGTAATGTTGGCACCTCTGATGTTGCTGCCATTTGTCATGAACGCTCAAAAGATTGAGGTATGCCATATTCCACCAACTGACCGCGATAATGTTCATACAATTGAAGTTGAAAGAAATGGCTTGAAAGCGCATTTGGACCATGGCGACTATTTGGGCCCCTGTACGGAGGATGAGGAGAACTACTTCTCTATGGTCGTGGCACCCAATCCTTATTACGAACGAACAAATATTAATTACACGCTGTACGAATCTGCAAAAATCAAGATGGTCATATATGATCAAATCGGAAAGCGCGTTAAAGTATTAGTGGATGCAGACCTGGAGCCAGGTAAGTACTCACATGAGTTTAATACCCTTGACTTTGGTATCAGTCATGGCATATATTTTCTCAGGGTGATGAGAATAACTGCTGACAAGGAGTTCACTCACTTCGAGCGATTGATAGATCTTCACTAGTGCGGTTTCACTGGTTGTGCTGTCATCCTCTTTCAGGGGGGTGGCGGCACTTTATTTTTCTCAGATATAAGATTGTTTGTCCGCCGGCTGGCGGATTCACTACGAGGGTTTCCTTTTTAGTTCATACAGCTAGCGGTCTTTTGTTTGACCTCTTGTACAACGCCCAGCAGAATGATGTCTTTCGTAGGAAGTGATCTTACCTTGGACTAATAATTCCAAATATCCTCCAAAGTAATCTAGCTGCAACATTCCCATCCCAGGGGTCATTTCCACATTCACTAATATCGAAACCAATGATCTTTTTACCAGTCGATACAGCAGCTTCAATTAGGTATAGTGCCTGTTCGTATTCCAGTCCTCCGGGTACAGGGGTTCCCGAATTGGGGCATAGGGCTGGGTTAAGTCCATCAACATCAAAGCTCAAATAAACATGCTCACCAAGACCCTCAACAATGGTGTCAACGATGCTCTTCCAGGAAATGCCGGAGGATATATTATCTTGAATTTGCTGATCATAATGGCAAGTAATTTCCGGACAGGACTCAATGTATTTAAATTCTTCCTGGCAGAAGTCACGAATTCCTACCGCTGTCAGCGATTTTACCTGCGGCAAATTCATAATGTTATACATGATGCTGGCATGTGAATAGGTTAGGCCTTCATAGGCAACCCTTAGGTCAGCATGGGCATCAATTTGCAAGACTGATATGTCATTGTATTTTTCTGTCAATGCATGTACAAGGCCATAACAGGTGCTGTGGTCGCCACCAAGGGTGGCAACAATCTTATCTGCAGCCAACCAGTTCGTTGCCCTTCTCTTCACCCAGTAGTTGACTTGTTCACAGCATTCATTGATCGCCTTTTTTAAAACTGCCGCTTGTGGATCATCTGTCCCTTTGTTCTGTGCTGTTAATGCCCTGTAGTTCTTAATGCACTTCATTGCTTCCACCTGCAAAGTGATAAGTTGTGTCGGAAATTCATCAAACGACAAACCGTGTTCCCAGAGGCTGGGCTTGTTGCGATCAAAGAGATCTACCTGATGAGAAGCCATCAGAACTTGCTTTGGTGCATTGGCTGTTCCGGATCGCCCTGTAACAGTTACCTCCCATGGTACTGGGATTACCACAAGATTAGCCTCCTCAGCCGTGTGAGGCAAGCCAAAAAGGTTATTGGGATTATTAGAGGGAGAGTTAGGGTCAAATGCTTTCATATC
>DTRK01000124.1 GCA_012965955.1 Flavobacteriales bacterium
TGAAAGTGACCGAAAAGGAGCCCCCGCACCCATGTCAAACTCTACCCAGGCTTTACCTGAAACGGGTGGTATCAATAATGCTGTATATACATCTCCATCTGTAATTACTGTATCGGGCAGGGACCCTGAATTGGAGGATGCAGGCGTTCCTCCCAGTCCCAATAATATATTGAGGTCTTCACGAACAAAAAAGCCATCAGGAAGTGCTCCTCCTGATTGCCAGAATGTAGCCTTATCCCCATCAATTATGCTTGATGCATAAGTATTTGGGGTTGTGGAAGAGACTGATACTGAAGCACCCTCTGTAAAGGAAGGGATGATTCCTGCATCAGGATTAAACTGAGCTATCAGGGGTTCAAAAGTGAACACCAATAGTAAACATAAAATGTATTGAAATCGGGGTATATGCATAAAGTTAAAGATATAAACATATGCGGATTTATCTTCGACCTGAAGGAGGAACTTTTGAGATGCCCGGTAAGGCTCCATAACGCCCCTGTTTATATAAGTTCAATTGGTGCCCAAAATGCAAGGCACCTCCCTGGGTTAATTGTCAACAAGTATATTCGTCCGAAGTGACGTCCTCTCCAAATATATATTTATTGGCTACAACGGTTTGGCTATAATTTCGTTGTTAGTCAAGTTTACGGCGCGAATCAGAAATGCAACGCATTTTAGCGCAAGTAAACTTGTAACGGATCTTCGCCTTGCCTTTTAGGTGTTTGTTGTAGTTGGTCTTGTTTATTGCATTGCTAAACTACAACAATGAATTATACACAATGGCAGGCACAGCGCTTTTTTACTTAAAAATTAGCCCTGGCATTATTGTGTTGAGTAAGCCCGGACTCCCGCCTCAAGCAGCTGAGGGTGTATAAGGCCCTCAATTGTTAGGGTGTTTTACTACATTTGAACCACTGTGAAATATACTGCCGCCATATTTTTTTCTCTTCTCATCCTCCAGCTAAAAGCACAACAGCTGTTGGTCAACCCCTATTTGCAAGATGCTTCACCAACCTCCATTACGGTAATGTGGGAGGCAGACGGGCAATACACCAGCTTATTGAAGTGGGGCACTTCACCTGCCCTGGGAGACACCGTAATAGCTACTGGAGAGGTCAGTTTTTTAACTTCCTATATCTATACTGCTAACCTTACAGGATTGCTGGGCAACACCAAATACTACTACCGTGTAAATTCTGGTGGTGTGAGCTCAATAACTTATGATTTTATCACTCCAGCGGAACAGTCAGAAGAGGCGTCCTTTAACCTGGCTGCGGTAAGTGACATGCAGCAGGATGGAGGCAATCCCAATAAGTTTTATGAGGTGGTTCATAGTGGTATTATCGATTATATCCAGGACACCTATGGTTCTGCAGTAAATGAAAACCTGGGAATGGTGTTGATTCCAGGCGATCTTGTGGACAATGGACTTTTTTACAACGAATGGAAAGACCAGTTCTTTGACCCTGCAGATCCCTTGTTCGGTTATGTGCCTGTCTATCCGGTCCCCGGCAATCACGAATACAATTCAGATTATTTTTTCAAGTATTTTCATTTGCCGGAAAATGGCACAGGAGGGTACGAGGAGCACTGGTGGTATAAGGACCGTTCTAACGTACGAATAGTAGGCATGGATTCCAATACCGGGTACCAGATACAGGCCCAGCTGGATTGGCTGGACAGCCTTCTTGCTGCTACTGCTTCAGATCCACAGATCGAGTTTGTTTTTGCCCAACTTCATCATCCCCACAAGTCTGAGCTTTGGATAGCGGGGGAAACACCTTATACAGGGCAGGTAGTTGAGCGGCTGGAAAACTTTACAACGAGCACCGGAAAGCCATCCATTCACTTTTTTGGCCATACACATGGATATTCCCGCGGACAGTCAAAGGACCATACCCATCTGTGGGTGAATGTAGCGACAGCCGGTGGCAATATCGATTACTGGGGAGAGTTTGCACAGGCGGATTACGATGAGTTTACCATAAGCCAGGATGAATATGGTTATGTAATAGTTGAGGTGGATGCGGGTACAGATCCCAGATTCACCCTAAAAAGGTTTAGCATCGGCGATGAATTTGTAACCAAGGATAATTCATTGGAGGATAGTATTACCATTCGCTTAAACAACAATTCTCCTGGGCAGCCCACCGGTATTTTCCCTGCAAATGGGGATACAGTTAACCCGGATTGTTTCATTCTCTTAGGAGATGACTTTTCAGATCAGGATGGTGATGAGCATGGCGCTTCTCAGTGGCAGGTAAGCAATGGTTGTTCGGATTTCACCAGCCCTGTGATCGATCGTTGGCGGCAGTTTGAGAACTGGTATTTTGAGATAAACACCCAGCTGGGTGATGACCTGGTAGATGAGGAGGCGAGTGCAGCGGCGAATACAGCTTATTGCTGGCGGGTACGGTATAGGGATAAAGGGCTTGCCTGGAGTGCATGGTCAGATCCTATCCCATTTTATACCAGTAGTACCCAATTAACGGCTAATTTCCTGGCCAATCCAGGTGCAGAGGCAGGGATAGGCTCCTGGACGGTAGAGGCCGGTGTGCTGGAATCTTTGGAAAGCGGGGAGTGCAGTGGCACTTCTCCTTTTGCCGGGCAGTATTATTTTGCAGTAGGTGCTATATGCACTGAAAATCAATTTGGTGCTGCCTACCAGCAGGTGGACATAAGTAGTTATTCGGCTTATGTGGATGATGGGGTATGTACTGCGGTTTATGGTGGTTATTTGTCAGACTGGGGAGGGCAGGACATTCCTTCTGTGGCATTGGAGTTTTTGGATTCCGGAAACAATGTGCTTTCCGGGACGGACACTTCATTGGCACCCCAAACATCATGGACATTGGTTGATGAGCAATGGGCCGTTCCGGTCGGTACGCGATTTATAAGGTATATAATTATGGGAGAGCGGTTATCGGGTACTGACAACGACAGCTACTTTGATGAGCTGTTCTTACAGCTCAACCTGGTAGCGGATTCCTGCAGCCAGTACACGCCGCCTGTCACCTCAAGCGGTAGCCCACTTAAGAGAAGAAAGGTCAGGCTATTTCCCAATCCTGTGTCTAATGGTGCCGTGGTTAATATCCCCATTTCCAGCAGTGATCATCTCATCATACGCATTTACAATTCCAGTGGTAAACTGGCAAGGCTATATGATCACGTTCATCCACCCACCTTTTATTTTAACAAGACGGATTTACCCAATGGCCTGTATCTGATGCAGATCCTGGATGGCAAAAGGGTGCTGGACAACATCAAGTTCGGGGTTGTAGATTGATTTTTGCTATTGTATCGCGCTGGTATTATTGCTTAGAAGCTCTGTCGATAGGCCCTTCTTTCGATAATGATCAAACTGATAATAACCATTAGTTCGAGTACAAAATAAATCAATCCCAACATAGTCAGTTTTTGGTAGAAGTAAAATACTAGCACAATTGTAAGACAACAATATACCAGATTTGCTATAATAATACCTTTCATCAGGTAAGGTCCCCAAATATTAGCTAAAAGAAAATAGCAGCAAATCGAGTAAATAGCATAAATACAGGCTATTGAAGATAAAAAAAAATCTATTGAAGATAAAAAGTATAACCTGGCAG
>DTRK01000125.1:0-1256 GCA_012965955.1 Flavobacteriales bacterium
GACCTTTATCCATTTGAAGAGACGGTGGCTTCAGGTGCGTCAGAGCAAGAAATTATTGAGAAGATTGATATAGGGGGCATTTCCCTTATTCGTGCTGCAGCAAAAAATTTCAAAGATGTATTAATAGTCCCCTCACGTGATGAGTACGCGAGCGTACTGGAGTTACTTAAGACTAAAAACGGAGAGACGTCACTTGAGGATCGCAAATCAATGGCTAAAAAAGCATTTGCCATATCATCTTCTTATGACACAGCTATCCACACGTTTTTCTTAGGTGCTGCAGAATCTGCAAACGATACGAATTGGGAAGCTCCTACAAATGGGGTTAGGAAGCAGAAGGAGTTGAGGTATGGTGAGAACCCCCACCAAAACGCAGTATTCATTGGCGATTTGGACGCCATGTTTGACCAGCTGCACGGCAAAGAGTTATCTTACAACAACCTGCTCGACGTCGATGCAGCAGTTAACCTTATTGGTGATTATTCCACCACCAGTTTTGCGATATTAAAGCACAATAATGCTTGCGGCTTTGCTTCGCGTGAAAACCCATTGGAAGCATGGCAGGTTGCATTGGCTGGAGACCCGGTTTCTGCATTTGGAGGCATACTGATCACCAATGCTAAAGTGGAGAAGGATGTAGCCGAGGCAGTAAATACTATCTTTTTTGAGGTAATTATCGCTCCTGAATATTCTGTGGAGGCCTTGGAGGTCCTCAAACAAAAGAAAAACAGAAGAATACTGGTTCAAAAACCAGTGGAGCTGCCGACAAGGCAAGTGAGAACAGTCCTAAATGGCATGTTAGAGCAAGAGATCGATCTGAAAACAGATGGAATAGCTGATATGGAAACAGTTACCAAGGTGGAACCTACAGATGAGCAAAAATTGGATCTGGAGTTTGCCGGTAAATTGGTGAAACATTCTAAATCCAACACCATTGTATTGGCAAAAGACCAACAGCTGTTGGCGAGTGGGGTTGGGCAGACTTCCAGAGTTGACGCACTGGAACAGGCCATAGCCAAGGCGAGGAAATTTGGGTCTTCTTTGGAAGGAGCGGTAATGGCATCGGACGCATTTTTTCCTTTCCCTGATTGCGTTGAAATCGCTCATAAGGCTGGAATTACTGCGGTTATCCAACCAGGCGGTTCCATAAAGGACAAAGAGTCTATTGAATATTGTGACGCTAACGGCGTTAGCATGGTATTAACTGGAACCAGGCATTTTAAGCATTAGGAGTAGATGGGGTTATTTGATTTTTT
>DTRK01000125.1:1328-7725 GCA_012965955.1 Flavobacteriales bacterium
GTGGCGATGGACGTCAAGACGGGAAAAATTCTAGCGGTAGGGAAAGAGGCAATGCTCATGCACGGAAAGACGCATGAGAACATTAAAACCATTCGTCCTCTTAAAGACGGCGTTATTGCAGATTTCGACGCAGCTGAACACATGATCCGGGAGATGATCAAGATGATTAACACTGGAAGAAGCCTTTTTGCCCCATCGCTAAAAATGGTTATTTGTATTCCGTCCGGGATTACGGAAGTCGAGAAAAGGGCCGTACGTGACTCCGCGGAGCATGCCGGAGGCAAGGAGGTTTACTTAATATATGAGCCAATGGCTGCTGGTATTGGCATCGGCCTTGACGTTGAAGAACCCAATGGCAATATGGTGGTAGATATTGGTGGGGGTACCAGTGAAATTGCTGTTATCGCTTTAGGAGGCATTGTCTGTAACAAGTCGATTAGAGTTGCGGGTGATAATTTCACCTCTGACATTGAAGATCACATGCGTCGTCAGCATAACATTCTTGTGGGGGAGAGAACAGCTGAGAGCATTAAGATTGAAGTGGGGGCGGCAATGGAAGACATCGATAATCCACCTCCGGATTTTGCCATCCACGGACGTGATCTCATGAGTGGAATCCCAAAGGAAATAACGGTATCATACGCAGAAATAGCACATACCGTGGATAAAACCATAGCGAAGATAGAAGAGGCAATATTGGCAACGCTAGAGGTAACACCTCCTGAATTGTCAGCAGACATATACCGTACAGGAATTTACCTGGCGGGAGGAGGGTCACTATTAAGAGGTTTGGATAAGAGAATTTCGTTGAAAACGAAATTGCAAGTGCATGTTGCTGAGGACCCCCTTAGAGCTGTTGCAAGAGGAACGGGAATTGCACTTAAAAACATTAAAAACTTCAATTTCCTTCTGCGGTAAAGATCGCTTGGAATTTATATGTTTCCAACCTGCACATGTTTCGGTGTGGGATAACGATTTTTTTTACATTCATGCGCAGTCTGCTTTTGTTCATCAGAAAAAACAATTTTATACTGCTGTTCCTCTTTTTGGAGCTGGTTGCAGCTGCGTTAATCATCCAGAACAATCGGTTTCACCAGGCCAGTTTCATCAATTCAGCAAACTCCATGACCGGTGGGCTTATGCAATGGCAAAGCGATCTTACTGGCTATATGGGGCTAAAGAAGGAGAATGAGATTTTATTGGAGGAGAATGGGCGACTCCATTCGCAATCAATATTGGCATTTACCAAGTTCACGAACAAAGAGTTTATACATAATGACACGATCTACAATCAGAGATATACCTATCTAAATGCGGAGGTTATAAATAATTCAATATTCAAGCGAAACAACTATCTGACAATGAACAAGGGATATGCTCAGGGCATAGCTCCGGAGATGGGTGTTATATCCAGCAATGGGGTAGTTGGAATGGTAAAAGACGTTTCAGAATATTTTTGCACAGTGCTATCCGTTCTGCATAAGAGCTCCAGAATAAGTGTAAAAATAGAGGGTCAGGACTATTTTGGGTCGCTGATATGGGATGGTGCAGATTTTAGATATGGTACTCTTACCGAGATTCCCTCTCATGTTGTTCTTGAAAAAGGGGTACTCGTGATCACAAGTGGATTTTCTGCAATATTTCCCGCCGGAATACCCATAGGAACAATCGTGGATTACGAGGTGCTTCCTGGGGAAAATGCATACACCATTGCAATCAAATTCACGGAGGATTATAGCAATTTAGCACATGTCTATGTTGTACGGAATCTGTTGAGAGAAGAGCAGGTGAATTTAGAAAACCACTTGGTAAAGTAGTAGGGCATGTTAAACATTATATTTAGAAATACAGTCAGTTTTATTGCCCTGATATTGTTACAGGTTTTTGTGCTGAATAACGTTCAGTTCAACGGCTACATCAACCCGATGCTGTACATATTATTTCTGCTTCTGCTGCCTTTTGAAATTTCGAAGTCACTTCTACTTGTTCTTGGGTTTATGATGGGGCTCAGTATAGACATGTTCACGAACACCATGGGGATGCATGCTGCAGCTTGCGTTTTTCTTTGTTTGTCAAGGCCCTTCATTCTGAAATACATTGAACCACGGGGAGGATATGAACATGAGGCATTCCCCTCCATAAAAGAAATGGGGCTGGCCTGGTACCTGTCCTATGCCGGTATACTGGTATTGCTACATCATCTGGTACTCTTCTATATTGAGGTATTTCGATTCACGGAACTCCTCACCACTTTATACAGAGTAATATTGAGCGCATGTTTCACACTTATGCTGATCATTATATGTCAGTACCTTATATTCGGCAAAAGGAAATGATCAGTCAATGAAGGATTTCTCTGGACGCAGACAGGTTGTGATGTTAATCTTCATCTCAGTTGCGATTATTTTTCTGGGGAGGCTGTTTTACATTCAAATAATCGATGAATCATATAAACTGTCGGCTGACAATAACGTGATTCGGTACGTTACGATGTATCCGGGCAGGGGCGTTATATATGATAGGAATGGGGAGGTCCTTGTATACAATCAACCGGCGTATGACCTTATGGTCATTCCTAACCAGCTGAAGGAACTTGATACAGCTGATTTCTGTCAGCTGATTGATATTGACAGGAAAACGTTTAGGGAGAAAATCAGAAAGGCTAAGAAGTATTCCTATCGAAAACCATCTACATTTCAGGAACAACTGTCAACTGTTACATACGCAGCTTTTCAGGAGAAGATGTATAAGTTCGACGGCTTTTTCGTCAATGCGAGATCCGTGCGCAGCTACCCCCAGAAGATTGGTGCGAATGTATTGGGTTATGTGAGTGAGGTAAATGCAAAGAAAATCGAAAGCGACGCTTATTATTCAATGGGCGATTATATTGGAGCCAGCGGTGTTGAACAAGCTTATGAGGAAGAGCTCAGGGGAGAGAAGGGTGTTAAAGTGTACATGGTGGATGTTTTTAATAGGATTAAGGGAAGCTTTGGCGATGGAAGGTATGATTCATTGGCGATCTCAGGTAATGACATCCAGATGACCATCGATGGAGGGCTTCAGGCCTATGGAGAACTATTGATGAGAAATAAAAAGGGTAGCGTTGTAGCAATAGAACCTTCTACTGGAGAAATTTTGGCAATGGTAAGCAGTCCAACCTATGACCCGAACTTATTGGTAGGCAGGGTACGCTCCAAGAACTACTTGAGTTTGCAGAGAGACACTTTACTGCCTATGTTCAACCGGGCCCTTATGGCCCAATACCCTCCGGGTTCTGTTTTCAAGCTCATACAGGCGCTTATCTCTTTAGAGGATAAGGTTGCCGTTCCCGGTACTATGTTTACCTGTAACAAGGCCCTGGTGAACTGCCACAATCACAATTTTCCTCTTGATATGTTTGGTTCAATACAGCACTCCTGTAATCCATATTATTACATGCTTTATAAGAGAATACTGTACCAGGCGAAATCGCCGAATAAATTTGAAGATGTTGTAATAGGCTTTAATAATTGGCGCAACCATGTCAATAGCTTTGGTTTAGGGGACAGATTGGGGATAGACATTGCTAATGAAAAGCGGGGCAATATTCCCACAAGTGAATTGTATGACAAGATTTATGGTAAGCTTCATTGGCGATTTGAGACCATCTATTCATTGGGAATTGGGCAGGGTGAAATTCTGGTTATCCCTTTGCAAATGGCAAATTTGGCAACCATTATTGCAAACCGAGGGTATTATTATACCCCTCATTTAGTACGACAACCCGACCTGTCTCCCGGCCAGTCAGGTTCTGTTAGCATGGAGAAGCATGAAACAACCGTTGGCGTTCAGCACTTTGGCTTGATAAGGGATGCGATGGAACAGGTGGTTCAAAAAGGAACAGCGAGGAGAGCTAAAATTGATAGTATCGTGGTTTGCGGAAAAACTGGAACATCGGAAAATCCGCATGGAGAAGACCATTCGGTATTTATTGCCTTCGCTCCTAAGGACAACCCAAAGATTGCGATCTCCGTAATTGTTGAAAATTCAGGATTTGGTGGAACATGGGCAGCGCCAATCGCAAGCCTCATGATTGAGAAATACCTGGCTGACTCCATAAGCAGGCCGAATACGGAAGCTCGAATATTGGCCGCTGATTTTATTCATATCAAAAAGGACTCTTTGTAACCATGAGAGGAAGGCAATCACTTTTGCAAAATGCGGACTGGTTCCTGATAGGGATGTTCCTGGCACTGGTGTTTATGGGCTGGGCAAACATCTATGCAGCCGTGTATAACGAAGAGAATACAAGCATCTTTGACATGTCGCAAAGCTATGGCAAGCAGCTCTTGTGGATTGTTACTTCGATTGCTTTAGCCCTGATTATTATGATGACTGACCGGGAGTTCTTCTCAGCCTTTTCATTGCCGATTTACGGAGTAACGATAATTATTCTGATTGCAGTGCTTTTTCTGGGAAGAGAGATCGGTGGTTCAAAATCCTGGTTTGTAATCGGGAGCTTTAGGCTGCAACCAGCTGAGTTTGCCAAGTTTGCAACCTGCATGGCAATTGCAAAATTTTTGAGCAATACCAATATTAAGCTGCTGGATTTCAAAACAAAGGTCATCTCTGGAGCTATCATTGGCTTGCCAATAATCTTGATCTTGCTACAGGGAGATGCTGGGTCAGCTCTGGTATATTTGGCGTTCATTTTTTTGATGTATAGAGAGGGGTTATCTGGTAATTTTCTTTTAGCTGGACTCTTTGCGGTCATACTATTCGTTGTCACACTTGTACTGCAGAGTACTAGAATAGAGCTCCCTTTCGGCTATATGGCATCAGGCAAGCTGATACTTCTCTTAGTGCTTTTCATTATCGCTATGCTGTTGGTTATTCCATATTGGCGGAACCGCATGGCCCGGGGAGGCATGGGTCAACTTAAAACGGTGATGCTGATTGTCTCGGCCACTTTAGTGTTATCAGCCGGATATGTGTATAGCGTTGACTACGTGTTCAACGATGTATTGAGCGAGCACCAACGATCTCGAATTAACGAGCTGCTAGCTATCACTTCAGACCCTAAGGGAGCAGGTTACAATGTGAATCAATCGAAGATCGCAATCGGTTCTGGCGGTTTTACTGGTAAGGGATACCTGCAGGGAACGCAAACGAAATACGACTTTGTTCCCGAGCAAAGCACGGATTTTATTTTCTGTACAGTCGGGGAGGAGTGGGGGTTCATAGGGAGTTTTGTGGTGATTGCGTTATTCACCACTTTCCTGATAAGAATTCTCGTTGTAGCGGAACGGCAACGATCTGACTTTAGCAGGATTTATGGCTACGGGGTAGCATCTATTCTGTTCTTTCACCTGGCAGTGAATATTGGAATGACGATTGGGCTGGCACCGGTAATTGGTATCCCGCTCCCTTTTTTTAGTTACGGGGGATCCTCTTTATGGGGTTTTACAATACTGCTATTTATCTTTATTAAGCTTGACGCCTATAGGCTGGAATCTTTCCGGTAAATACCAATTCGAACAGATATGATTTACGAATTCCTCGTATCAGGCGATCCTGCTGCACCTCGAGCATCAACAACGCACCCAAAGAATGGTAGTCTATAGGATGAAGATCATTCAAAATGATGGCCAACTCCGCACTCATTCTGAATCAGGACAGCATTGATACTGTTCGCCCTGATTCATTCGTACATTCGTGCAAATTCGGATTCGTAGAAATTAATTGAAGAGGTGTCGGTTATCGATGATTTCAGTAGCCTTTTTGAGCGCATTAAATACTTCGTAATCCGACCTATTTGCCAGATCAGAACTTAACCTCACTTTGATGGCACTAAAATCTTGATTTTCCGGGGCGGCACTCATTGACTCTAAAACAAAGAGGTAGATTCCCGCCTCACCTTCAACAGGGCCAGAAAGTTCATCTAGCCGTGATCCGTATATTCTTCCAATCAGTTTTGGCTCGCGTCCTAAACCGGTTACGTTGAAGTCAGCAAAGGAAACGCGCTCTACATATGCGACCTTCAAGTCAAACTCGATGTTGTTAGCGCTGAGGTTGGCTGCCAAATCATCAAGGTTTTGATCATCATTCTCCTCTAACTTCGCTATGATGTACTCAGACTTTTTCTTGTTCATGGCACCGACCTCCATTTCGGTACGGATGTCTTCCAGGGTAGCGTATCCCTCTTCTCTCACGCTGGTCACAACGGCTACCACGTATTTATTACCGAATTCCAAAGTGGATGAAACCGTTCCTTTTTCAACCTGATACGCCCAACGAATTAAATCCCTCGGTGAATCAAGTCCGATAATCTGCTTGTCTGATTTGCGCAATTCGGTAGCTTCTCTAACCACCAATCCCGCTTCGTTGGCATTTGCTACCAAACTTTCAAGCGTTCTAC
>DTRK01000125.1:7735-12677 GCA_012965955.1 Flavobacteriales bacterium
TGCTCCTACCAGCAAAGCGGTTGACCACGCCATAAACTCTGCCGAAAGTCTTCTTGCTCGGCTTGATCAGGTGATCTATGAGGCCAACTTTAACCTTCTTGATGTCCTCCGTCATATCAGTAATTTCGACCACGTGCGCTCCAGCTTGGGTTACTACCAATTTGATATCTCCCACTTCGCTGCTGAAGCAAGTATCGTTTAGAGGTTTTAACATTGTTCCCTCTACAAACCATCCGATATCCCCACCGTTTGAGGCATTATTCTCATCTTTCGAAAACACCCTGGCCAGCAAAGCGAAATCTGCACCTCCCTTGATAACATTCATAATACTGTCAGCCTTTTTAATGTGGGCTGAGTCACCGGTCGGAGAGGTGGGGATCAGAATATGGCGCGCCTGTACCGAATCAGGGCGCTCATCGCTTTCGATCCATCGGGCCAATACATGTGATCCGTATTCGATATAGGGTCCTTCAACATGGGAACTGTCAAGAGAAAACATAATTGAATCAATTCTGGAGTTGAGTTCACCTGCCTTGTAATATTTGTCTACGTATCGCGTTGCAGAATTCATATTGACATACGTAGCGACATCCTCAACACCTTCAAGTGTAGCAAGATCTTTCTTCACCCCCATTACCCAATCCATGATATCCGACGAATCTTCAGCCGTAGGCAGTACCTCAAAAGTTACATATTTGATATCGCGTGATTCCTCCTGTTCGTGTTCCTTGCGGTGTGCGTTGTAGTAATTCTTCAATTCAGATTCTGATACTTCAATGGTACTGTCTGGAATAGAATTATAATTGATCAACACATACCTGAACTTAGCTGACCCATTGACGAACTCATAGTTCAACATGGACTCTTTCTCTGTTATGTAAAGGCCTTTCTTGATCAGATTGAAATACTTCTGTGACAGTCGATCCCTAATAATGGTCTTTTCATAAGGTAACCACTGGGCTTTTCTTGCACCTGTAGGATCGTTGTCCCAGTCCTTGAAGTACTTAATTACATCCTGTGAATTAAACTGGCCAGTTTGAGGATTTGAAAACAACTGCCTCACAATTTGATGCGGGTCGGGCCCTGTTGCCAGGTAATACGATTCTTCTGGATGTACTGACAGGCCAATATTCACATATTCTTCACCCAAGATGTAATCGTTTAGCGTCTCAAGCCAAATCTGTTCACGTATCATGTCGATGGTAGCCACATCAAGAGATGTTTGCTGCCTTTGCGCTTTGATTTCCTCAACTCTTTCTTCAACTTTGACAGCGAAGCTTCTAGCAGAAATCCGTTCGCCACCAATTTCGGCTATTTCTCTTGTTCCAGTGTTTTGTCCACCGCCAGGTCCTAGTAGATCACCGAGGATAAACGACAATAAGGCAATTCCTATCACGATAGCAATTAGCCATCCGCCTTTCTTCCTAATAGTTCCAATCAGTGCCATAATTCCTAATTAATAATTGCGAAGCCTGCCTCCATGGCAGCGAGGCGCGAAGATACAAATACTTCGCTAAATTATTCACTCTCATCCCTTCTGGGAAGGATGTGGACCTGAGAGGATTCAATATGAGTCTCACTAACTTGCGTTATGAGAAATTTAAACCCTTCAATTTCGATCTCTTCGTTGAGTGCTGGAATGTTCTCATAATAGTAGGTGATGAGGCCAGAAAGCGTTTCATAATCTTCTGATTCAGGAAGTCCGATATTGTATTTTTCGTTGATTTGATCAATCTCTAGTCTTCCCGATAGTAAGTATTCAGTATCAGATAACTTCTCATCCAGAACATCAACTTTATCGTGTTCATCGTCTATTTCTCCAAATATCTCTTCTATCACATCTTCAATAGTAACCAACCCTGAGACCCCACCAAATTCATCGATGACGATGGCAGCACTGCGTTGTTGCTTAATAAAGGTCTTCAACATCTCACTGGCTGCCATCGATTCGGGAACAAGAGAGATAGGCAGCAGCATCGAATGTATGCTTTTGGGCTTATTGAACATTTCAAATGAATGCGTATACCCAACTACATTCTCAATATCACCCCTGTAAATGATAATCTTCGACAATCCGGTCTCCACAAATTTGTCCTTGAGCGTTGCAATCGGCTCATCAGCATTCATGGATATGATTTCTGTCCGAGGCACCATGCAATCCCTTAGCTTCACGTTGGAAAAATCCAGCGCATTCCGAAATATTTGAATTTCAGGATCCTCCTTCCCTTGTAATTCCGCAGTGGGAATGGGCGCAACATATTCGTCCAGATCCACCTTTCCAAATGCTGGTTCAGCAGCGATCAACTTTACGTTAAATACTTTATTGAGAATCAATTCAGATAGCCCAATGGTCACCAATACTGGAATAAAAAGCACGCCATAAGCGATTATTGCAGGGATAGTGAAAACACGCAGCACCTGATTTGGATTGATTCTGAACAATGTTTTAGGGATAAACTCGGCAGTTACCAACACTATGATGGTAGCTATAAGTGTTTGAAACAAGAGCACGCCAAATTCATTGAGATAGACTGCCAGCGAGGGTTCAATTATTTTGGCCATGGTTATACCATATATGACCAGCGCAATATTATTG
Organism: Flavobacteriales bacterium; assembly: GCA_012965955.1. Classification (GTDB taxonomy): domain Bacteria; phylum Bacteroidota; class Bacteroidia; order NORP154; family NORP154. Next base: position 10,332 of record DTRK01000125.1, read on the forward strand.
CCAACCAGCATACAGCCAATAAACTTTGATGGGTGTTTTAGGAAATAAGAGTAAATTTTTCCAGTCATGCTGCCTTGCTTAACCAGCAGTTCAATTCTCAACTTATTGGCAGAGACAAAAGCAATCTCCATCCCTGAAAAGAATGCAGATAATAATAAGGTAAGAAGAACGAGATAGCTATTCTCCATTCTTTGACTCTTCTTCTATACGTGTCCTTCTCCTTCTTCTTAACCAGAAGACGATGCCGGACACCAGGGCGAAAATGAAAAATATATAGGATTCCTGAAAGCCTAGCCTGTGTGTTTCGTAGGCACCGATGGACAAGCAAGTCAGGCCAATGATGGCCCACATACGCTCCAAAATCCGAATAACCCTTATTGCACTCTTGTCAGACATGCTTTTAGTCTTCAACCAAAATGGTACCCTTTATATGCTTGATCTTGAAATTAGTAAAGCTCTGGTTGGATTCAAAACCTTCACCCCAGATAATCTCATCGGCTGTTGTGATTTTTACAAATTCTTCAGAGTAGATCCTCTCCTCTTTTTGGTTCCAGATTAGATGTTCTGTATTTAGTTTTTCCCCGACCTCGTTGATAAACACCACATCGCCTTTGGCTTCCATCCGGTCTTGTCGCTCATAGTTAATAGCATAATTGGCGGTCAGGTGTGACGTTATTTCACCATCTTCGCTGTAAAACACCAGGTTAATTCCTTCCGTTAGTTCTACGTAAGGCTCTTTTTCCAGGTAATGCTCCATTTTTGGTGCCGTCAACCTGGCCTTAAGGATAGCGGAATCACTATACAACACTACGGCATCACTTAGCACCTCGGCGGGAAATTTCTCATCAACCATTAAACTTTTCACTATCGCGAGATCATTCTCGCAGGAGCAAAAAAGTAGTGATAAAGAAAGTAGAAGTAAAAGCGGGACTTTCAAGTTCTGCCTATTTATTGCAATCGAACGGTGGTAGTTTCATTTATCCAACATTCAACGGTATAGGGCTTTCCTTCCGTAAATCCATAAAAGAAGGCGTCCTTGGTTCCGGGGAAATATTTGGACCATGTGGCAATCTTCTTATTAGCATCTTCCGTCACGTTTCCATCAATTGATTTTGCCCTAACACATTTATCTACTGCTACCCAATATAGTGCGGCAACTTCAAAGTCGTTGGCACCACAGTTCTTGGCGCTGGCTGCGTAATAATTTGCTATAGCTATGTATGGTTCTCCCCATCCTGATCTGGCAGCAGCAGCCTTTTGTGCGAATGCTCTTGCTTGTGCAGGTTGTTGTAGATTTCTAAAATAATGATTGGCCATTCTAAGATAGTAATCTGCTTTTTTGTCGTCTTCCGTTTGAAGTTCTACAGCCTGCTTGAAAAAAGTTGTCGCTTTATTGTGTTGTGCTTTCGAAACCATCATTTTTCCCATAGCGTAGGCGGATTCAGCAGACGGTTCCAGGTTGTGAAGGGTCTCAGCCATTTTTACAAACAGCGGATCTTCAGTACACTCTTTCTTGCCCATCAGCCGGATACCTCTTTTCAGCCAATTGATATTGGCCTTGTTCTCCTCAAAACGGGCACCACAGATCTTGATCAGGTCTTCGCAGGTGGCAACAGGGCCAAACAGTAATTCAACGTTTACCTTAGCGGTTAAATAGAATTGCTTCTTCTTTTCATATTTTGGATCCTTTAGCTGATCTAGCTGAAATGCGATATGCCCTGATACAACGTCAAATGCCCCAACGACTTCTTCCTTCCCAATTTTCTCTTTTTCGAGCATTAATATGCTCGCTTGAAAATATGCTGTTAAAGGACCGGCTTTTGATTTCTTCCCCGTTAATTCAACTGACTTTCTTAAGATCCCGTACGCCTCTTCAACTTTGTCTTTTCGGTATTGCATGTACGCTTCACCTTTCAAGCCCAGAACAAATCCCTCTTGTCCAAAATTCTCGATTCGCTGGTCATAAGTAGCCATAAGTGTGTCTACCAACTTCTCCTTTTTAACAGGATCCTTTTCCTTTTTAGATAAGTATTTATACATCTTTGCTCCGTTGGCATACATCTTTTTGCTGGATTGAGGGCAGTTGTTATACACCCACCGCCATCCAGACATTGCATCAGCATAGTTTTTTTGCTTGTAAAACTCAATGTATAAAGAGAGATTTTCGACACATTGAATGCTGTCTTCATCCGTCGCTCCATATTTCCCTTTCTTCTGCGAGAATGCACTTCCAGCTATCAATATCAAAGCAAGAACTCCTAGTATGACCTTTCCGTTTTTCATAATCCTAATTGTATTTCCTTTTAAGGAACCAAATGTCGATCAAAGTTATGCCAAATCCTGCTG
>DTRK01000126.1 GCA_012965955.1 Flavobacteriales bacterium
CGGATCAGTTCCCACTACTCTTGACGCCTCTACAATTGCTGACCCCTTTTACGGATACAACAAGGAGACAGGTGAAAAAGGAGAAGCATTTGATGATGGTAATATCACCATTACTGCAATCGATAATTTGCCCTGTGAGATGCCACGGGATTCATCCGCAGGATTTGCAGATGATTTGTCAAACAATGTGCTTCCTCACCTGTTTGGTGATGATTCAGATAACATCATCGGGCGTGCTTCAATCACTAAGGGCGGGAAACTTACCGAGCAGTTCAAGTATTTGTCGGAATATGCTGTGGATTCCTAACCCCTGGTTCAAAAGTCAGGCAGACGGTTCCAAAGAGGTAGATTTCATCACATCAGCACCGGCAGCAAGTAGCTCATTTGCATTGTCAGACCCCACACCTCCGTCAATCTCAATCTGAGCTGATGACTTGCTGCTGGAAATTAAATCTTTCAGGGCGCGTACTTTCTTGTATGTGTTTTCAATGAATTTCTGTCCCCCAAAGCCTGGGTTTACAGACATAATACAGACAAGTTCAAGATCAGCGATAACATCGGAGAGAAGATCAACACTTGTATGCGGATTGAGTGCCACCCCTGCGCTCATACCAGCTGCGTGAATAGCCTGGATGGTGCGGTGCAGGTGATCGCAGGCCTCGTAATGTACAGTCAGGTTTTTCACGCCCAACTTGGCGTATTCTTCTATGAACTGATCAGGGTTAACGATCATAAGATGTACATCCAAAGGCTTGGTAGCATGTTCGGCTACGGCAATAACACTTGGGAAACCAAAGGAAATATTCGGAACGAACACACCATCCATCACATCTACGTGGAACCAATCAGCCTCCGAGCTATTGATCATCTCCACATCCCTTTGTAGGTTTGCGAAATCTGCAGCAAGTAATGAAGGTGCTATAAGATGGCTCATAAAAACTCAATGTGTTCGGCTCAGCCTCACGTTATTCTGCTCCCCTTCGACTTCCGCTCAGGGTCATGTTTCACAATTGTATACTACAAAAGTAAATAATTGTACCAAGAAATAAATAGGAATGAACTTACCCCAGGTAAGATTTGAGCAATTTGCTCTTAGAAGTAGACTTCAGTCTTCGAATCGCCTTGTCTTTGATTTGACGTACGCGCTCTCTGGTGAGCTCATAGGCAGTACCGATCTCTTCCAGGGTCATTGGTGGCTTACCGCCCAAACCAAAGAAGCACTGAACCACTTCTGCCTCACGGGGAGGTAGAGTAGCTAAAGCCCTGCTAATCTCATTCTGTAATGACTCATTGATCAATACAGAATCGGGGTTCGGTAAATCATCAGTAGACATCAGGTCATACAGGTTGGCCTGGTTGTCCTCCCTGTTAGATACAGGTGCGTCCATAGATACATGTCGTCCGGATATTTTCATGGACTCGTTAACGTCTTTTTCAGTGACTTCCAGGCTATCTGCAACTTCATCCGGAGAAGGTTCTCTTTCGAACTTCTGCTCCAAAGAAGAGAATGCTTTGTTCACTTTTTGAATAGAACCGATCTTATTTAACGGTAATCTCACAACGCGTGCCTGTTCAGCAAGAGCTTGCAGGATAGACTGTCGAATCCACCATACCGCGTAGGAAATAAATTTAAATCCCCTCGTTTCATCAAATCGCTGTGCGGCTTTGATTAATCCAAGGTTGCCTTCATTGATCAAATCAGGAAGGGATAGCCCTTGATTTTGATATTGCTTGGCAACAGATACGACAAATCGCAGGTTAGCCTTGGTCAATTTCTCAAGTGCAGTTTGATCACCACTCTTGATCGCTTTAGCTAGCGTAACTTCCTCTTCCGCAGTAATCAACTCCAGCTTCGAAATGTCCAGAAGATATTTGTCGAGAGATGCTGTTTCTCTGTTGGTGAGTTGTTTTGTTATCTTTAATTGTCTCATAGTTATCTACCGCTTAGTTAGTTGATTCAATAGCATGACTTTAAACGGAGAATGGGTGCCTGAGGTTACAGTTTATTTGCATAAATGCTTAAAAAACCTAAAAAATGTACTCTACCCGCCTATCCACCAGATACGGGTGTAGTCAATAGGCAAAGTGTATTTATTCAAAAATTATTCCTTATTCCGCCCCTTCGGTCGCTGCAGGAGCAGGTGAAGCTTCAGGCCTGGGTAGCAATACCTTTCTGGACAGCTTGAATTTCCCTGATTTTGGATCTATTGCAATGAGCTTCACTTTGATCTCATCCCCTTCTTTTAGAACGTCTTCAACTTTTTCAAGCCTTGACCAGTCAATTTCAGAAATATGAAGTAACCCCTCTTTGCCGGGCATAATTTCAACAAATGCTCCGTAAGGCATGATCGACTTAACTCTCGACATGTATACCTCACCAACTTCTGGCCTTGCTGTGATCGCCTTGATCTTGCTCTTAGCAGCCTCAATAGACTCTTTGTTCTCGGATACGATGTCAATAATACCTTGTCCATCAACTTCTTCAATCATAATGACTGCACCAGTTGATTCTTGCATTTCCTGGATGATTTTACCCCCAGGCCCGATTACGGCACCGATAAACTCCTTATCAATGATAAGCTGCTCAATTCGCGGTGTGTGTGGCTTGTAATCATCATTAGGCACTGTCATGGTTTTCTTGATCTCTTCAAGAATATGCAACCTTCCTTCTTTAGCTTGTTCTAACGCCGCCGTAAGAACCTCATGCGACAGGCCTTCAACTTTGATGTCCATTTGACAGGCTGTGATACCATCTTCTGTACCCGTAACCTTAAAGTCCATATCACCAAGGTGGTCCTCATCTCCAAGAATATCAGAAAGTATGCAGTTCTTTCCATCTGGATCCATGATCAATCCCATTGCAATTCCTGAGACAGGTTTCTTAATTTGAACACCGGCATCCATCAGTGCAAGCGAACCTGCACAAACCGTTGCCATTGATGACGAACCATTTGATTCAAGAATGTCAGAAACCACACGTATGGTATAAGGATTGTCTGTTCCTGTTGGAAGAACCGGCTTCAATGCTCTTAAAGCAAGGTTCCCGTGTCCTACCTCTCTTCGGCTCACAGCTCCTTTAAACTTCGCCTCTCCGGTTGAAAAAGGTGGGAAGTTGTAGTGAAGCAAGAAGGCATTCTTTCCAGAATACACAACACCGTCGATTAATTGTTCGTTCATCTTTGTTCCCAAAGTAACCGTAGTCAACGACTGTGTCTCACCTCGTGTAAAGATGGCTGAGCCATGGGCTCCCGGCAGGTAATCAACCTCTGACCAAATTGGCCGTACTTCGTTCATCTTTCGGCCATCCACCCTTACACCTTCGTCAAGCATAACGCGTCTAATGGCTTCCATTTCAACGTCGTGGAAGTACTTCTTGGCCAATTGTTCCTTATCTTCCCTGTCCTCTTCAGACATCCCTTCTATAAACTCCGTACGCACAGCTTTGAAATCCGCAGAGCGCTCAGCCTTGTTTGGGTTTCCTTTTCTTGCTACTTCGCACAGTTTATCGTAAGTGGCTTCCTTAATAGCTGCTCTTAGATCCTCATCGTTATCCTCATGATTGTAC
>DTRK01000127.1 GCA_012965955.1 Flavobacteriales bacterium
TATTGAAGAGCACCCTAAATGGAATCTATCAGTACAGACGCATAAGCATTTGGGAATACGGTGAGGCCTAAGGCCTGTAATTTGCTTACTTCGTTCGCGATATACTGTGGATAGACAGTTAAATTACCGCCAGCAGGGCGAAATGACGCGCCAAAGGCGCCAATTACGGCACAAAGTACCTAATAACCTGAACGAGGTGAACAGGATCATGTGAACACAGCGAATCTAAATCCGTGAAAGGTCATACACCACCAACCCCGATCTAAACTTTGGTTCTACCCATGTACTCTTAGGCGGCATAACCTCCTCGGCATCAGCTACCTTTACAATCTGTTCTACCGTTGCAGGAAAGAGAGTAAATGCCAATTTCATTTTCCCGCTATCAACCTTATTTACGAGGTTATCACCCATGTCTTTTTCAAGTCCACCCACGAACCCAATTCTATTTGACTTTCGGGAGCTCAAATCAGAAATATTGAGAATTGGTAACAAGATGTGCTGAGAAAGTATACGGGCATCCAATGATTCCACAGGACTCTCGCCTTTCAACAATTCTGGCTTGACGGTGAGCTCGTACCAGTGCCCGGAGAGGTACATGCCGAACTTGTGACGTTCCTGAGGTAAATACACCTTCTTACCGTTCTTCATTACCTCAAACTTCTGCTCAACACGCGCCAGGAACTCGATGACGGAAAGTCCGTTGAGATCTTTGATCAAACGATTGAATTCAAAGATGCGCAGTTGGCTAAAGGGTATTAAGATGCTCATGAAAAAGTTAAACCCTGCACTAGCGCTGGCTCCAGGATTTTCTGCACGCCTGGTCTTTCCCAGCAAAGCCGAGGAAGCAGAGCGGTGATGTCCATCAGCAATGTAGAGTGCATTCATAGCCGCAAAGCGCTCAACAATGGATGAAATTACTGCTTCCGAATATACTGGCCATAACTTATGTCGACAGCCATCCGTAGTTGTAAAATCAAATGCTGGCTCATTTGCCTGGGTGTCCCCTATAAGCTCATCTACCTGATCATCATCTGGATATGTTAAGCAAACCGGCTCAGCATTTAGATCCACCACTTTCAGATACTCCTTCAACTTCTCTTCCCTCAATCCCAGGGTTTGCTCGTGTACCCTAATCACCCTGTTGAAGTAGTCATCAACCGAAGCACAACACATGATGCCTGTGTAGGTATTACCATAGCTCTTCTGTTGGTAGATGTACAGGCATTTCTCCTCATCCTCAACCATGTATTCCTGCTTTATAAATTCTTCATACTTTGCACGAACTCGTGCCAGATGCTCAGGTGAATTCGGTTTGAGCTTTTTTACGGCCCCAAAATCAGGTTTTATGATGTGTAGGAAAGAATAAGGGTTGAATTTCAGCTTATCTTTAAGGGTATGCGCATTATAGCTGTCATACGACCGTGAAGTCACCAAATGAACTTTGTCTTTGGCAGGACGAATACCTTTAAATGGAATGATGGTAGCCATGAGTACTAATATGAACTTGCTTACTCAGTCAGGTTATTACGAATGTACGAATTCAGTGTGAAGGCGCTCAAGCTGTCTCAAGTATTCCATTGCCCTCAGTAGATGAGACATAATAGGGCGAAAGGTTCTCGGACCGAGTGAAGAGCCGTCAGAAGCTAAGCTGGCTTCTCCCTAACCTCATCTTTTAGAGCTGTGAGGTAATCGCTGAAGGTGCCAGTACTGCAGGCTTCGCGGAATGATTCAAAGGACTTCATGTTCTTCTTCATCTCCAGCTTAAAGCGTTCATTCTTCTCTTCAAGGCGCTGCTTGGCCCTGTCTAAGATCTTGCGGCAGTTTTCCACCTTTTTATCCATGATCTTCGAGATCTCGCTGTAGTCTACATTGAAGACCTCTCTCATCATATACACCTTAGTCTCGGTGATATTCAATTTCTTACAGATCATTTCATAGGACCTGGAAAGCTCTCGCTCCATATCGAAATCCGAGAAATAGGCCGGTATGAAGCTGCGCTCCTCTTCATTAGACCTAATGCTTTCTTTCGCCTCTTCCATCTTCTGCCCTTTCTGAAAATTAGTAAAGCAGAGGTTCTTAAGGGTAGTTATCAAATAGGGCTTGCTGTCTTTCACATCGGTGGTATCTTTCTCAAACCACTTAAGAAAAGTCTCCTGTACAGCATCTTCTGTGTCCTTCGCATTGCCAAGAATTCTATAGGCAATAGACATCAACATAGGTTGGTACTCCAATACGGATAATTCGGCGCTCATAGCTCTTTTGAGACTGCAAAGGTAAGATTTTGTTATTTGAGATTGGCTTCAGCGCAATTTTCTGAGGTAATAAGACCTGTTCTGCATCCAAATTTAGTATGCAAGAATACCATTCCATGCCTTATATTCACTTTGTAAGCACTTGATCCATCGATGGAATTATTGCTGATGACCCGAGGCTTATTCCAGATCGACAGAAACAGCAATAACAAGTTCATTGTGTTCGACATATTCGAACTGCACTTTGCACTCCGGTGAGATAAGCTTCCATGATCCGTTTGAATAAGAAAAACCAATCTCGTCCAACCCGTACTTTTTATCTGTGGCCTTGATAAACGCCTCCTTGGCAGTAAATAGGTTCAAGATCTGAGCGGATCGCTGTCCAGCAGGTATCTCTGCCAATTGTGCTGCTTCAATATCCCCTAATATTGGTTGCATGACTTCAAAGGAGACCTCCCTCTTTTTTTCTAGATCAACACCAATGGGATTATGCGAAAGACCGAGTACGAAGTAACCACCACCATGGGACAGGTTAAAATGAACTTGTTTCTCCCCTTCTTCCTTGTAATACGGTTTGCCATTCTCGCTTATGGAAAGTGAAATTGATGCAGCTGCTTTACCGAGTACCTCTCCCAGCTCTTGCTTTAAGAAACTCCTCCCCGCCAGAAACTCTTGTTTCTTTCTATTATCCAGGTATCGGTGGTGGCGTAACAGCTCGGCCTCATCCAGGAAGCTGAGATCAGGGACAATTCCTTCCTGTCTTTTTTGAATGAGAATAAAAGGCACTCCCTGGATGTCTGCAAGTGAGGCCATGGGTATTATTTGACCTTTACTTCCCGGTACCTTGGATGCAGGTGGATGCCGTACATTTCGAGGTATTGTAATCGGAATAGGTAAGCGCCTCCCTTAAGCAATTCCTTAGCGACATCAGCTACGTGGCGATTCTCCCAGTTCTCCAGGCGTGAGCCCTTCACCCAGCCATTGAACGCGCCCATAGCCGGACCGCACCAGATCTGGTAGTCCATCTCCCTTCCCTTCTCTCCACTATTGGCCCAGACAGATGAAAGCCCTAAATACCATCGAAACACCAAAGCCATCTTGCGCTTTGGGTTATCCTTAGCCCTTGCAATTTGTTCTGGGTCGCGCTCCTCAAAGAACGTTATACAACTGGCCCAAATGTTTTCCAAAGTATCTTTAAATATTGTCTTTTCAAGGCCCTCCATTTCCTTTGCAGGGATATCTTCAAGGCTTTCATAATCAACATAAGCATCGTAGAGCTTCTGTGCCCGCAACCCGAACAGTGAGCCCTTTTTCAACACCTGAAGCTTAACACCGAGCTCAAACATATCTGCAGCGGGAGCCATCATTACATCAGCAGAGTCTGCCTCAGCAAGTACCTTGCGCACATGATCAGAAGAACCGGATTCTCGTGTCACCTGGTTGATTGAACCTGTAACAGCATATGCTGCCCCCATGGCAAATGCCGCCAATAAGGAATCAGGGGTGCCAATTCCCCCTCCGGCTCCTACTCTGACTTCTTGTTTGTACTTCAGTTCATCCTGAATGCTGTTTCTCAATGCTATGATGGATGGAAGCAGGCATACCAGCGATCTTCTGTCGGTATGTCCACCTGAATCCGCTTCTACGGTGATGTCGTCAGCCATAGGAACGAGCCTGGCCAGCTCCGCTTGCTCAGAAGTGATCAGGTTCTTTGATGCCAGATCATTCAAAATTGAATCAGGGGCAGGCCTCAGGAACTTCTCGGCAACCTCAAGCCTGGAGAGCTTCGAAATGACGCGGTTCTTAATGACAACGGAGCCATCTGCACTCTTCGATAGGCCGCTGGCGCGATACCTTACGATATGTGATGTGAGATCCATAAAAGCCGAAGTCTCGACGATAGTTACACCCATCTTCATAAATAATTCAGCAGCATTGCGCTCCAAAGCTTCTTCTGCAGGACTGTGAATAAGGTTCACAGCATAGGCGCCATCACCCACAGCAGCCTGTATCTTTTTGATCCCCTCCTCTATCCTGTGCAGGACCATGCCAGCAGCCCCGAACGAGGAAAGTATACCTGCTTTAGAACCTGCAATAACCAACTCAGCAGAGCCAATTCCATTGGCCATTGCCCCGGTCATGTAATTGTACTTTAATCCATAGGTCTCCCTGAAGCTAGAGTCACCCAGCTGCTCCGGCAAATATGCTGGAAGCGTTGTCAATAGTTCAGCAGTTACCAGATCCGATTTATTATCTGTGCCTATACTATCAGCCACGCCAATACGTCCGTCTTCTGCCCGTACTATGTAAGCAGGGGTATCGGCCTTTTCGAAAATGGCACGAATGCCATCCTGATCGTATTTGACCGCTTGAGAAGATCCAAACCATTTGCCGATACCTTTCTCGGCCTTGCTGCGAATTCCGCTGTCATTGGTTTTTACCTGTGTAGCTGTCGTCATCGTCTTAACAAATTGTAATGGCCATATTTGTTACCTCATAAATTCGGAGTGTTCCTTTCCACAAACTCCCATCTGCAATGATAATCACTTTTCCGTTCTCTTCCTTCACCTCCTTAATATTGACCTCCACGTTCATTAAAGGGTCGTGCTGTAAAATCTGGCCCCTGTATTTCCATACCGTTCTATGGGGAGCAGCTTGGTCAAAACTAGCGTTGACAATATTTGCTCCCAGGCCCTCTTGCAATGCAAACAGCTGAATGGCCTCAAATAATGCTTCAATACCCAGCGAACCAGGCATCACGGGATCTTGATAAAAGTGGCAGGTAAAGAACCAATCCCAGGTATTTATTTCTTTGCTGGCGTGGATATAGCCTTTGTTAAAGATACCCCCGTTCTTTACATACGTTGCCTTATCCAACAAGTTCAGCTGTCCTGTGGCCAGATGTAAATTGGGTGAACCTTCCCGGGTAGATTGCAACAGCTTCATCTTCCCAAAAGGAGAGTCAATATTAAAGCTTAAAGCAGGAGCGTTCTTATTGGATTCCTCCTCAATCCACGATAATCTGTGATCACCTTTGTCGAGTCCTGCCTGGCTGGACAAGTCCTCCTTGGAGAAGAACCCAAAGGAAGATTGTCCCTTATAATAGAGCTTGCCGTCAACCACTAATTCAAACTCATATCGCTGCAAGACCGTGCCTGCCAGATTAGTATGACTCACCAAAATACAAGTATTTGTGATCGTCTTGCCTCGAAGGTCAACATCGAAGAACAGCTCCCCGTCACCATCGAGATTTCTAAAGAAGATATCTTTATCAGGAACGGATAGCGTGCTTCCCAGATATGCTCCAAGAAAGCCGCATGGCTGCAATGCCACTTCCATAAGGACAGAATAGGGCATTACGGGACTTGCATTGTCCTCATAATACCATGCATCGGCTGGCACATCGTACTCAGCAATGATTGTCGGTTTATCTACGAAATGGTGCCTCTCCCCCCTTACTTCCAGAACCCGCGATATAAACTGAAGATCTGTATTTGGCTGTCGTGACAGCTCCCTTCCCTCAAATACTTTGTACTCATCCCCGAAGCTTTCATGCACAGGCCCCAGTGCAAACTTCGTTATATCTCTTTCGTTGAGCAGCACCGGCTTGTCAACAGGCTTCACATAGATTCCATCGACTAGGTTCTCCTTTGGTTTCAAGTACTGTGGATTGTCTTTTTCCTGCAGACGCAACCCTAAATTTTCAAAATGCACGGCAATGAGGTCGTCGTAGATGATCTCCAAATCTGCAATCACATAAGGCTCTGGCGTAAGGCCAATTTCCTTTACATCCATCCGGTAAATTAGCTTTTTAGAGTTAGGTGGAATCTCTTTTCTACACCTTACTTTCTGCGGTATATCAAGGACAGGCTGGAAGCGCGCATCTTTCATCACCTTTTGCATTCCCAGCAGCAGCATAAAGAATCGGAGCAGCTGTCCACCGCCTTCAGCCTGTAGAGACCCTGCCAGGACCTCATCATCCCTAAAGTGACAGGGGAAATACCAATTCCCTGGCTGCATATCCAGTTCAGCTTCGATGTATCCAATGCCAGAATTGCCTCCTTTGATGTCCACCTCAGTGATCCTGTCCAGCATCAGAATGCCCTCTGGTGGCATACGCAGTGATGTATTTCGCCCTCCCTGATTATAATCCGGACCAAAGCAGGTCACTAAATCCCCATTTACAAGGGCCAGAAGATTATCTTTATCAAAAGTTGTCTTTTTGCACGTTAAAAAAGGGTGGAAGAATTTTTTCTCCCTTGCCTTTCGTTCTTCAAGCTCAGCGTTCTTATAGACGACACCTTGCCCCTTAGACAATTCTTCATCCGTAAAGAAGCCGGCACAGCCTCCGTCCATCTTCAATACCATTCTGTCTTCTACAAAACACTCATAGCTAAAGAAGAAGAGTAAGCTCCTGTCATTGCGCACATAGCTATTGATGCTGATATTGTAGCGCAGTGTCTGGCCTTCGAAAGGCAGGTCATCAAGGAAGGTGAGCGTACAATCCAATAAGCGATAAACATAGTCACCCCGCGCCTCGAAATCAATGCCCAGATAGCTGATCAATAAGAGGTCACACTGTCCGGACTCTACCCCTACCGCCCACGGTACCTGACCGTCCGTTGAATAAAATGCCCCGTAGGGTATGTCATATTCCGTTGTAATCTTAGATGGCCTGAAATTATGTAACTCAGCGTCCAATTCAGTAACCCTGCTCACCAATAAATATGGAGGCATTGGCAGCATCACCCTTCTTCGGTAGGTATCAATAACGGCATACTCCTCTCCAAATACATCTGCAATTTTACCTTCTGCGAAAGTCAACAGATCTTTCTCGTTCCAAATGACATTCTTGCCTTGTAGGTGTGTTGGAGAATGGTAATCCTGCAATGTTAATCCATTCTCCCCCATTCGGGTTCCACTTGATCCATTGCTTCCATTACCATCACTCAATCCACCGCCTGCCGGAGGTGACACGGTACTCTGTCCGACCGGCCCAACCTCCACAGCAACAGGCTCCAGTTCCAATTCTGCAGTTACAGAAACAGCGGAGGTAGGTACCGGCTCAGATAATATCGCTCTTTGAAATACGGAGATGTTCTCAGTGGTCAACACTGTTTCCTCATAACGCGGGCCTCCGGTTTGGAGTGTCTTCATCAAGACTTTCGAGAGTTTCTTCTTGTCCTGCGCCTTGGTATAAAAGTAGGAGAGGTCTACATCAACACCATGTGCCAATAAGGCTGAGACCATTCCTGTCAAACTTCTCAAGGCGGTTCTCCCCTTGCGATCAGAGGGAATAGCAACATACTCCTTACCCGCTAGTATCTCATCTGTCCATCGGGTACAGGTGGCATTTGGACCGAGCTCAATAAAGATCTTGTGATCGTCCCCGTACACGGAGTTCAGGAGAAATGGCCAATCGATCTTATTGCAACATACGTCCGCTGCGTTTTGGGAAAGTTCCTTTTGATCCAGATCCAGAGGCTTTCCAGTTAATCCTGAATAATAGGTCTTGGCCCTATCTTCAGTCACAGGAAGATCGTGCATTACCAGTAGTTGATCCATTACTTCATTGCAGAAATCGTGGTGCACAACGTTGTTGATCTTCATTGATACTGCCCGGATTCCATACCTGTCCAGTATGCCATTGAGATCATCCTGGTGTCCTGAAATTATAATTTCTGTGTCTGTATGTACGAAAGTCAGGAATACCCGTTTTTCATCTGATAATTCACCCTCATACCATTCGGCCAGGGTTTTATAACCTATCATGCCCTGAGGGAGTCGTATCAGGCTGGACAACCAATTGTTGCGTGCTTCCTTTTCCGACATATTCCAATGCTTCGCCAGTAGCTTCATGTCTCCACCTACCCACTCCTTAAACAATGGAGCCTCTAGAAATTTTTCATCGGCCAAATGCGCATCCCAAACACCCTGGCTGTACCACATGGCAGACGTCTCCCCCATGCTGCACCCCATAACAGAATCACCTTTGACCTTGAGGTATTCCTGAAGGATACGGGTATAGGCGGCTGCATAGGTACAGCCTGATGCCATCATAGGCAGTGCGTTGGTTTGCAGTCCTAGCTCCGCAGTCAGCTTGCTTTCCGAATCTAGTTTAACCAAACTCCTTTGGTAAAGCTCTTTAGAGAAGAATGCATTAGATACGTCATTCACCCTGGAGCTTAGGAAGTCGTGAAGTTCAGGAAAGGCCTGGAATATACCGGTTCCCATGCCCTGATATGCTGAGCCAGAACCAGGGTACATCAGTGCAATCTTACCCTCCCCACCCAATGGTTTGGCCACAAAACAAGAGCCCCGGGGAGTAAGCAATCTGGTGTCACCTTCCCAGGCCTTCTCAATTCCCTCTTGAAAAAACTGTATTTCTTTAAGGAGTGCCTCTACGGATTTTGCTATCAGTACAACCACTTTTTGACTCTTGTCTGAATTGGCTACAAAATCTTCGCAAGTCCGATCAGAAGCAGCAGCTAAGCCAAGTAGGGATGCACTTTCGTTAAGCAAATCCAATGCTTCAATCATTTGAGTATATGATGCAGCCTTAAGTGGGAATAATCGCTCCCCACCTTTTTCAATGAATGGACCAGGTTCTTCCTTGGTAGGGTGTCCTGCCTCAGACAATACTAAGTGAGCAGCCGTGCCATCACATGCCAATCCGCTGATAGCGGCGCGCCTTGTCTTTTGTCCTCTTTCTGTAATCCATGGCCTCGATTCGCTGGGCACATAAAACGGAGTGTTAGAAAATGTCTCCTGGTGCTTGGGAGCCTCCCACTGAGGAACACCTGGAAGGAAACGATAATAAAGTGACAGTGATGTCTTGATAATGGCGGAAATGCCAGACGCAGAGAACGTATGGCCAATATGCGCTTTATAGGTACCCAACGCACAGGTTAATTCATCGCCCTTAATCTTGTACGCTTGGGTCAGGCCAGCTATTTCCGCATCATCCTCCCCTTTCACTCCACTTGCAGAAACTTCCAATAATCCAATATCCGTTGATTCCAGTTTTAAATTATTGAGGACTGTCGCAGCTGAGGTTTCGACACTGGAAGCATCGATCTCTCCTTCCTTGCTGGCAATTGACGATTGGACAATAGCGATGTCTTCAATCGTTGCATACACCCGATCATCACTAGTGTCCTCTGTGCGTTTCAATACAATTGCCCCGGCACCTTCACCAATGTTCCAACCGTTGGTGGAGACGTTCCATCCCATAGACTTAACACCCGTATTCATCGGACTGTCAGACTGGCGGCTGATAACACTTTCCATGCTGCCTGTAAGGTCAATTGCACCCAGAACAACGGCATCTACTTCCCTGGTTGCAAGCATATTTCTCGCGATCTCCAACGCTTTATATACTGCGTTTTCGTTGGAGCTCACCGTAAACGATGGGCCCGTAAAGTCCATGAGTGCTGAAATACGGCTGGAAATAATATTGCCAATAAATCCCAGGTGCTCACTTGGCGAGTGATCTTCAAAACCGTGGAAGATAGCTCCTTTCACCAGATCTGATAGTTTTGATTCCTGAGTTTCATCAAGTGCTATTCCCGCTTGTTGCAGCGCTTCATTGACCTGCCATGACATGTCCCAGCGCCCCATGCGGTGGTGGATCTCCAATTCGGACTCCATCGCTGTTATGACCGCTATATTGCTAGCCGTCCCTTTAATTGAATCAAGCCCGGCATCACTCATTGCAGCAGATGCTACTTTGAGCATTAAGGTCTGCTGCAAGGTGAGGCGTTCAGCTTCCTTAGGTTGTATCTTGAACCGCATTAGGTCGAGTTCAAACTCCTCCAGCCATGCACCCTGCAAATCATCTCTATCCGGCACATTGTAGGCATCCCTCACCTTTTGCAGCTTCTCCATACCCTTCCAGCGATTCTCAGGCAAGGGAGTGAAATGCTGAGTGCCGTTGAATAATGAGATATAGAATTGGTCCAGATCCGTGACCCCTCCAAAATGGAGGTCCATACCTATAACATCCAGAGCTTGGGTGATTGATTCCTTTGGAGATTCTTTTGCCGCAGAGCTTGGATCATAGGCTGAGACAATCATATGCGCATTGGTGCCCCCAAATCCAAATGTATTTACTCCAGCCCTCGGCATTGCACCCTTCTTTGGCCAAGCAATGTTCTCCATTACAATCTGGTCGGTGCCTATATTCCCTTTTGAAGACTTTAAAGGTTCTTCCACCTTGATAGTGGCTGGCAGCAAATCTTTTTGCATTCCAAGAATCACTTTTATCATTCCTGCCATACCCGCTGCCGTGAGTAAATGTCCCATATTCGATTTCACGCCACCAATTTTGGGGGCAGTTCCACCGTTCACAAAGAAGTCATCAATACTATCAAATTCAGTATTATCGCCAAGAGGGGTTCCTGTAGCATGGCATTCCAGGTAGTCTATTTCTCCAGGTTTAACATCCGTGCCTATATACGCTCTTTCAAAGGCCAGCTTCTGTCCTTTTGGATTAGGGCTGAGTAAGAACTTACCATGACCATCATTTGAAAGCCCTACTCCATCTATTACGGCCAATATATTGTCATTGTCTCTCTGAGCATCTGATAATCGCTTGAGCACCACCATTCCGGCACCCTCTGCTGATGTCAGTCCACCAGATTTACCATGCATCGGTTGTGAAGGCTCATCTTCTCTCGCGTACGCATGGAAATAGGAGAAGCCCATGTGTATAAACAAGGGGTCGGCACCACTAACGGCGCCGGCAAGCATCATATCAGCCCGGCCATTGCGAAGTTCATCACAAGCTAACTTGACAGCGTAAAGACTGGAAGCGCAAGCAGCATCCAATCCAAAGTGCGTCTTCTTTAACCCAAGCGCCTGGGCAATCAACGCTGCCGGAGCATTGCTCAGTAATGTATCACCGAGCTTTGCATTGACCTTAGAGTTACCACTGGAAACTTTAATCTCCTGCCCCGTCAGCTTCCCAGATACTTCAGCTGTTAGTTCAGCATATATGCCAGATAGAACGTGTCGTGAATGTTTAGAAGGAAATGAGAGATTACCGATGATCACACCGCATTGATCACCATATTCCTTTCCCCAATAACCGCTGTCCTCGAGCGCTTGACGAGCTACATACAGAGACCACTGGAACTGATCTGGTTGTTTAGCGAGCAGGTCAGCGTCCAGCCCATACCCTTTGGGATCAAAATAGAAATCACGAACATATCCACCCCGGAGCGAATAACATTTATCCAGTTTCCCTTTTTCAGGATCATAGAATATATCAGGGGAAGCGCCGAAGTCGTCTGTGGTAGATTGGGTAACGAGGCTCTTGTTCGCAACCAGGTTGTCCCAAAACTCATCCAATGTTTTGGAGCCGGGAAACAACCCGCCCATACCGATTACTGCTATCTGCTCCTTCATCTACGATCTACCAATTACAAAAGGTACAAATATACGAATCACGAATCCGAGGAATGTTGCAATTAAAGGGACTTGTACTCAAGTTCATGATCTGGAATCAACAGCATTTGCCTCAACCTTTACCTTCTTGCGCATTATGAATAAAGCTCCCTATTCGGACTAACTGAGAGGTCCTTATTCGTACGTTCGTAATGATTCGAATTAGTAGCTGATTTAATCCCAAGCGAGATCACGACTCAAAGTCACTCTCGCCTCACTGCTTTTCATATACACCTCTCCTGTTTCAGAATCGAAAGCTGTGATATCTGCTTGCATTCCGAATTCATCAGATTTCAACACCTGCAGCTGTACATAAAATGGCTTACCAAATGGGAACACACGGTAGATCTCAACCTTATCAGTGCTCAATGGGAGACTGGCACTGTCATAGAATTTCCTGATCCAGATAAGGAGGCTTTGATACATGACATCCGTAAGGAATACATTCAGGTCCTTGACCGGGAATTGTCCCTGTCGCTGATCAGAAACTCCTTCATGCTCGCAAAGCAATAGGACCCCGGCATCGTCTAATTGAAGAATTTTCTTTACACCTTGAAAGTCTGTACCGTGAAATAGTGTGCCGTCCGTATATATACCGGACGCATCATCTTGAACAACCTCAATCTTGCTTAGATCAGGCAATGG
>DTRK01000128.1 GCA_012965955.1 Flavobacteriales bacterium
GATCTTGTCATAGTGTTTCTTTCTGAATTCGTCAAAGTGGTCTTGCAAAATTTGCCGTGCAATCAACTCTGCCTCTTCAGTTAGCTCTTTTCTGTCCATTTGGAGGATCAGGCACTCTCTTAGGTCTCTGGCCCCAATTCCTGGCGGTTCAAAGTTTTGCACCACTTTCAATTGTTCCTGAAGCTGAGCTTCTGTAGCAATTACGTTTTGCGTGAATGCTAAATCGTCGACAATTGCGGGTAACTCTCTCCTTAAGTATCCGTCATCATCAAGACTGCCAATTAGATGACTTGCGATTTGGTACTCTTCCTCGTCAAGCATTTGCAAACCAAGTTGAGTCATCAGCATTTCGTGGAAAGTCTTGGCCACGGAAATTGGAATGGTCTTGTCATCGATATCCTTACCTGCATTGTTGGCGTTTAATCGATAAGACGGAATATCGTCATCTTGCAAGTAATCGTCCAGGTCGAACTCATCTTCATTCTCTTGCTTTTCCTCTTCATGCTCGTCTAAGAGATCATCTTCGGTCTCACCGGCCTCATCACCTTCTTCTAATGCAGGATTCGACTCCATCTCCTCCTTGATTCTTTGCTCAAGCGCGATGGTAGGAATCTGCAGCAATTTCATCAGCTGAATTTGCTGTGGTGATAACTTCTGTTGTAGCTTCTGTTGTAGTCTTTGTTGTAACATGCTTTGTCGCTTGCCAAATAGGATGCCAATTATGTAAATATAATGATTATTTTCGAATAATACGGTTCATTTACATCAGGTGAAAAAATATTTAGCAAATTTCGTTTTTTCGGCCAAATCCCCTCCAATCCCAAAGGGTGTATTAATAACGGATGACCATGGGATGGTATTGGATGTACTCGAAAATAGTGATGGATTGGAGGACGTTTTGGAGGTTGAGGGATTCTTGTGTCCGGGCTTTGTGAATTCACATTGTCACCTTGAATTATCACACCTTAGAGGGATGCTGGGTGAAAAGAAAGGGTTAGTGGATTTTATCAGTCCAATAATAGAAATGAGAAAGGCCAGTGCAGAGGTCATACAGAGCTCCATGCGCGTAGCTGAGCAGGAGATGAGGGCCAATGGCATTGTAGCTGTTGGTGATATTTGCAATACGGAGGATTCATTTGGACTGAAGTCAGAGTCTGAAATGCATTATCACAACTACATAGAGGTCTTGGCACTTGATCCTGCAAAGGCAAAATCTGTATTTAGGGACGGGATCAAATTACTAGATCAATCCACGGAGATGGGGATGCCGAGCTCCCTTGTACCTCACGCGCCTTATACCGCTTCGGCAGATTTGTTAGCGATGTTAGGTGAGAAGGGTAGATCCACAGGTGGTCCGCTATGCATTCACAATCAAGAATCACCGCATGAGAACAAATTATTCATGGATGGCACAGGGCCTCTCAGGGACTTATATACCGGTTTAGGGAATGACCTCAGTTTTTTTGCCCCTACTCAAACGAATTCATTAGAGGCTGTATTAAAGTCAGTAGGAGGCAATGTGCCACTCTTATTGGTGCACAATACCTACACCACAACCGACGATTTATCTAAGGTTGCTGAGTACAATTCTCAGGTCAGCTATTGCCTCTGCCCTAATGCGAATTTATATATTGAGAACAGGCTGCCTGATATAAAACTCCTTGGTGCAGCTGATCAACTGATGGTGCTTGGAACGGATAGCCTGGCCTCCAATTGGACCTTATCTATCCTGGATGAGATGAAGACAATCTCAGCGAGTGATCCAAGTATTGAGCTTGCAACACTGATCTCCTGGGCAACTAATAATGGAGCGAAATTCCTGGGAGTTGACAGTGAGTTGGGCAGTTTTGAGAAAGGGAAACGACCCGGTATAAATCTTATCTACAATGTTGACCTTGAGAACATCGCGATTGGTCAGCGGAGTAAAGTGCGTGTGTTATCGTAATGAACCCTTATAAAATGATTCTGCGATCAGTAAGTCTGCAGGGGTAGTGATCTTGATATTAATTGACTCACCCTGGATCAAATGAATTACTTCACCAGTTGATTCAACAACCGAAGCTTCGTCCGTAAACTCCGGTGAATACGATTGCTTAAAGGATTTCTTGATTACTGACAGAGCGAAACACTGTGGCGTCTGCACAACCCGGAAGTCATCCCTGTTGACAGGCACACTTAGGTCGCCATCTACTTTTCGTAAGGAGTCATTTACATTGATGACGGGAATGGCGTTGCCATTTGTTTCAGCTGCATTGAAGGCATTGCTAATGAGTTCCTTGCTAATCAATGGACGCACGCCGTCATGTATAGCGACAAACCCCTCTTCATCGCCAATAGCGTTCAGGCCGTTTTTTACTGAGTTGAAACGCGTTTCACCACCACTAACTACCTGATGCGGTATTTCAAACTTATATTTCTTTCCCAATTCGTCCCAGAGGTGAAGGTGCTCAGTGGGCAATACCAATATCACGTTTATGTTCGGGATTGCCTGGTAGAAGGCTTCCATTGTCCGCATCAGCATGGGAATGCTTTCAAGTTCTACAAATTGTTTGGGAAGACTACTGTTGAAACGGGAACCGCTTCCTCCTGCAGCAATAATAACGTATCTAGGAGTTAGATAAGTCACAAGATCAACATGGCATCACCGTAACTGAAGAACCTGTATTTTTCTTTAATGGCCGTTTTATACGCCCGGAACATCAAATCATATCCTCCAAAAGCACAGACCATCATAAATAGGGACGACTGAGGCAAATGGAAATTGCTAACCATGCAATTGGCAATTCTGAATTCATAAGGCGGGAAGATAAACTTGTTCGTCCAGCCTTCATATGGCTTTAGCATCCCCATAGTAGACACTGAAGTTTCAATTGCTCTCATGGTCGTTGTGCCAATTGAACAGACTTTCCTTTTAGTCTCTTTAGCATGATTAATGGCAGTTACCGTTTCTAGTGGAATATAAATCTCTTCAGAGTCCATTTTGTGTTTGGTGAGATCTTCCACCTCAATTGACCTGAATGTTCCCAAACCGACGTGCAAAGTGACTTCATTGATACCGACACCTTTTAATTCCATTTTCTTCAATAGCCCTTTGCTGAAGTGCAGACCAGCTGTTGGAGCAGCTACCGCTCCTTCATGTTTAGCATAGATGGTTTGATACCTCTCCTTGTCTTCTGCGTCAGCGGCTCTTTTAATGTACTTAGGAAGCGGAGTTTCACCTAATTCCTCGATAACCTCTTTAAATTCTTCATAAGTGCCATCGTATAAGAACCTCAGAGTGCGGCCTCTGGATGTTGTATTGTCAATTACCTCCGCAACAAGCGTTTCATCATTTCCGAAGTAGAGTTTATTGCCTATTCTAATTTTCCTTGCCGGGTCAACCAATACATCCCAAAGTAATTGTTCTCTACTTAGCTCCCTTAGTAAAAACACCTCAATCTTGGCTCCAGTCTTCTCCTTATTTCCATAAATGCGTGCGGGGAATACCTTGGTGTTGTTTACGACTATCTGGTCCTTGTCTTCGAAGTACTCAAGAATGTCTTTAAATGTCCTGTGCTCAATTGATCCGTCTGCACGATTTACGACCATCAATCGCGAGCCATCACGTTCTTCAGTTGGCCGTTCCGCGAGTAGCGTGTTAGGGAGATTGAATTTAAATTGAGATAGCTTCATTGTCTAAAGATATATGAACTTTATCTTCTTAAAAGTACTAGGGTCGCGAAAGTATCAATTTATAGGCTAATTTTCAACATTCTTCTGATTAATTTCTCAGTGAATCACATCCTCCAGCTTCCAGGCATTGTCAAGGTGGAATTGGCCTATCCTCGTTCTTGATAACGCAGTTAAATGTGCACCATTGTGTAATGCCTTGCCAAAATCATGGACCAACGAGCGAATATATGTGCCGGTAGAACATGACACCATAAACTCCACCTGCGGCATTTGAATGTTAGAGATTTTAAACGAGTCGATTGTAACTGGGCGCGGCTGGAGTTCAATGGCCACGTTTTCCCTCGCTTTTTTATAGGATCGAATACCATTCACTTTTAAGGCAGAGAAGGAAGGAGGAACTTGCTCAATTTCCCCCTCAAATAATTTAGCGGCCTCATAAATTTGTGTGTCAGATATTTCACCTGTAGCAAAAGTTTGATCAATTTCTGTTTCAAGGTCATATGATGGAGTTGTTGCCCCAAGTACCAGGGTTCCCTTGTATTCTTTTTCCTGTCTTTGAATTTCATTGATGCGCTTCGTGAATTTTCCGATACACACAATAAGCAAGCCCGTGGCCAAAGGGTCCAGGGTTCCTGCATGGCCAACCTTGATTCGGCCAGTATGCAGAACCTTATTTAGAAAATACCTGATTTTGTTGACCACATCGAATGAGGTCCAGTTAAGCGGTTTGTCAATCAGCACCAGCGCACCCTCTTTAACATCTTTTACCTCGCTCAGGTGAACGTCAATTGGTTTCATAGAGATTATTACCTGACTATACAATCGCCAGCACTCCTACTGCGGCGCAATAGAAGGCGAAGTAAATTAAATTACTTTTCTTGACCAGGCTGATCATAAATGTGCACGCAACCAATCCGGTGAAGAAAGCTGCAACGAATCCAATAGTCAATGGAATTGCTTCAACGCTACTCGAGGTCAGGGCACCGTCCATGATGTCTTTAGCCATCTTGCCTAGAATTAAGGGAACCACCATGAGGAATGAGAATCTTGCAGCTTTTTCTCTATTTACACCGATCAACACTGATGTGCATATTGTTGCCCCAGATCTGGAAATGCCTGGAAGAATGGCAACGGCTTGCACAAGTCCGATAATAATACTGTGAAAGTAGGTGACTTTTTTTGTGGTGTTCTTTGCTTTGTCAGCAAAAAACAGGAGAATAGCCGTTATCAATAACATCACTCCCACCAATTGCACCTTGCCCGAGTAAAACGTTTTAATCAGATCGTTGAACATCAACCCAACAATTGCTGCTGGGATCATGGACACAATAATTTTTAAAGAATAGTGGAGCTCTTCGTTGTTCTTGAATTGGAATAACCCCTTTATTAATTGACCGATGTCTTTTCTGAAAACTACAATAGTGCTGAGGGCCGTGGCAGCGTGAAGTACCACTGTTATCAATAAAGAATCTTCGGGAAGCCCTTGGTAGTCAAATAGTACTTTGGCCAATTCAAGGTGTCCACTGCTTGAAACTGGCAAAAACTCTGTAAGTCCTTGAATTATTCCGAGTATTAAGGCTTGTAATGCAGACATAAATTTGAAGGATGAGGAGCTTAATTTTTGGGCTTCCTCATGATGGCATATATCTCCAATGCAAATCCTGCCATTACAATCGTCGGCGCCAAGGTTATCCGTCTAAAACTAAATATTTCATCGGCGTTGAAGTAGTTGGGATCATCCGATCCACCACCTGACATAAGGGCAAAGCCCAAAATAATCATTATGATACCTACCAAAACAAGTATATATCCTTGTTTTTCAAATACGAAACCTGAAGGTTCTTCTTTTTTTACTTCGTTGCCCATGATGCAAAAGTACTAAAAATAGAGTTCGTCTGTTTTGAGTTTCAAATATTTCCTAACTGCAAATAACGTCGAAACCCATGATATTAGTATACCAGATACCATTACTCCACCGAAGATAGTTCCGATTAGCTCTATATCTTGAATTACAATCAACTCCGGGATTTCTCGCTGGGTAAGATAGAGGGAACCTACCAGGAATGCGATCGCGATAACACCGGCGAAGATACCGTGAGCAATACCTTTCATGATAAATGGCCTGCGAATAAATCCCCGCGTAGCTCCTACCAGCTGCATGGTCCTAATGGTAAATCGCTGGGAATAAATTACGAGGCGGATCGTATTGTTGATCAACGCCATGGCAATTAGAAACAGCAGAGCCCCAAACACCAGAATGAACATGCTGATCTGCTTTACGTTAGTATTGATCAAATTCAAAAAGTTTGGGTCGTATTTAAATTCCCTCACCAGATCATTCTGAGCCACATCATCTTCTATCCATGTAATGCTATCAGGGTTGGCAAATTCTGCATTCAGAATGATGTCAATTGATGCTGGCAGTGGGTTGTACCCTTCCAGGATGTCAAGGAAGTCTTCATCCGGATCTAAGTCTTCCTGTAGCAATTCAACTGCCTCTTCTTTGGTGATGTACCTGGCAGATTTCACATAGGCGGTGGCTTCAAGGTGCTTTTTTAATTGAATAATATCCACTTCTTTCGCCTGTTCTGTGAGGTAGATAGAGAAACCTATGTTCTCTTTGACCATTACCGAAAGTTTCTCAGATGTCAACACAATTAGCCCAACCAGGCCAAGCATAAATAACACAAGGGAGATACTAATAATCGTTGAAACAGATGAAGCGTAAAGCCTTCGTTTAACGATCTTTTCTTTGGTTGACATGGGAATAAGATTGGATAATGCCGATCAAAAGTAAGAAAATTTGAAATTCGTCTTCGTGGATTTTTTAATTTCGCAGAATCAAAAGGGTGGCTTCGTATCGCGATAATGGCACAACGAATGGATTACAACTTTATTGAAATAGAAAAGAGGTGGAGGGACTATTGGAGATCCAATCAAACGTTCAAAACGTTTGATGATATCACCAGGCCAAAATACTACATCCTGGATATGTTTCCTTACCCATCAGGCCAGGGTTTGCATGTGGGCCATCCTTTAGGCTATATCGCTTCTGATATTATTACGAGATACAAACGTTTGAGAGGATTTAATGTGCTGCATCCAATGGGATATGATTCCTTCGGCTTGCCTGCCGAGCAATATGCTATTCAGACCGGTCAACACCCGGCCATTACCACTTCAAAGAATATTGATACGTATCGTAGGCAGCTTGACCTTATAGGTTTCTCTTTTGACTGGGATAGAGAGGTTAGGACGAGCGATCCAGAGTTCTACAAGTGGACCCAATGGATTTTCATCAAGCTATTCGACTCATGGTACAATAGAGAAGAAGACAAAGCCGAGTCTGTAGATACATTAATTGAGAAATTCCAAGACAGTGGAAGCGGCAATGTCGATGCAGCAGCTAGCGACCACGAGGTTTTCTCAGCGGAGGAATGGAATGGCTGGTCAGAAACAGAGCAGCGCAATATGCTGCTTAACTATCGCCTGGCCTATTTGTCGGAGACGAGCGTGAACTGGTGCCCCGAGCTCGGTACAGTACTGGCCAATGAAGAGGTAAAAGATGGAGTATCTGAAAGAGGAGACTATCCTGTTGAGCGAAAGTTGATGAAGCAATGGTCTCTGCGTGTTACCGCTTATGCAGATCGATTATTATCCGGTTTGGATGAGATTGATTGGACCACAGCACTGAAGGAAATGCAGCGAAACTGGATTGGGCGCTCGGAAGGAGCCACGGTCAACTTTACTATAGATGGATTTGATGAGACCCTTGAAGTATTTACAACCCGTCCTGATACAATTTTTGGTGCAACGTTTATGGTGCTTGCACCTGAGCATGAAATGGTTGCAGTGATAACTACAAATTCCCGTAAGGCGGAAGTTGATGAATATGTTAAATTGGCAATGAAAAGATCAGAACGTGATCGAATGATGGATGTTAAATCCGTGTCAGGTGTTTTTACTGGGGCATACGCGCTTCATCCATTCTCAGGTGATAATATCCCAATTTGGATATCTGATTATGTATTGATCGGTTATGGAACAGGAGCAATAATGGCTGTGCCATCAGGAGACCAGCGCGATTGGAACTTTGCCAGGCATTTCGAGCTTCCAATTGTTTCCATTGTTTCAGATACGGATATCTCAGAAGGAGCTAATGAGAATAAAGACGGCGTTATGATTAACTCTGACTTTCTCAATGGAATGAAGATCTCCGAAGCAATTTCAACAATCATAAAGCACGTTGAAGAAGATGGAGTGGGAACAGCGAAAATCAACTATAAGTTCAGAGACGCAGTATTTAGCCGGCAAAGGTATTGGGGTGAGCCGTTCCCTGTTTATTACAAAGAGGGAACTCCTTATATGTTGGATGAAAGCGAGCTGCCTCTTAAATTGCCTGATGTGGATAAGTACTTGCCAACTGAGAAAGGAGAACCACCTTTAGCCAGGGCAAAAAATTGGACGACAAAGGACGGATATGCACTGGAAACGAACACAATGCCAGGTTGGGCTGGATCAAGTTGGTATTATTTGAGATACATGGATGTTCTTAATGAAGATGAATTTGTTTCTGAAAAGGCATTGCAGTATTGGCAGAATATCGACTTATACCTGGGTGGAGCTGAACATGCCACTGGCCATCTCCTCTACGTACGATTCTGGACCAAATTCTTGTATGACCTTGGATACATTCCATTTGAAGAACCCGCTAAAAAGCTGGTTAATCAGGGAATGATCCTGGGAGAAGGTGGAGAGAAGATGAGTAAGTCGAAGGGAAATGTCATTAACCCAGATGATCTTATAACTCAGTACGGTGCGGATACCTTGCGCATGTACGAGATGTTTCTGGGGCCGCTAGATCAGCCCAAACCATGGGACACAAAGGGAATTGAAGGAGTCTATAAGTTTTTACGCAAATTTTGGCGACTTTATCACAATGAGGGAAATACATTTACGATATCGGAAGATGTGGCGAATGAAGCGGAATTAAGAGCCCTAAATAAGGTGATCAAGAAAGTGCAAGATGATATTGAGAATCTGTCATTCAATACTTCCGTGAGTGCCCTAATGATATGTGTGAATGATCTTAGCAGCTTAAAATGTAATAAGAGAGCGATTCTCTCTGACCTTGTTGTTGTTTTATCTCCGTTTGCACCCCACATAGCGGAAGAGCTCTGGTCCAAGTTGGGTAATGATTCAAGCATTTCATACACCTCCTATCCGGAATTTGACGAGCAGTATTTGACCAGTGACACGTACGAGTACCCTATTTCATTTAATGGGAAGACCCGCTTCAAATTAAGCCTGCCTCTCGACTTGTCAAAGGACGAAATTGAGAAAGAAGTCCTGGCAAATGAACAAAGTATAAAGTGGTTGGAAGGCAAGGACCCAAAGAAGGTGATAGTGGTGGAAAGAAGGATAGTAAATATTGTTCTTTAACACCTTTCTATGCTACTTGTGTTATTACGGAGAAACATTAACTTTACAAATCAATAGACTGCTTATCTATTTAGTACTGCAATGAAGAATCTAGAACAGGAAGGAAGTTTTAAATTGCCATCACTTTCGCTTAACGCCAACTCCGGCGTGCTTGAGTTGGCGGGCAAGTCTATTCCTGAAAGAACATCTGAGTTCTATGATCCGGTTTTGGCCTGGATTGATGAGTATAGTCAATCGCCGCAGGAGGAAACAATATTCAATGTTAAGCTTGAATATTGCAATAGCTCCTCAACCCGGTATCTAATGGATATTCTCGAGCGCTTGGAGAGGATATTCAAAGAAGGGAAAAAGGTGACTGTAAATTGGTACTACGAAGAGGATGACGAAGACATGCTAGACCTGGGTCAATCCTACAGTGTTCCTCTGACCATCCCCATCAATATGATTTTGGTTCCCGTGGACTGAGCTCCATACCAGGAATTTAATCATCTGAGAACTCAATTAACTTTTTACGGTAAGCTGAAAATATCGTGGTTTTGAGTAAGAATCCTTTATACTCGCCTTCATCGATTACGGGCAGGCTCCATTCTTCAGAATCTTCAAATTTCTTCAAGACGTCCTGCATTGGTTCATCTGACGAAACGTAGTTCGGAGGAAGAACCATTAAGCTGCTGACCATGGTGGTTTCGTACATATCCTGGTTAAACATAATCTGTCTAATATTATCAAGGGGTACAATGCCCAACAATGTATTATTGTCACCGAGGACCGGTATGATATTTCTCTTCGAGTTTGCAATCACTTGCACCAGGTCGCCAAGAGTGGCTTCATGGCTAATAGTAGTAGCATCCCTGGTGATCAGTTCGGCAACACTCATGTGAGATAGCACTGCTTTGTCTTTGTGATGAGTGAGCAGCTCTCCCCGCTTCGCCAATCGCTTGGTGTAGATCGAATGGGGTTCATAGAACATAATAGTAAGATACGATATGGAAGAAGTCACCATTAGCGGGGCAAATAGCTCATACCCATCTGTAATCTCTGCAATGAGGAAAATAGCTGTAAGTGGAGCATGTATAACTCCAGCAATGAGGCCCGCCATTCCGACTAAAGCAAAATTACTCTCGGATAATTTCACCCATTCAAAGTAGTTAATCAATCTTGCGAAAATATAACCCGTAATTCCCCCCATGAACAGCGTAGGCGCAAAGATTCCTCCGATTCCGCCAGTTCCAGTAGTTATCGATGTAGCAATTACTTTGAAGATCAATACCAAGGTGAGGAAGCCAAGAAGTAACCAAAGGTTGTCCTTGTAATCATGGAATAAACTATTGTTCAAAAGATCAGACCCTGATCCGCTCAAAACGGCTTTCATAGCCATATAGCCCTCACCATAAAGAGGAGGGAAGATGAATATGAGCTGATCAAATCGGGCTTCAATCGCCATGTTCATTCTGGTAAAATAAACAGAGACTAAACCAGCGATTACCCCTAATCCGATGTAAAAGGGCAGATGCATCGGATCAAAAGTGTCTTTCAGCGAAAAATGGAAAAGAGCTTTATCAGTTAAAAGCAGTTTTGCTACCAAGGAACCTGTTACTGAAGCCATCAACAAAGGCACTATCGACGTAAGAGTAAGATCCAACATGAGGACCTCCAGAGAAAATATCAAGGCGGCAATGGGCGCTCCGAATATTCCAGCCATTGCTCCGGTTGCTCCACATGCTACAAGTAAAGTTGTGGTTTTGAAGTCCAGTCTAAATAGCTGCCCCACGTTAGAGCCAACAGCTGCACCAGTTGAGACAATAGGAGCCTCCATTCCTACTGATCCTCCAAATCCGCCAGTAAAGGTACAGGCGATGATAGATGAGTAGATGTTGTGAAGCTTCATTATCGACCGCCTTCTGGAGATCGAGTAAAGGATTCTGGTGATACCGTGACTGATATCTTCTTTAATAAAT
This sequence comes from Flavobacteriales bacterium, assembly GCA_012965955.1. Classification (GTDB taxonomy): domain Bacteria; phylum Bacteroidota; class Bacteroidia; order NORP154; family NORP154. The sequence goes on from DTRK01000128.1 coordinate 11,073, forward strand.
GTCCTAATAAATACAACGGTTATAAAAATCCCGAGCAGGGGATAGAATAAATAATAGTAGTTCTCCCCTCCAATTTCCGAAGTGCTGCTCTTGGTAAAAAATACTTCAATGTAGTGAACCGTCGTTTTAAGAGTAACAGCTAAAAGACCTGAGATGATTCCAATGATAACCGAGAGGATAAGCAGGAACGATCGATGTTCAATGTTCTTGGCTTTCCAGATTATAAACCGCGCCAATATAGCTGGATGTCTCATTGCTGCAAATCTACCATTTGTTTCAAGGACATGTCTAATAAAATCGACCAATAATTAGTGGGCTTGGAGTCATTTTGTATCTGGTAGACAAAAAGTGGTACGCTATTTGAATTAATCGTACCTTGTAATGAAGAGAATGATTGTAAATACTATCCTGTTCTTCGCCTTCTTTTTCAATGAGGTAGCTGTGGTCAGTTTCGCTGAAGGGGTGCCTACTGTGCCTGACACAATTAATACCTTTTCCAAAGAGCGTGCCTTTTCGAGAGGAGAAAAACTGGAATACAGGATTCATTATGGATGGCTCGACGCTGGTGTTGCGGTTTTGGAAGTGAAGCAGGAATCCAAAATGGTCAACCATAAGAAAACGCTTCATATGGTTGGTACCGGACGCACCGTTGGGTCCTTTAATTGGTTTTACAAAGTCCGTGATCGATATGAGACCTTTATGGATGAGGAGGAAATGGTTCCGATGAAGTTTATTAGAAGGGTAAACGAAGGTGGGTTTATTATCAATCAGGATCAGCTTTATGATCACAAGAAGAATATTGTTGATAGCGATGGAAAAATCATGAAAGTTCCTCCTGGTATTCAAGATATGCTTTCTTCATTTTATGCAGCCCGAAACTTGGATATGGCCAATGCGAAGCCAGGAGACGAATTGTTGTTGACAACCTTTATGGATGATGAAATTTTCCCGCTTAGAATCAGGTACATGGGAAAGGAGACCATCAAAAGCTCCATGGGGAAAATCAGATGCCTGAAGTTTCATCCAGTGGTGCAGGAGGGTCGCGTTTTTAACGCAGAAGAGGATGTTACCGTCTGGATATCTGACGATAAAAATCACATTCCCATTTCAATAAAGGCCAAGCTCTTTGTGGGCTCTGCGAAAATGGATCTTAAAGAATACTCCGGACTGACACATCCAATCAGGTTTGAGTAAGGTGTAGTAAATGGGTCCATCTCTTGCGTTTTGATCCCCTGAATAATTAACATTTCATGGTTTA
>DTRK01000129.1:0-30220 GCA_012965955.1 Flavobacteriales bacterium
AGAGCGGGAGGAACTGGTGGAACTGGTGGCGCTGGTGGAACCGGTGGGCTTGGAATATTGTGGTTTAACTCTGACCTCGGGTGTAGTGGTGATGCTGGTGCCGGGGGAAACGGAGGTACTGGCGGCACGGGTGGTAGTGGAGCTGCAGGAGGGAGCTTGCAAATCTACGAGCATCCAGGAGGAGTCTTAGTTACACAGATGGGAATCAATGTAGTACCGGGAAATCCGCCCGTCATGTCTGTATTGAATCCAGGCTGTGCTTTTTCAGAAGTTCTATTCAGCTCTTCAACATCAGGTTCATGGAATTTTGGAGCAGGTGCCACTCCAGCAACTGCGACCGGGGCCGGACCTATTTCAGTTACGTACTCGTCGCTCGGCAGAAAAACAATTGTTTTCTCAGGAACCACCTTCACTGAGTATGTTCACATCTTCAACACTGGAATATCCGGGACGTTCATCAGTCCCCAGGACACGACGGTCATTCTTGGTTGCCCTGAAAGCTTCACCTCTACTCTAGTAGGGACCTATTACGAATGGTGGTTTAGCGGTGGCACTTCACCCGATACCTTAGCTGACTCTTCTTATCAAACGATCGATAGCGTATTTTTCAATGCGCCAGGAGTGTACACTTTAATTTTGAAAGTAACCACAGGGGACTCCTGTTGCGGCGTAGCGTTCGACACCACCACTGTTACCGTGGATACGAGTTCATTCAGCATTTCCTTGGTTTCCTCACCGGACACAATTTGCCAGGGTGATACTATGATCTTCACTGCTGGCGGCGCCTATTCCAGTTATGAGTTCTTTGTCAATGACACATCAGTACAGAACTCCGTTTCAAACACCTATGCGACAACAGGACTATCTCCCGGAGACTCAATTGTCGTGGTGGCACTTTCTGGTACATGTTATACAAACCCAAGTGACACCCTAACGCCTACTGTATTACCTGTTCCAACGGCAACATTGGTGAGCGATGATCTTGACAATACTATTTGTGGAGGTGACAATGTCACATTCACGGCAAGTCCGGCAAGCTACGCGAGTTATGACTTCCTGATAAATGGTGTCTCGCAACAGGTAGGTGTCAGTAATATTTTCTCTACTACCGGGTTGAATAATGGAGATAGCGTTACGGTATTGGTTCCCGGATTGGGTTGTGCAGGTCCATCGAGTAATACCATTGTAATAACTGTGGAGTCGCCACCGGTAATCGCCTTGCTTAGCTCTGATCCAGACACGACGATTTGTACAGGTGACACGATCACCTTTACCGTGAATTTGACAGGTCAGCCCATCTATGGCTTTTTCTACAACGGCTTCCTGGTGCAGTCCGGACCCAGCGAAGTATATGTCGCCACTGGGATTTCTGATGGTGATGAGATCTACGCAGCAGCGTCTAGCCCTGCTGGATGTATTGGGCTTACGGATTCAATGACTATTACAGTTAACCCGATCCCAACAGTGACGATCACAAATTCTCTTGACACGGTTTGTCTCAATGATCCAAATACCTTTGTAGCGACGCCTGCAGGTATGGACAATTACGAGTTCTTAGTGAACGGGGTCTCCTCACAGAATAGCTCTGCAAGTTCATTCACCACTACAACGCTTGCCGATGGAGATCTGGTTTCCGTAATTGCCACAGATCTCGGTTGTGCTTCTCCTACAGCTGTTAGCATTCCAATCACCGTAATTTCGGGGCCAATAGTGACCATTCTGGCGACGCCTGATACCATTTGTAGTGGAGACAGTATTACAGTTACAGCTACTCCTTCCGGATATGCAAGCTATGAGTTTTTTGTCGGCTCAACTTCGGTGCAAAATACATCTTCTAATGTGCTGACAACCGCGGCCGTGAACAATGGAGATACGATCACAGTATATGCATCTGATTTCGTTTGCCCGGGACCTCAGAGCAATGGTGTTGAAGTCATAATTGAAATACCTGTTGTCACCATTAGCAGTTCTGACACCACAATTTGTGCCGGCGATTTTGTGACTGTAACAGCTACTCCTGCGGGTAACTCAAACTACGATTTTATATTGAATGGAACGTCAGTTCAATCTGGACCATCTAATACGTACTCCTCATCGGCCTTTGTGGATGGAGACAAAATTGAAGTAATACCGACCAGTACAATTGGCTGCCTTGGAGTTGCAAGCAACAGCATAGACTTTATCGTGAATCCTATCCCAACCGTTACCATTACAGCATCAGACGACACAATTTGCCTTGGTGACCTATTGACCTTTACCGCTCTGCCAGCAGGATTGGATTCATTCGTCTTTTCCGTGAACAAGACAGTCGTGCAGGTAGATTCTACCAATGTATATGCAACTACTGGAATTACGGACGGAGATACAGTCACAGTGGTTGTTGTGGATATGGGGTGCGTTTCGATAGGTGCCCAGGTTGGGCCCATCACGGTAATCTCAGGTCCATCCATTACAGTGACGAGTGACGACGTAGACAGTACCATATGCCTTGGCGATAGTATCAGTTTTATTGCCTCTCCTGGTGGATATATGAACTACGAATTCTTTGTGGACGCTGTGTCAGTTCAATCTGGAATAGATACCACTTATAGCACCACGACATTGGCTGATGGCGCAGTGGTTACGGTAGTTGCATCAGACCTTGCCTGTCCTGGTCCGGTAGCAACCGCGACCGCCATTACTGTTAATTCAATTCCAGCTACAACATTATCAAGCACAACGGATAGTATATGCGATGGTGACACAATCACTTTTACACCAACTTCATCCGGTTTTGACAATTACGAGTTTTTTGCTAACGGAATATCAGTACAAAACGGGCCCGTTAACTCTTATGTAGACTGGACTTTAAGTGATGGGGACCTTATCACGGTCATTCCGACTTATCAAGGTTGCAGTGGCTCCATCACTGATAGCATAGCAGTTGCGGTAAATCCCATTCCCTATGTCAGTTTCTTATCAGACACCGTATGCTTTGAGTGGCCCTCACAGTTCGTTGTTGATTCAGCAAGCTCTAACATTGTGAACTATGTTTGGAACTACGGAGATGGCACAACCGGAGGAGTGCCCACAGTCACCTATGACAGTGCTGGTACGTATGTTGTAACACTGATTGTTACAGATGCCAATGGTTGTTCTGACACAGTTACCGGTATTGGGCAGGTCAACCCGCTGCCGACCGCCAATGCTACTGCTATTCCAACACTAACCACCATTTTGAACCCTGTCATCGCGTTTACAGATTCTTCCAGTCCACCATCTCCAGCTGTGATAAGCAACTGGATATGGACATTTGGAGATGGTAATTCAGATTCAACGCAAAATCCAGTGCACACTTATACTGATACGGGGGTTTATATTATTGGGCTAACGGTTATAAATGAGTTTGGTTGTGAAGATAATGACGCTGTTGCTGTAGAGATCGAGCCGGAATTTACTTTCCATGTCCCTAACGCTTTTTCACCAAATCAAGATGATATCAACGAAACTTTCATTCCAAAGGGAATTGGATTGGAGACGGATTTTGTAATGTATATCTACGACCGTTGGGGGGATTTGATCTTTGAATCAACAAGCTTAGATGAACCATGGAATGGCAAGGCGAATAATGGCAAGGATTTAGCGCAGCAAGATGTATATATATGGATTGTTGAAGCTAAGGACCATAATCAGGCAAAACACAAGTTTGTTGGCCAGGTAACGCTGATACGGTAATGAGATGAATGCGGCTGGGATTAGAAACCAATAATGGGAACGATGCTGCACAACAAGATGTTTACATAGGACGGTACTGGTAAGTACGGCAAAAGGATGTTTACATCTGGATGATCAAGACAGAAGACTCAGGCCGTGCCAAACATCTCTACGTCTGTCACGTCACTCTGCTCAGACAAAATTATGTATCTTGTTGGCATATCATACCTCCCACATGTTGAGAGTACCTTTAATATTGTTGGTCGCATTGATCACCTTCGCAGCTACTTTCACAAGTAAATATGCTTCTGCCTCCCATTCAATGGGAATTGATTTCTACTACACCTGTCTTGGAGGAAACTCCTACGAGTTTACAATGGCCTTCTATAGGGATTGTGCTGGCATTTCACCTCCTTCCAGCATAACGATAAATGGAACTTCCTCATGTGGTAATAATAGCTTTACACTTAGTCCAGTCGGATCATGTACGGAACTTACCAATCTATGCATCGGCAATCCCAACAGTACATGTAACGGTGGCTCAGATCCAGGCTCAGAAGAATGTATCTATACTGGGACTGTCAATCTAGCTAATTGTTCCGATTGGGTGTTCAGCTTCACCGAATGCTGTAGAAATGCTTTGATAACCAATCTGGTGGCACCAGACAATGAGGACATGTATGTGGAAGCGACACTGGATAATTCTAGTGGCATGTGTAACAATTCTCCTCAGTTTACTGAACTTCCGGTTCCTTTTATTTGTGATGGCCAACCGTTCTGCTATGACCATGGCGCGATTGATCCAGACGGGGACTCCCTGGTTTATACAATGATCAATCCGATGACAGGTGGCGGTGCTCCGATCGGATATACCGGTGGGTACAGTGTTTCCTATCCGATCTTCACACAATCGGGATTGCTAAGTTTCGATGCATCCACCGGGCAAATGTGCTTTACTCCAAGCGGAACACAAGTGTGTGTAATCACACTGCTGGTCGAAGAGTACAGAAATGGGGTTGTGATTGGAAGTACGATGCGAGACTTGCAAGTTATCGTGCTCGACTGTACAAATGATCCCCCACCAGTACAAGTGAATGTACCCTGTGGTGCGACCTATATTACACTGGACATTTTAGACCCAATCCTGTGCAGCTCCATCGCCAATGATGGGAGTGATTTTATTCTTACAGGCCCTGGTGGACCGTTCACCATTACGGGTGTGACAGGGATAAACTGCGGCACATCTACAACCCAAATCCAAATAGACATTTCACCTGCCGTGACGATGAGCGTGGTATACACGCTTACCATAGTCACTGGAACAGATGGCAACACTTTGATAAACAATTGCGGAGAATCCATAGACGACCCAACAATAATTACCTTCACGGCCTCACCTACTGCAGCCCAGATTTTTGGAGACAATAGCGTATGCGCAGGCAGCTCAGTTGCCCTCACCGCATCGGCGGGGGCTTCCTGGTTGTGGAATACAGGTGCGACCACTCAAGTCATCACGGTTTCACCCACCAGCACTACCACATACAGCGTGACTGTATTTAACGATACCTGCAGCCAGGTTGCCTCATTTACTGTGATTGCCGACCCTGCGCCGACGGCTGGTTTTACAGCCAATCCAAACCCGGTATGCGTAGGACAACCCGTAACTTTTAATAACACCTCTTCGACAGGGTGTTTTATCGCAACGCTCTTTTACTTTTGGGATTTTGGAGACGGGGGACTAAATTTTGACATTTCAGAGAATCCTACCCACACATATAATACAGTTGGAACTTACACGGTAACCCTGAACGTGGTAGATATATTCTGCGGTTGCGACAACACATTTACGTTGGATGTTACAGTAATCAATTGTTCACCTTGCTCATTGACAGTTGGAAGTACTCCAACTGGTACCTCATGTAACGGTTCTTGTGATGGTTCAGCATTGGCAACGCCAGCAAATGGAACGGCTCCATACACTTATCAATGGGATTCAAACGCGGGTAACCAAACCACTGCGACTGCTACAACTCTTTGCGCTGGGTCTTATACGGTAACAGTTACGGATGACGCAGGTTGCATTGAAACAGCAATCGTTGTTGTTACGGAACCCGGACTTCTTGGGATTACAACATCTTTTGCCGCGGTATCGTGCAATGGCGCAGCAGATGGATCGGCTACAGCAACACCTACTGGTGGAGCAAGCCCGTACCAATATAGTTGGTCAAATGGACAGCTAACATCTACCGCAACTGCACTTACCGCCGGAACTTACACGGTAACGGTGACAGATAACAACTCTTGTACGAACACAGCTACGGTCACTGTCACAGAACCCACGGGAATGGGACCAACGATGAGCTCAAACGATGAAAATTGTGGAACGGCAGATGGTTCAGCCACAGTAACGTTATCTGGTGGAACAGGTCCTTTTACCTATTTATGGTCCAACGGACAAACCACTTCCACCGACACGGGGTTGGTGGCTGGAGTCTATACAGTGACAATCACTGATGCCAGCGGATGTACGGAATCTTTACCCGTTGTAATCAACAGTATCGGCGGGCCAACAATTACTTCAAGCTCCACAAATATATCTTGCAATGGTGCAAACAATGGTACCGGAACCGCATCTGCTTCTGGAGGTTCTCCGCCTTACACTTACTTGTGGGACGACCCTGGGGCGCAAACAACCAGTACTGCAGTTGCATTAGCGGCTGGCACTTTTAATGTTTCCGTAAGCGATACTTCTGGTTGTATTTCTATTGGAACCATTACGATTACCGAGCCTCCGGCATTGGGACTCTCCTTAATAAGTAGTCCGGCAGCATGTGGAATCTCGGACGGTGTAGCCACGGCAACCGTAAGCGGAGGTACGGGTAATTACACCTATTCCTGGTCGCCCACTGGTGGGGTATCAAGTATAGCTGCCGGTCTTGCGGCTGGAACCTATACCTTGCTTGTTGTGGATTCGGCAGGATGTACGATCAGCGATAGCGTAATTATAGCAAACAGCGGGGGGCCTGTGTCTGGCATATCCAATACTACAGATGCTTCTTGCTTCTCAGTTGATGATGGAACCGCTACGGTAACAGTCGTCGGAGGAACGTTACCAATGACTTATTCGTGGTCACCAAACGGAGGGACCGACACAACGGCCGTTGGACTGGGCCCTGGTACATATACAGTCACAGTAACTGATGCGGGGGGATGCATCACAACATCATCTGTTCTCATCAATTCACCTCCCGATATTTTATTGGCCTTGAATAGCAGTATGATATCGTGCGCAGGAAATGCCGATGGGTCAGTGGTAGTTTCCGCCGCGGGCGGCACTGGCGCCTATACCTATTTATGGAGTCCAACGGGTGATACTGGACTGAGTATTACAAATTTAGGCGCAGGCTCTTATAGCGTGGTTGTCACTGATGCTAATGGGTGTTCTAAGAGTGATTCGGTTAACCTAACTGAACCGACACCGATAGTGTTAAGTCTATCTTCACTACCGGCAGCTTGTGGCGTGAGCGATGGTTCGGCCATAGTATCTGCCTCAGGGGGAACGGGCACCTATAGCTATGCGTGGTGGCCATCGGGAAGCACAAATGATACGGCGTCGGGAATTGCCGTTGGAGTTTACACTGTCACAGTCACGGACGGGAATAATTGCTCGGTGGTGGATTCGGTGATCGTCAACAATTCAGGAAGCCAAACAGCTTCCCTATTATCCAGCACCAACGTAACCTGCAGCGGAGATGATGATGGAACTGCAACTGTTACTGTCAGTGGTGGTACCACTCCTTACACCTATGCGTGGAACACCGCTCCTGCTCAATCCAATGCACAAGCAACAAGCTTAGCAGCCGGATCCTATAATTGTTCTATTACTGATGCCGGCGGATGTATTGTCATTGTTCCTGTTACCATTACTGAACCTACTGTTGTTGTGGTGACCGTTGACCCTGATTCGACCGTTTGTCCGGGAACATCCTTTGACTTCTCTGGATACGCAACTGGCGGAACGCCACCGTATATATTCAGCTGGAACAATGGCTTGAGCAACAACGCCAATCAAACAATAACCGTTACTCAGGATACCAGCTTTACTGTTACCGTATTGGATGACAATTTGTGTCAGAGTGGTGGTGCAACAATCAACATTATGGTGGGTCCCCTGCTGGACGTCGCAGCATTCGGAACTCAGACTATTTGCATGAACGAAACCACACCAATCTCGGCAATCGGATCCGGAGGCTCGATGCCTTACACCTTTACGTGGGACAATGGGGCTGGTACAGGGTCACCTGTATTGGTCAGCCCAATGGGCTCTACTACTTATACAGTTACCATAACCGATGCTTGCGGCGCTACTGCCAGTGATACGGTGCGCATTACCATTACTCCTGACCTGATACTCAATCCCCCGGCTACCTCCATCTGCCCTGGACAATCAGATACGCTGTATGCTACTGGTGCTGCAAACTACTGGTGGATAAACGAAACTACACTTGACACTTTCAGCACAGATTCATTCATCATAGTTAACCCAACAAACTCCACCAATTACATCATATACGCAACTGATTCCAATGACTGCGACAATCAAGATACTGCGGTGGTAATAGTTTATAACTCATTAACGGCTGCATTTATGGCCGATCCCGAAGTTGCGACTATTTTTGCACCAATTATTCAGTTTACAGATCTAACCATGGGCAACCCGGTGTCCTGGTATTGGACTTTCGGAGATGGCAGTACCGCGGACACAAATCAACATCCCACTCATACATATACCGATACTGGAGTATACCAGGTAATGCTCCTTGTGACAGATAGCAATGGTTGTGTAGCTATAAACTACTCCACGGTTACTGTACAAGAGATTTATACCCTTTTCGCTCCCAATACCTTCACCCCTGATGGGGATGGGATCAATGATTATTTCTTCCCCGTTGGTTTAGGCATTGATGAGGCCAGCTTCCAGATGTACATTTACAATCGATGGGGGGACGTAATCTATAGGACTAAAGGTGTTTATGGCGACTATGAAACAACCGCTCCACTTGTCGGTTGGGACGGTATTGCCAATTACGGAGATCATGTGGCCCAAGAGGATGTTTACATCTGGATGATCAAGACTGAAGACCCAGACCACGGCAAGCATCAGTACGTCGGTCATGTCACTCTGCTCAGATAAAATTATGTATCTTGTAGGCAAACCGCACACCATTATGTGTTACAAGCGCATTCATTACGGTCGCTCATGTAACATTGATTTGACAGCATACGTGCGTAGATATATGCAGCCGTGTTAAGGTTGGTCTTAAAACAACTAATGTCAAAACATCTCACATCGCTCATTTTGCTTTTTGCACTGCTGACTGCGTTCAACTTAGATGGCACAGGTCAGAACTTGGTACCCAACTGGGATTTTGAGACCTATGCACCTTGTCCTTCTGCGACAAGCCAACTCTCCTTAGCCATTCCTTGGTCTAGTCCAAGTAATGGAACTCCTGATTACTACAATGCATGTGCCCCCCCCGGGAACGTGAATGTCCCTAACGCAGGGTTGGGGTACCAGCAGGCGCGGTCAGGTGTGGGATTTGGAGGAATGATACTGTACGAAGATCTTTCTTTCTTTGGCCCTTGCCCGGATCCTGGGTCTGGATCAGAATATCGGGAATACCTGGAAGTGCAACTGACATCACCATTGGTCGGCGGGGTGACATATTGTGTCGAGATGTACGTAAATTTGCCCAATACGTGCAGGTATCAAACCGAGGATTTCGGCATCTACTTCTCAAATACATATGTCTTCATGGGCACTGCAGTGGCCTTGCCGTTTAGCCCCCAGTTTGTTAATCCTGCCGGGGCTATAGCGGACACTACTGACTGGGTACAAGTTGCAGGCACCTATTTGGCCACAGGTGGGGAGGAGTATATCCTGATCGGAAATTTTAAGGATGATGCAAGCACCAATGTAGGATGCTTTGACCCTATGGCTTTGATTCCCTATGCCTACTATTTCATTGATGATGTATGTATAAGTCCTGATAGCGTCTGTTGTTCCAACCCGTGTAATCTAACGATCTCAACCGCTCCCACCAATGTAATGTGTAATGGATCATGTGATGGATGGGCTCTGGCTACGCCATCCAACGGTAATCCGCCATTTACGTATTTATGGGATTCAAATGCTGCCAACCAAGCAACAGCAGCAGCTACCGGTTTGTGTGCAGGATCTTACGATGTTACGGTGACAGATGTGAACGGTTGTGTGGCAACTGTATCAGTAAATATCACCGAACCGGGGGCGCTGGGAGTAACAACGAGTTTTATCGCAGTTTCCTGCAATGGAGCAAGTGACGGAACAGCAACTGCGACACCAAACGGTGGAGCAAGCCCGTATCAATATTTATGGTCCAACGGACAACAAACCTCTACTGCCACTGGATTGGTAGCAGGCAGCTACACAGTAACAGTTACTGATAATAATGCATGTACCAGCAGTGCTTCTGTTACTGTTACAGAGCCCGCTGGGATGGGGGCAAGTATTACCAATATACCGGAAACATGCGGGGCCTCAGACGGTAGCGCCACGGTATCTTTATCAGGTGGCACCGGTCCTTTCACTTATTTATGGTCCAACGGACAAACAGGGTCCACAGATACAGTATTGGCAGCAGGTGCTTACACTGTAACTGTCACAGATGCTTTTGGTTGCACAACTTCAATATCAACTGTGGTGAATGGTGTAGGCGGTGCCACCTTGTCAATGGACTCTACAACGATATCGTGTAACGGTGGGACAGATGGAACAATCACAGTAACAGCTTCAGGAGGCAGTGTGCCATATACTTACCTTTGGAACGATCTTACAGCTCAGACAAATTCCATTGCGATTGGTTTGGGTGCAGGTAGTTATACGGTGACAGTAACCGATTTCTCGGGATGCATATCTATCTCCTCCGTGACATTAACTGAACCTACGGCAATATCCCTTTCTCTCTCCAGTACACCGGCAACGTGCGGATTTGCAGATGGAACCGCGTCTGTTACCGCATCTGGTGGATCAGGTTCCTATACCTACTTGTGGAGTCCTTCTGGGGGAACTGCTTCAATTGCTGCTGCATTAGCAGCAGGCACCTATGTTATTGTAGTTACCGACTCTGCTGGCTGCTCGATTACTGATAGCATTGTGGTATCAAATACTGGTGGCCCGGTTTCTGCCATTTCAAATAGCACAGATGCTTCCTGCTTTACAGGCAACGATGGCTCAGCCTCTGTAACGGTGATTGGTGGCACGTCCCCGTTGACCTATTCATGGTCACCAAGTGGAGGAACGAACACTACCGCATTAGCCCTGGCACCAGGCTCGTATACGGTTACAGTTACTGATGCAGGGGGATGTATCAGTACTTCCTCCGTAATCATCAGTTCACCACCCGATATTTTGTTGACATTGAACAGCAGTATGATTTCCTGTGCAGGCAATGCTGACGGATCAGTTGTGGTGACCGTATCCGGCGGTACCGGAACCTATACCTACCTATGGAGTCCAACAGGAGATACTGGACCTAATTCAACCAATCTAGACGTGGGCACTTACAGCGTTTTGGTCACCGATGCTAATGGATGCTCAAAAACTGACACAGTGATCATAACAGAACCTGACACAATCGTGCTAAATCTTTCATCAATACCAGCATCTTGTGGAGTAAGTGATGGCTCGGCAATAGTATCTGCCTCAGGAGGAATGGGCAGCTATACCTATGCTTGGGCGCCATCAGGAAGCACAAATGATACTGCATCAGGAATTGCCGTTGGAGTTTACACCGTCACAGTCACCGACGGGAATAATTGCTCGGTGATAGATTCGGTGATTGTCAACAATTCAGGAGGCCAAACAGCGTCCCTATTATCCAGCACCAATGCATCTTGTGCAGGCGATGCTGACGGAACAGCAACTGTTACTGTCAGTGGCGGCACTACTCCCTACACCTACGAATGGAGTACTGCCCCAACTCAATCCAATGCATTGGCTACCGGACTGTCAGCCGGTTCCTATAATTGTACAATTACAGATGCGGGTGCTTGTATCGCTATTGTTTCTGTGAACATCACCGAGCCTGATTCCATTATGGTATCTATCACTCCAGATACCATTGTTTGTCCGGGAGAAATCGTGACCATTTCCGCTTCTGCAACTGGGGGTACAGAACCCTATAATTATGCATGGGATAATCTAGGGGCTGGTTCGGTTCATACAATCGCTATCACCCAGGATACCACTTTTACCGTGAACGTTATTGATGCCAATCTCTGTTCAGGCAATAGTGCGGCGATCTCAATATCAGTGGGGCCGCCTCTGTCGGTTGTGGCATTAGGGACAAATATCATCTGCAACACAGATTCAACACCTATTTCAGCCACAGGAGTTGGCGGTTTTCCTCCCTATCTCTATACGTGGGACCAGGGCCTCGGAGCAGGGCAATCATTTTGGGTCAGCCCTCTCGTATCTACCACTTATACTGTTACCTATACTGATAGTTGTGGTACAACAGCTACTGACTCGGTGCTAATTACGGTTACTCCTGACCTGATACTCAATCCTACGTCTACCTCCATTTGCCCTGGACAATCAGATACGCTTTATGCTACTGGTGGTGCAAACTATTGGTGGATAAACGAAACTACACTTGACACTTTCAGTACAGATTCGTTCATCATAATTGACCCAACCAACTCCACCAATTACATCATATACGCAACTGATTCCAATGGCTGCGACAATCAAGATACTGCGGTGGTAACAGTAAACAACGATTTAACGGCAGCGTTTATCGCAGATCCGGAAATTGCGACTATGTCTGCACCAATTTTTCAGTTTACAGATCTTTCCATGGGCAACCCGGTGTCCTGGTATTGGACTTTCGGAGATAGCAGTAGTGCGGACACAATTCAACACCCAACTCATACATATACCGACACTGGAGTATACCAGGTAATGCTCACTGTAACAGATATCAATGGCTGTGTAAATACAACCTACTTTACGGTGAGTGTAAAAGAGATTTACATGCTCTTTGCGCCCAACACGTTCACACCTGATGGGGATGGGATCAATGATTATTTCCTCCCTGTTGGTTTAGGCATTGATGAGGCCAGTTTCCAGATGTACATTTACAATAGGTGGGGCGATATGATCTATAAGACTGAAGGCATCTATGGTGACTATGAAACCACCGCTCCTATTGTGGGCTGGAACGGTATCGGTAACTACGGAGAAAGGACTGCGCAAAAGGATGTATATATCTGGATGATCAAGACAGAAGACTCAGACCGTGCCAAGCATCTGTATGTCGGTCATGTCACATTGTTGAAATAATCACATTTTTGGCCTTTTTTGTTTATTAACACACTCCCTCTGATAAAATTGCAATTTCCTTCTTTGCGTATGGCAACTATAACCTTTATATTTACGTCTATAATTTTGTTTAGCGATAACTAATCTGAAATTATGAACGAATGACTTATACCAAAGTCATACTAGTTGTTGTTTTTCTTAGCACAGCTGCCTTCGCTAAAGCCCAGGATAATCTCTCTCCAGAGAAAGTCGTTGAGCTTACTGAACTGCATCAGTCTATTAGAGGTACGTATCAAATCCAGTTAGATGGAATAAGAAAGCAGATTGCTCTCACTTTGTCTATGGTTGAACAAATAGATGCTGCCCGATCTGAGACTGAGATCACCTTCTTACCCTACGGCGCCCAGATCAGGATCCTCATTCTACCCAGGCAAACGATAAGAGCCAAAGACTTTAAGCACATTAAATCAGTCTCTCATAAATACACAAATGAACCGGCGTACTAATATACTGTTGGCCATAGCGTTGTGCTTTTCAACAGCATACGTCAGCGCGCAATCGGATAACTGTGCCACTGCTACTCCACTCACTCTGGTGAACGGGCAGCTCTGCGTCAATGGCACAACAACCAATGCTACGTCCAATATGACCATGTATGGAGGATGTAATCCAAATCCGGTAAATGAAGTATGGTACACTTATGTTTCATCTGGAGCGCAGAACGACTATACAATCACCTCCAACGGAATTACGGATATTGAGATAATGATCGATATTGATGGTTGCGCCAATGCGACCTTTGAAATGTGCGCCACTCAAACTGGTACAAATACGCTGACTCAGGGTTGGGGAATTCCTACAGGTTTGCAGGTTTGGGTCATGATTGCCTCCAATGGGGGTCTTGATGGCGATTTCCAATTGTGCATTAACTCTGCAGATCCTCCACCAGGTAACGGCAATGCTTGTGCGGGGGCTATTCCAGTATGCGATGTAAATTTGACTTATAACACGCCAAATATTAATGTGCTCTCTTCATCTGGAGAGTGGCCAACATGTTTCGGTGGTGCGGCTAATCAAGATATCTGGTATCAGTTTACCGTTACCCAAACCGGCATGCTTGAATGGGAGGCAACGCCGCTTGGAGCCAACATTGAGTTAGATTGGGCTCTTTATGACATAACTAATGGTTGCCCCGGAACAGAGTTAGTATGCAATTATAACTATACGTTAGGGGCTAGTGGTCCAGTTGGGATGATTAATGGTGTATCCTGTGCATTTTGTCCTACAACTGGGTTACCGGGTACGCCTTGTGGAGAGTATTGCGATCCGATATTGGTGACGGCGGGAAACACTTATGCGATCATGATTGATAATTTTACCAGCACATTAAACACCGGATTGGACTTTGGATTTGGCCCTGGTATGACTGCACTCATAGCTCCTGATGCCAATTTCACAATCAATCCGTCAGGGATAACCTGTGGAACCAATGTTGCTGTCAATATTGCGGATGCAAGCATTGGAGTCCCGGATTGGACCTTTGGCAATGGAAATACTTTCACAGGCAATAATCCACCTGCTCAGACTTATACAGTACCAGGAGTTTACGCCATCACCGCAACAATTGCCGGGGCTTGTCCTTCTCTTCACACCGAGTATGTTGAAATATATGGCCCGCTTACAGCTATAGCTGTATCCACCAATGAGAATTGTGGGGCATGTGATGGAACAGCTTCCGTAACCGCAGACGGGGGCGACGGCATATTCTCCTATTTGTGGAGTACGTCTGCAACAACACCAGGCATAACAGGTTTGTGCTCTGGAAGTTATACGGTCACCGTGAGCAATGCAACATGTGGCACACAGGTTATTGAAACTGTAGTGGTCGGATCGGGAGGCATATTCCCGTTCACCACTTCCAATACGGATCCTGCGTGTGCAGGCGACAGTACAGGAACAGCAACATTTACGGCTCAATCAGGCAACACCCCTTATACCTACGTTTGGTCTAACGGCCAAACTTCGTCGACGGCGGTGGGGCTACCGGCTGGCACCTATTCAGTTACAGCTACAGATGCATCAGGATGTGACACGATCACCACTATCACTGTTAGCGATCCTCCACCTATTATTATAGACGCTTCAGGTGTTACAATTACCAATGCCAGTTGCTCCGGAGCTGATGGCTCAATCATCGGCATTACTGCCTCAGGCGGAACTGGAGCCTTGACATACTCATGGATTGTCTCATTGATCAATGTTGTTGGCACGGCCGCCGATTTATCTGGTATTGGTACCGGTTCATATACACTTGTCGTAAACGATGCGAACAGCTGCTTCGAAACTTCGGGGCCTTATATTGTAGTGGCTACGACGGCGACAACGGTCATCACAACGGGAATTCCATCGAGCTGCTACCAGGGATGCGATGCAACTGGTACAGCAACTGCGGGAAATGGAACGCCACCATACTTCTACTCCTGGAGTACAAACCCAGCGCAAACTACTGCCACTTCGACTGGTCTTTGCAAGGGGACTTATTATGTAACGGTAATGGATGCCAGCTGCTCTCCTTCGGGAATTGAACTGGCCACCAACGGAGATTTTTCCGGGGGTAATACTGGATTCATTTCTGCCTATTATTTTTGTAATTCAGGTGGATGCCTGGGACCCGAAGGTGGATATGGCATAGGAACAAGCGCCAGTTTCTATAACACCGGTTTCACTGGAGTGGATAATACTACGGGGTCAGGCAACTTCATGATCGTCAACGGTTCAACGACTGTTGGAACAAATGTCTGGTGTCAAACTATTACTGTTAATCCAAACACCAATTATCAGCTATCAACCTGGTTGAGTTCAATATACCCCTCTAACCCTGCGATTCTACAGTTTACAGTCAACGGTGTTGCATTAGGTGTACCGCTCAATGCGCCGGGCGGTACCGGCACCTGGATACAGTTCTCCGAGACCTGGAATTCTGGTAGCGATACTTCGGCAACTATATGTATTACGAATCAGAATACTGCAAGTGGCGGAAACGATTTCGGACTTGATGATATTTCCTTCCAGGAGTGTATCAACTCCTGCCCTACGGTAGACAGCGTCGTTATTACAGAACCGACAAAACTCAGCGTGACGCCTTCCATTACCGACGCCCTGTGCTTTGGCAGCTGTAGTGGATCGGCGTCGGTAACGGCAACAGATGGGACCTTCCCTTACACATATGCATGGAGTAGCACGGGTAATTCCTCAACGGAAACAGCATTATGCATGGGCGCTTATACTGTAACTGTTACAGACCTCAATGGATGCGACACCATTATGGCAGTATTCATTAGTGAGCCAACAGCACTCACACCCGGAGGCTCAATGGTTGCTGAAAAGTGCGGAAAGTCTGACGGGGAAGCGGTAGCAACGGCCACGGGAGGAACGCCGCCCTACTCTTACCAATGGGATGACTTACTCATGCAAACCACAGACACGGCTACAGGGCTCAGTGCCCAAACCTATAATGTGGTGATCACTGACTGGAATGGGTGTACCACGACTATTCCATTTACCATCCCTGAAATAGCAGGGCCAGATATCGATACAATAGTAGCCACGGCATTGGCCTGTGCAGGAGATGCTGATGCAATCGCCACCGTAAGTATTACCGGTCTTTCTCCACCATTTACGTTCTTATGGGACGATCCCGCAGCGCAAACTGATTCCGTTGCAAGCAATCTTGGTGCGGGCACTTATACAGTCACGGTATCAGACCTATATGGATGTTACACCACACAGTCAATAACAATTACCGAGCCCTTACCAATAGAAATTACTGTATTTGGAACTGACACGGTATGTTACGGACAAATCGCTCCTGCAGAACTGAATACGGTAACAACAGGAGGGCAAGCACCTTATACCTACACCTGGAACTATGGATTGCCGGCAAATGACTCAATTTCCATAAACCCACCTCCAACTACCACGACAACCTATGAGGTTATTGTTGCAGATGCGGGTGGATGTGATGATACAACTTCGATCGAAATATTTGTGTGGCCCCCATTGGTTGCGTTTGCGGCGGACACGGTAATTTGCGAAGGCGAACAGGCAAACTTATCGGTCATTGCTTCAGGTGGAACCAGCAATTTTTACACCTATACATGGAGTGATGGATCAATAACTTCTTCCATTACAGTTACACCTACAACCACAGACACATTTACTGTAGTAGTAGAAGATGGTTGTTCCAGTCCAACTAATGAATCTGCGATTGTGGTGGTTGGGCCAAAACCAAACGCATTGTTTACAGTAGCCTGCGATCCAATTAAGTTTTATTCTCAATTTACTGATGCTTCGAGTGTCGTACCGGGATCTATCGTGGCATGGGATTGGGATTTCGGCGATGCCACGACCAGCACAGCCCAAAATCCAAGCCATGATTATTTGAGCTCAGCACAATATACCGTGAGTCTGACAGTATTGACAAGTGATGGATGTTCAGATACTTATGATAGTACCATTCAATCATCGCCGACAGCTGATTTTACCGCTATTCCGCCGGAAACCACGACAGCCAATCCAACGATAGATTTTGTCGATGGATCGTCCCCTGATGTTGTGGGCTGGTCATGGGCATATGGTGACAATGACTCAGACCTTACAGCAGTCCCGGTATTTAGTTCTGGCTCTACGATTTCACACACCTATGACTCATCTGGCATTTATGCGATTGTATTGTATGTCACCAATGCGCAGGGTTGTATTGACTCCGCTCTGGGCTACGTCCAAATTTTGGAGGAGTACATCCTGTTTGCACCCAACGTGTTCACACCAAATGGAAACGAAATAAATGAACACTTCAGGCCAGTCGGCGTTGGAATCAACCCTGACAGATTTGAACTTTTGATTTTTGACAGGTGGGGTGATCTTATTTATCAAACCAGAGACTATGAAGAAGGTTGGGACGGACGAGCTAATAATGGTAGCCATCAAGCCCAGGCTGATGTTTATATATGGATGATAAACACGGTTGACCCTGCACAGAAGAAACACCAGTACATCGGCCATGTGACCCTTATGAAATAAATATGCTCCAGACTGTTACCTGATTTACCTTCGCTGTTTGTTTTCAAACAAGCATCCTATTATCTGTTAATATACATCTATTTGTGAATAACTAGCTTTTGAATCTTGATTATAAAAGGTGAATAGCTTATTATTGTAAGTATCTTTGAGATAGTATACCTACTGAAATCGCAAGCAATGACCAAACTCATTTCCAAGAAAGCTAAATGTCTGATATTATTCCCGGTATTACTGATTTCTATTTCCGTACTAGGACAGCAGGAGGTGCAACTGAAGTACATGCTTAGTGAAGAGGCGTCTTCCGTGACGTGGGAGAACGCCATGGTCAATGCTGCAGGAGGCAACAACGTAAATGGAGTTGATGTGTTTTACAGAACAGTTAGCTGCAATTCAAGGAACCAGGTAATCTTGAAGTTTGTGAACAACAATGCTGAAGATGTCTTGATAGAATGGGCAGATGGTGTTTACACGCAAGACAAGGAGTGGATTCATAATGAGCGAACCGATAAAGCACGTGAGTTGAAGTTAAAAGCGAATAAGCAAATTAACGGTAGCTGTGAGAGCAGTTCAGAAGAATCGCTTCGTATTGACATAGATCTATATGTGAGCGATCCGAAGAAGACTTTCAGGTTTGCTCCGTCATATATAGATGTTACCAAATAAGCATTACATCGCTTGACCATATTTATGCGTTACAAATTAATTACCAAAAGCGTACTTGTCAGAGTCTTACCACTCTTGTTTTTATCTGGGGTTCTGCTTTCACCTAAACAAACAGAAGCGGCATCGTGCGTTGTGACCCTGAATTGGTCAGGGGGCTGGTGCTCTATATGTGGAGGGCCTGTTGGGAACTACGCATGCAATCCTCCAGGGTGCAACCCCTGTGGGGCCTGGGGTCCAAGAACATTTACTGATTGTGTGCCCGCGGGAAATGTAGTAACAGAAATCTGCGCCACGGTTTCTTTTGTTTCCTGTGGTTCACAAGGAAACTACTTCATTGCTCTAAATGGAACCACTATTGGAACAAGGCCCCCCGGAGGAACAAATTGCGCTTGTGGAAGCTGTGAAACGTGGACCACCTGCAGAAAAGAACCTTGTCCGGGTGGATTTCCAGGATACATATACGGTGGCACCAACACATTTGTATTGGACGTAATTCCGACAACAGGATTTTGTCTTTCAAGAGTGGTACTTACAATCACCTATGCGCCTACTACGCCCCCAACCCCTGGTCCTGTATCAGGCGCTACTGCTCCTTGTGTTGGATCTACTCAAACATATTCAGTACCAGCAGTCACTGGAGCAACGGGCTACACATGGACTGTTCCAGGAGGATGGGTTATCAATTCAGGACAAGGCACAACCTCAATAAGCGTAACTGTAGGCGCTACTGCAGGCAATGTTTGTGTGACCGCAGATAATGCCTGTGGATCCAGTCCACAGGGATGTTTAACTGTTACTCCTGTAAGTGCACCTGCTATTCCAGGAGCAATTACAGGAACTACCACGCCATGTGTTGGTGCTTCGGCTACTTACAACATATCAGCAGTTTCTGGGGCATCCTCGTATACCTGGACGGTACCGGCAGGTTGGACAATAACAGCAGGCCAGGGTACAACCAGTATAACTGTAACGGTGGGGTCAGCATCAGGTAACGTGTGTGTAAGATCCTGTAGTTCATGTGGATGTTCTGCGTTCAATTGCCTGGCGGTTACGCCAACTCCAGTGCCTGCGGCTCCCGGAGCTATATCGGGATTGACAAGTCCTTGTTCAGGCGATGTAGTTACGTATTCCATCTCGGGTGTGAGTGGAGCTACCTCGTATCAATGGACGGTTCCAGCCGGATGGACAATAACCGCTGGGCAGGGTACGACCAGTATAACTGTGACGGCTGGTTCTACCTCCGGTAATGTCTGTGTTCGCGCATGCAACGGTTGTGGATGCAGTGGATTTACATGTGTAGCAGTTTCTCCGGGAGCATCGCCAGCAACTCCAGGTGCAATATCAGGGCCTGCGGCAGTTTGTCCTGGCAGCACCATGATCTACTCGATCACCGCGGTAAGCGGTGCAACTTCCTATACCTGGACCATACCAGCAGGCTGGACCTTGAACGCTGGGCAGGGAACAACAACCATTAGTGTCACTGCTGCAGGGGCAGGAGGTACTATAACGGTACAGGCTTGTAACTCCTGTGGTTGCAGCGGAATCCAATCATTGGTGGTCACATTGTCGAGTATTTCCATTACTCCAAGTGCTGTAAACGAAAGTTGCAGCGGCGGATGCGACGGTAACGTCTCAGTATCTGTATCAGGTGGAACAAGTCCGTTTACGTATGCCTGGAGTAATGGATGTGTAACCTCAACTTGTACGGCACTTTGTGCTGCAACTTATAATGTAACAGTGACTGACGCAGGGGGGTGTTCAGCTACAGGAAGTGCAACAATATTGGCCGGACCACCAGTAGTGGCTGGATTCTCCTACAACGGAAACCAGTGTTTGGCGGGCAATAGTTACTGTTTCACCAATACGGGAACAACAGGTGCTGTTTATGCCTGGGACTTTGGTGATGGCGTGGGAACTTCAACTGCTGAAAATCCATGCTATACCTACACTGGCTCAGGTTCCTTCATTGTTACACAATCGGTTACGTTAGGAGCTTGTTCCGATGCAACGTTCACTATCGTTGTTGTATACGATTCACTGGCAGCATCGATTGTTGGAACTGATGCAACGTGTAATGGCGACTGCGATGGTGCTGCAAATTTAACAGTGGCAAGCGGACAAGCACCATTTAGTTATGCATGGAGCAATGGGCCAACCACCGAAGATGTTACAGGGTTGTGTGCAGCGACTTATGACGTTACAGTTACCGATGCAAATTCTTGCCAAGCCATAGTCTCAGTGGTGATATCTGAGCCAACGGCTTTAACAGCCACACCGTCGGGTAACAACATTCTCTGTAATGGCGCATGTATTGGGGATGCCACGGCCACTGCGGGAGGTGGAACGGCACCTTATAGTTATAATTGGAATGACCCTTTCTTACAAACCACTTCTAATGCGACCCTACTGTGTGCCGGCACTTATAACGTGACTATTACTGATGCGAATGGTTGTACACAGACAACGAGCCAGACCATCACAGAACCAGCAGCGATGGTGCTTACATTTACGCCAGTTGACGCCACTTGCGGATCTGCGGATGGGTCAGTATGTGTTACAGTTACGGGTGGCTCTGCACCGTTTACTTATGTGTGGGATGATCCCAGTGCCCAGACCAACAATTGTGCAACAGCGTTGTTTGGTGGCGGATATAACGTTACGGTAACGGATGCCAATAGTTGTGTCATTACCGGAAATACCACAGTAAATACGTCGGCTTCGGTCACCGCATCTATTACAGACAGTACGATGGTATCGTGCAACGGAGGCGCAGACGGATCGGCTACTGTACTTGCAGGTGGTGGATCTACTCCATATACATACTCATGGGATGACCTTGCATTGCAAACTAATGCAATAGCGGTTGGTTTGCCGGCAGGTACCTGGACAGCGACAGTGTTAGATGCTTTGGGTTGTATCGCAACCGTTTCGGTAACAATCACGGAGCCTGCTTTATTGAGCGCTTCTATATTGGCAAGTAACGATCCTAATTGTAATAGTGGATGTGATGGTGACGCTACGGTAACAGTATCCGGTGGCTCAGGAGCGTATACTTACGTCTGGTCTCCTACTGGCGGATCTGCAGCTACCGGCACTGCACTCTGTGCTAACATAATATACACCGTTACTGTAACGGATAGTCTTAGCTGTAGCGCAGCTGATAACATTACCTTATCTGAACCAACAGTCTTAACATCTTCAATTATAGGGACCAACGTTAGCTGCGCTGGCGGTAGTGACGGTGGGGCGGACCTAACACCTGGCGGAGGTACATCACCATATAATTTCCTATGGACAACAGGACCAACTTCTGAGGATTTAACAAATATTACGGCTGGGACGTATTGTGTAACTGTTACTGATAACCAGGGTTGCACGGATACGTCTTGTGTCACAATTACCGAAGCAACTGCAATTACTGTCAGCACTACCGTAGTAGATGCTTACTGCGGATTGCCGAATGGTTCGGCTTGTCCGGCCATATCAGGAGGCACACCTCCCTACACATATTTATGGGATGATCCATTGGCGCAAACGGATAGCTGTGCAATCAACCTTTTGGGAGGTATTACTTACAACGTGGTAATTACTGATGGAAACAGTTGTACCGGAACAGCTCCAGCTGTTGTTAATGACTTACCGCCCGCTGTTGCTGTTGCAACTGTTGATAATAATGCCTCGGGATTCTTGATCTGTGATGGGCAGGCCACTGGAGCAATGACGGGTGGAATACCGCCATATACATATCTATGGGATGATCCACTTGCCCAAACTACGGCAACAGCCACGGGATTGTGCGCAGGTACACATTGCGTTACTATAACCGATTCAGCTGGATGCAGCGCTTCAGATTGCATCACAATTACGGAACCCTCAGCAATAGTGTTGGTTCTTACAGGAACCAATCTCACTTGTAATCTGAGCTGCGATGGTACGGCAGATGTGGCAGTTGTCGGTGGTATACCACCTTATACATATTCCTGGTCACCAGGTGGAATGACAACACCATTAATTATAGGATTGTGTGCTAATACATATGTTGTCACCGTTACAGACAACAATTTAGTAGTTACGGTGGACTCCATAGTTATCACGGAACCTACAGCCATTGCGATTGCAATGAACGGTAATGATGCCAATTGCAACGGTGTTTGTGACGGAGATGCTTCTGGAGCATTATCTGGCGGTACACCTCCGTACACCTACTTATGGGATGATCCATCCGCACAGACAACTGCAACGGCTGTTGGACTATGCGCGGCCACATATACCCTCACGGTAACTGATACCAACGGATGTATCGCAAGCAACTCTATCACGGTAAGCGAACCTGTGGCGATGATTCTGAGTACCACGACAACAGCTGCTACTTGTGGCCAATCTGATGGATCTGCGACGGTTACCGTAGCCAATGGCGTCCCAACATTCACGTACTCCTGGGTCGATGGGCAAACATCATCTACAGCAACAAATTTGTCTGCTGGTGCCTGGCAGGTGGTAGTCACTGACGCCGACGGCTGCATCGATTCTGTTATTGCTTCTGTAAGTAATACCTCAGGCCCGGTAGTAGTTGTGTCTGACAGTACGGATGTTACTTGCTTTGGTGCATGTGATGGCGATGCAACTGCTTCCGCAAGTGGAGGTACTGCTCCATATACGTATGCATGGAGTCCAAGTGGACAAACAACCATTACGGCTGCACTGCTTTGTGCAGGAACACACATTGTGCAAGTCACTGATGCTACTGGTTGTACTTCGTCCGCCTCTCTAGTGATTGATGAGCCTGCCAATTTGGTGGCTAATGGTACTGTACTTTCTGATCCAAACTGTAACGGATCATGTGATGGAGTAGCAACTGTTGCTGTAACTGGGGGAACAGCGCCGTATAACTATCAATGGGATGATCCTTTGCTGCAGACTGGAATTAATGCGACCGGACTTTGCGCGGGCTCATTTTCTGTGGTGGTAACTGATGCTAACGGATGTGGAGCGATAGGAACAGTTACATTAGTCGAACCACTGGCACTTTCTCTGAGTATTTCGACAGTTGACCCCGGATGTAATGGCGGATGTAATGGAACTTCTTTGGTAATCGCTTCAGGCGGGGTAACTCCTTATTCCTACACTTGGTCGAACGGAGACAACACCGCTCAAGCTGATAGCTTATGTGCAAACACATATGTAATAACCGTAACAGATGCGAATGGTTGTGCAGCAATCGCTACTGCGACCATTGGTAATCCACCGGTGCTAGCGGCTTCAATCCTGACAACTCAGGATGTTGCCTGTAATGGTGGATGCGATGGATTTGCAACCGTAACGCAATCAGGTGGAACCCCTCCCTATAGCTATAGTTGGAGTGATGGGCAACTCACCGCAACAGCAACATTCCTATGCCTGGGCACTTACGGAGTTACCATCACTGATGCCAATGGATGCACCGATACCACGTCTGCAACAATCAATCAGCCTACTACTTTATTACTGAGCATTTCAAAGACCAATGTACTGTGTAATGGAGATTGTAATGGAACGGCTACCACGAGTGTGGCGGGCGGTGTGCCTCCATTTACATACCAGTGGGATGACCCACTGTTCCAGACAACGGCAACGGCCGACAGCTTATGTGATGGTGTTTGGAATGTGACGGTTACAGATACCAGTGGATGTAGTGCATCAGCATTCGTGTTGATCACCGAGCCCAACGCTTTGAGCATTATTGTTGCCTCTGTAGATTCTACGACGTGTGGACTCCAAAACGGTGGAGCTTGTGTGAATATTGCAGGTGGACAGTTCCCGTACTATGTGGAATGGTCTGATCCGTTATCAACAGTAGGTACTTGTGTGAATAATGTATTTGCTGGTGTTTACAAAGTGTACGTCCTGGATAATAATGGATGCTTTGATTCGCTTCTCGTTCCAATCAACGATAGATTGGCAGCAACTATAGACAGCATAACCACTACAGATGATAACTGCTATGGCGATTCTATTGGTTCGGCTACCGTCGACTCAGTCTCTGGCAATGTAGGTGCCGTTACCTACTATTGGATTGATTTCAATGGAGATACAATCGCAAGTGGTGTAGGCACCAACACGGTTGCCGGGCTTGCAGGTGGAACGTATAGTGTTACAATTGAGGACGGAGTAACTGGCTGTCTGACCACGGAAATTGTAGTTATTAACCAGCCTGCACCACTGAATACGGCAATATTCCCTACCAACATTGTAGATGTGTCGTGCAATGGGCTTTGCGACGGCAGCCTCACGGTGAATGTCTCTGGAGGAACCGGCGCATATACCTATTCCTGGTTGCCCACGAGTTCAGATGTTACACCGATGGCTGATTCACTGTGTGGTGGACAACACATTGTATTTGTTTCCGACGCAGATGGATGTGTCGACTCAAGTTTAGCTACTATCATAGATCCACCAGCCATCAGCGTTGTTCCGACCGTGACCGATGTGAGTTGCTTTGGTGCCAATGATGGAATTATTGACCTGGTACCTACTCCAACAGGAGGTACACCACCGTACGCTTATGTATGGTTCCCGTCGGGAATTGCAGGGAATGTTCAAACGGCTACGAATCTGTCAGCCGGAACAGATACTGTAGTTACCACTGATTTAAGGGGCTGTAGTGATACGACTGTGATCACAGTTAATGAGCCGGCGGAACTAATTATAGATACCACAACTACCGTTGCAGATTTCTGCGGTACCCAGCAAGGCCAGGCAATAGTGACTCCAGCTGGAGGCACTCCTGCTTACTCATACACTTGGGGTACTACTCCAGTTCAGGTGGACTCAACGGCCACGGGACTTCTTGCAGGAGCTTACAATATAACAGTGTCAGATGCAAATGCCTGTACTGCAGTCGGTTTGGTAACAGTACCTGGGACTCCCGGTCCAGTGATCGACTCGGCTATTGTGAACAATGTTGGATGCGCTGGTGACTCCACTGGGTGGGCAACTGCTCTTGTAAGTAGCGGTACATTACCATTTACCTATTCGTGGGATGACCCTCAATTGCAAACCACCCAAACTGCAACGGGATTGCCCGCAGGGCAATATATATGTACGGTTACAGATGCAAATGGATGTCCGGACATTGCCATAATCACGATTTCAGAGCCTTCTCCGATCGTAGTGTTGATGTTCCAGGATGATCTGCTGATCTGCTACGGTGACTCCACGCAGATATCGGTTGTGATCCTGGGAGGTGTAGATCCGATAGTAAGAAGCTGGGATCAGGGATTGCCTGATTCTTCAGTACATATTGTTGCACCAGCTACGACCACTACATATACTGTCAGTATTTCCGATGCCAATAACTGTACAGGTTCAGGTAGTGTTACAGTTACTGTCAACCCTCCCCTCTCGATCACAACAAGTGGTATTACTGAAATATGTGTTGGTCAAACTGCGACCCTGACGGCATATCCCAGTTCAGGAAATGGAGGTCCGTACACAGTAATATGGGACGATGGTGTAACGACCACAACCGATAATGTAATTGCAGGAGATTCATCTGTAATTCAGGTTACCCCTGCTTCCAACACAAATTATACAGTGGTTGTCAGTGATGGATGCTCACTCAACGACACAGCAACAGCATACGTAGCAATTTCAGCATTGCCTGATGCAAATTTCTATGCGGTTAGCACGACTGGATGTGACATCACTTTCATTGACACATCTAAGGGATATACTTCTTTGAGTCCGCAGCCCAGTCAGTCACTTATTTCTCTTTGGGAATGGGATTTTGGTGACGGTACGGTAATTGGTCCAGATACAGGCATTATTACGGGGTCGCCGAATACAAGTGGCACCTACGTAAATCCAACGCACAATTATGCGAGTCCTGGAGTGTACACGGTTACGGTCACAGTTACAGATGTTAAAGGATGCATCAACACGTTGACACTGACCAATTATATAACGGTGGCACCACCAGTTGCAAGCTTTAGTACCGATCCTTTGACAATATTAAAGAATCAGCTGATTCAATTTACAGATCTCTCAACGGGCAACCTGGTAGGATGGAGCTGGAACTTCGGAGATACAAGTGCTGTGTCGACTACACAAAATCCAACGCATACCTATACCGACACGGGATCATATGTGGTGATCCTTGCGGTGATTGATGCCGATGGATGTGTAGACACCGTTTTGGTAACCATTTCAGTAAGTGAAGAGCCAATGCTCTTCGTTCCTAACATTTTTGAACCGAATTCTACTAATCCCAATAAAGCGATCGTCTTGTATGTAAGTGGAATTGGTATCAAATCGCTGAACTTCATCATCTATGACAGATGGGGGGAGAAGATTTTTGAAAACACGAGTGCTTCCATACGTGCCAGAGATGATGGAAAAGGATATTGGTATGGTGATGGCTGGGATGGGACCAAGAACGGCGCGGAATTGTCAGCACAGGTATTTGTTTATTATCTGGAGTTTGAGTTGGAAGATGGGACTGCTGGCATTAAAAAGGGAAATATTACCCTGATTAAGTAGCGATTGCTTCATCTTTATCTCTGATGAGCAGCATAACCTGATTTTGGATCGTCCAGGCCGCAAATGAGGGCATTGGGCACATTACCCTTCTACAGTAAATAGTTGCACCCAATCTGGAAATAACCGGTTTGTTTTGGCAAGTTTTTGCGTTAGTAACTTTTGATTTGACCAAGGTCATAGATTTTATTATTCCGTAATTTTGTGCCTATATTCCTCGAATGATGAGAAAGTTTCTCGCCTTCTTTATTAGTCTTTCTATTGCACTTGTAGCCTGCACGCCCAAGTCTGCGGAAACAGGAGAGACACGCACGGTGTTCAGATACAATGAAGCAGCCGGCATCGCCTCTTTAGATCCAATATTTGCCAGTAAAGTCGAGAATATTTGGGCAGTGAATCAGCTCTACAATGGTCTGATACAGATGGACGACGAGCTTCAGATACAACCATGCATCGCGAAATCATGGGATATTTCAGAAGATGGACTTACCTATTCCTTTCACCTAAGAACTGACGTATACTTCCACGACGATGAGGTATTTGAAGGTGGTAAGGGGAGGAAAGTGGTAGCTTCCGATTTTGTTCATAGCCTTTTTAGAATATTAAATCCAGATGAAAGTTCTCCTGGACTGTGGATCTTCAACAATATTGACAGGACAGCTGGAAAGGGATTTGAGGCGTTGAACGACAGCACCCTTGAGATTCATTTACTTCATCCCTTCCCTCCTTTTCTTGGACTCCTGACCATGCAATACTGCTCAGTGGTTCCCTTTGAGGCCACGGAAAAATATGGCAGAGATTTCAGGAGCCATCCGGTGGGAACAGGCCCGTTTAAATTCAAAATTTGGAAGGAAGGCGCTAAGCTTGTGTTTATTAAGAATGACAACTACTTTGAAAAGGATGATGATGGCAATTCCTTGCCATATCTGGACGCAGTTACCGTGAGCTTCCTAAGTGAAAAGCAAGTTGTGTTCCTCGAATTCAGTAAGGGTACTTTAGATATGGTCTCGGGCCTCGATCAAATGCCCAAGGATGAAGTGTTGTTGCACACTGGAGCACTTAATCCTCTGTACAAGGGTAAATTCAGATTAGAGACCTTACCATACCTGAAGACTGACTATCTGGGAATTTTGGTGGATCCCAATTCAGACCTGGTAAAGAACAGTCCTCTTAAGCTGAAGGCGGTGAGGCAGGCCATTAATTACGGGATTGATAGGCAGCAAATGATCACGTATTTGCGAAATAATATTGGTGCTCCTGCCAACTCAGGTATAGTACCTCGGGGAATGCCTTCTTTTGATGCCAAAAAAGTTAAAGGGTACACTTATAATCCAGATAGAGCAACTGCACTCTTGAATGCTGCAGGGTTCAACGGGAACAATGAGTTGCCGGAGATTACCATCACTACTTCGAAGAACTACCGAGAGATGTGTGAATTCATGCAGCATCAGCTGGGTGAAATTGGAATTAAGATTAAAATTGATGTGCAGCAGGCGATCAACCTAAGTGAGCTAATCGCCACGGCAAGGGTTAATCTATTCAGAAAGAACTGGCTGGCGGACTATCCGGATGCGGAAAACTTCCTGGCCCTATTTTACAGCAGGAATTTCTCACCAGTTGGCCCCAACTACACGCATTTTTCCAGTGAGGAATATGACGAACTTTACGAAAAAGCACAACTGGAGGTGAACGATACCATCCGGTTCAAGTACTACCAACAAATGGATCAGATTATCATTGAAGAGGCTCCTATTGTCCCCCTCTACTACGATGACGTGATTCGGCTGGTGCACAACAACATTTCTGGATTGAGCACAAACCCCATGAACCTACTCACCTTAAAAAGGGTAAAGAAGGAGAACAATCCACGCGTGCTGGAGGATTAAAACCATGATTTTGTTACCAGCAGAAAATTAGTTATTTTCTAGGGATGGATCTAGGTTGAACGCTGTATCGAAGTAGGTTTCCGCAAGTTCATTTTCGCCCATATTTGCGCAGGTAATAGCGAGGTTTAGGTACAATTTCGCTGACCTGGGATTGTACTGAATCCCCTCTAGCAATACTTCCTTGGCTTTACTGAGATCACCCTTCATCCCATAAGCTATTCCAAGGTTCTCATACAGATCCACCCGGTGATAGCTGGAGTGTCTCAAATTTGAGAAATAGGCAATGGCCTGATCCAGGTCATGCTTTCTCCTACCATACAACAGTCCCAGATTCAGATTGGCTTTGATGTGCTGAGGCTGTATCAGTAACACGTTCTTGTAAGAAATCGCAGCCGCGTCATAATCTTCTGCTTTCTCATGCGCGACTGCTAAATTGTAATGCGCGTGATGAAACCGTGGATTGATCTTTGCTGATTGAGAAATCTCCGCAATTGCCTTTTGCAAAGTCGCCCTGTCCCTGCTCTTATTAAACTTGGTAATGAGCTCAATCCCGTAGTATAGATGTATTCGGGCGCTTTTAGGGACTGTAGCAACGTCTGTTTCATATAGCGTATAGTTACTCTCCCAGGCCTTATTCCGTTCTACCGTTCCATATGAGGCCAATCCCAACACTGCAAGCAATGGTATCGCCATAACCTTTTTAAGTGCGTGCCTACCGTCTTTTACTACATGAACATAAGGATATACCAGTACGACCAGGGCCAGGCATACTCCCAGTGATGGAATATAAACAAAGCGCTCCGCCATAGACGTACCTACATTAAAAAACACATTGGAGACTACGGAAAACGAAGCGAAGAAAATGAGTATACCCAAGGCCAGCAATGGCTGTCTTTTGATCTTCCGTATGGGCAACACGACCATGGCTATTGCCAAGAGCAAAGAACCTATCACCTTTAAATTGCCCCACGCCATCAGGGGAATTTGGTTGAAAGAGTAGTCAGACGAAAGAGGATTT
>DTRK01000129.1:30230-32867 GCA_012965955.1 Flavobacteriales bacterium
GTAGAGAGAGGTACTTCCCCAGGGTATATGTAATTGTCGCGTACTTCTCAGAAAGAGTCGCATTCAGATAAGGGTCATCCATTATATCATCCGTCACGCGATCACCTACCATTCCAGCATAGGCAGCTCTCATCCACAAGTATATTCCTGCAACCACCAGATAAGGCAACATCCCAAATATGATAGCCCTGGGGGTTTTGCGCTGAAACAAATACCAGGTTAGTGGCATAATGGCTAAAAAGGTGATCGCATTTTCTTTGGAGAGCAAAGCGAGGAAGTATACCAGTGGAGCCACAAGCAGAACAACTACGGGTTGAGACCTAAGACTGAGAATCAGGGTTAAGAGTAGAAAAAGCAAAGCCATTATTTCATCCCTACTCTTGATATTGGCTACAACTTCTGTATGAATTGGATGAACAATAAATAACAGAGCCACTAATAAGGGAATCAAATTCCCATTGTCAGCCGGCAGTACCCTCATCAAAAAGATAAAGATCAACAAACCCGTAATGGCAAACAGGACTATATTGCCAAGGTGTCCGACAAACGGACTAGAACCGAATAACTCATTTTCTACCGCAAATGTGACAATGGAAAGTGGGCGATATCTGCCTCCCGATAGTTCCAGAGCTTCCCCATAGGCACCTACAAATGCGTCATGAGTCATGATGTCCTTTATGCCTGCGAAACCTTTTTTTGTGAAATTATTGCCTGTTATAACAATATGATCATCAAGAGCGTAATCATGGGTCAGTGTATTACCATATAGGGCAAATACGACCACCACCAGAAAAATGCCTTGTTTGACGGGAAGACTGAGATTCATAATTCCAATGTACAAGAAAGTGGATAGTGATCCGAATAATCGATATCTCCCCTGGTATTAAAATCCAGGAGGTGTATCCGCTCATCGCATAGAATATAGTCTATTCGAAAGAGCGGAACCACTCCGGCGTAAGAGTTTCCAAATCCATTGCCCGCTTCCATAAAGGCATCCAGTCTTTGATCTGAGAGCTGCTGGTACGCATAAGATACCGGAGTGTCATTTATATCCCCGCATATAACAACGGGATAGGGACTGCTCGATGCATGTTCAGCTACTGCACTGGCTTGCTCCGCTCTATTTATATATGCGTCACGCAGCAGCCTGACCATACTGGCCACTATATCTCTAAAAGGAACGTCCTCCCTTCGTGCTTTTTCAATTTGTTGCGATTTACCCAACGGTCCTGAGGAGTCTCTGCTGCCTTCCCGCTGCGCTACCGCTTGTAAGAAATCATACTCCTCATACCCAAAATGTACAGACCCCAGATGCGCATTGTATACTCTTACCGTATCCTTGCCAACTACAATATCAGAGAATATGCAAATATTGTTAGTCTTTTGGCTGAAGCTGACGCTCCCTTTATTTACAATGGGATACTTAGAGAATGTAGCTATGCCCCAATGACTTCTTCCAATAGAATTTGAATATTCGATGTGGTGGTACCCCGATCCTTGAATTTCCACAATATGGCTTACCCCAGTAAAATCACCCCGGTCATTGGAGTAGTATTCTTGAAAACACATGATATCCGCATCTTCATCAGCCAGAAATTTATAGATATTATCCCTGGTCACTTCGTTTTCAGCATTTTTCCAATTGTAGAGATCGAACAGCCGTACATTGAATGACAGAATATCGATGCTAACGCCTTCTTCTGACTGTGCAGGATCGCTCCCTGAGTTAATTTGCAGATACCGAACGGCGTATGGCATTCCGAGCAAAATCACCACTAGAGAAACCCATTTACGCTTCTTCCGCTTGACAATCCAATACAGCAATAAGAGTCCATTGCCAATCAGTAAGAAAGGAAAAACAAGGCCGCAAAGGGCTATGGGCCAGAATATTCTAGGATCAATAAAAGGGGATATATATGACAAGAGCAAGAGAACAATTGACACATAATTGAGGATGATCAATATTCTCTTCATAGGATATCAAGCAAGGCTATATGCCATTATAGCTACTCCTTCTTGCCAAACTTAAACAGTACTGCCTTTTCCTCCTTGGATAAACTCTCGTAACCTGACTTGGAAATCTTATCTAATATCTCATCCATCTGCTGCTGGTTTACCTTTTTTTCGTAGTTGTATTCTTCATCAGTCTTGTGTCTCCTCCTGGAGGAATGACTCACTTTCAAATGGCTCCCAGACTTCATGAAATACCCATTGACCCTCTTGATAAAACTATTGAACCCCTTGGAAAGGTCCGTTCCTTTGAGATATTGCCGGGCGAAGTAGAAGCCGTAAATCGCACCTCCTAAATGAGCAAGGTGTCCTCCTGGATTACTCGATTTTATACTGATAATATCCAGCACTACCAAAAAGGCAGCAAAGTACTTCAATTTAACCTCGATTCCAGTGAAAAACAACCTCACCGTAAAGTTGGGTATATAGGTGGTAACCGCAATCAGTACCGCAACTACTCCGGCGGACGCACCGCCTAAGATTGCCTCAGATACTCCCTGGGAAAATATTGGAAAGATATTGTATGATAACATATACAACACATAACCCGCCAGGCCTCCATACACATAGGTTGCCAGGACTCGAGAAGCTCCAAGATATTCTCTGAATATACGTCCACTGAAAAAC
>DTRK01000130.1 GCA_012965955.1 Flavobacteriales bacterium
GTGCAAGGTAGTTGACGAATGCGTTCAGCTGCATGGAGGATACGGATACATGTGGGAATTCTGGATCGCCCGTGCCTATGCGGACAGCAGGGCCCAACGGATTTATGCTGGGACCAATGAGATCATGAAAGAGATTATCTCCAGGTCTATTTTTCAATAGTTCATTGATCAGCTATACGTGCGGAAAAAATGCGCAGATTACTGCCAATCCTCTATTATACCTTTTTCCCCTATATTCGTTAGTCAACTATACCCAGTACCATCATGGCTAAAATATCTCCTACGTGTTAACAGCGTCCTGGACATACAGCGCTATCAGTATTTACCGCTTTAGCTGTAATCTATATAAAGTAATCTCGCCACTGCTTTGAAATTAAGTCTTGCTGCCGGTCTTATTGCCGTATTCTTGTGTACCATCGCGAGGGATTGTTATCCCCAACAACTCCAGCCTGTATTCCGTCACTATACCGTTAATGATGGTTTGCCGAGTTCTGAGGTTTATTACACAATCCAGGACTCCAAAGGCTATATGTGGTTTGCCACAGATCGCGGGGTGAGCCGGTTCGATGGCTATGAGTTTGAGAATTTTTCAACACGTGATGGTTTATGCGATAATACGGTGTTTTTGATCTTCGAAGATCATAAGAGCAGAATTTGGTTCGCGACTTACGGGGGTTGCCTGAGTTATTTCTACCAGGATAGTATTCACAGTTTTAAATTCAATGAAAAACTCATGGACTATTTATCTCCCAACCCAATTGTATATTCCTTCCATGTTGACAAAACGGGAATAATACATTTAGGCCTGTATGGTGCAGGACATCTTACAATAGACACTGCCGGAAATATCAAACAAAATCACCCAGCGGAATGCTACCTGGAATTCGTTTTAACAGAAATAGAATCGATGCCCTTTTGCTATTTAAGCATCGATCGTCAATCAGAAGATCTTACTGATAGAGGTGTACATATCTTCGCAGATAAGATCGACACAATGTTGCTACTCCCTAAGGAGGTAAACTTACAAGCTGCCGGCCATATTACTGGATTAAGGAGAGCAAATGGGTCATCAGTTGTATCTGTTGGTGATATCTTTTTCAAACACGGAACAAATGGTCAATTAGTGTACGAAAAACATGAAAAACCAATTATCAGCATCACAGAAGACAGCCAGGAGGCATTGTGGCTGGGCCATTACCGCGGTGGGGTAACCCAAACTTCGGAAAAAGGTGAGAAGGCTCATTTTTTAAGTGGTAAATCTGTAACGGCAATTTATGAAGACGAAGAACACGGCTTTTGGCTCACCACACTGGAAGCTGGAGTCTATTATACATCCGGGGTGGCCTTTTTATCCTATCTACCTAATGCTGCGCTGCAAATGCAACCTGTAACCTCCATAACCGGAGACGGCGAAAGCAAGATTTTTGCGGGCTGCAGCAATGGCCTTGTGGCAGAAATAGACGATACTAACAGGCTTGTATATCACAATAACAGCCAACTCAATACCGACTCTACTTCAACAGTCACGGGTTTATTCTATAACCGAGAAGAAGGCAAACTGTGGGTGGTGGCCATGGGTGGCAATTGGTGGATAAGGGGAACACACATCGGACAGCTCGATAAAACACATAGTGTACGGGTGCATTTACTCAAGCGAAATGGCGACCTTCTTGGCGGCACATATAGTGGGATATACAAACTAAACGCCCCAGACCGAGGTACGGGTGTAGCCAGTCAAAGGATACAGGCATTGGAAGAGGATGTGAATGGAAATGTGTGGGTAGGCTGCCCTGATGGACTGTATAAACTTGAAGACTGGAAATTGAACTACCTGGGCAATGAGCACCCCCTGTATAAAAACCGCATAGACGATATAGTTGAAGTAAGCCCCGAAGAGATATGGATGGCAACTTTAGGGGATGGTATTATAGTAAAGACCGAGGATACAGTATTTAACATCACGGTTAATGATGGACTCAGCAGCAACATGATAAATTCAATATTCCCTTACGAGGGTATCATTTGGGTGGCAAGCAATAAGGGTTTGAACAAATTGGAACAGGTAGAAAAATATCGTTATTCGATTACCAACTATAGTTTAACGCACGGTTTGAGCAGTAATGAAATCAATGGGGTTTATGTCCAATCAGGTATCGTCTGGCTGGCCACTAACAGGGGCATCGACCGCTTTGACCCCGCTAAACTGAGCAATGATGCAGCCGCGCCTCCAGTGCGCATTACTGGGTTGGAAGTCAATTTTGAAGAGGTTAAATTAAGCAGTGATTACAACTTCTCATATGATGAGAACTATTTGCAAATCCACTATTCCGGGTTGAGTTTTAAGAATGCAGGCCGTATTGTATATAAATACAAAATGGAGGGCCTCGACACCAACTGGATATACACCTCCAATCGCAATGTACAATACACCACCATTCCACCGGGAGACTATCTATTCACGGTCAGCGCCACTAACGGAGATGGAACATGGAGTACTCAGCCCGCAAACCTGTTAATAAAGATTTCACCGCCCTTCTGGCAGATGTGGTGGTTCAAGGTTCTCAGTTGGGCGATCTTGCTTGCGGGTATCTATGCATTTTTTAAGATACGCATATTAACATACAATCGCGATGTTGTGCGGGCCCTGCTGCGGGTGCTGCTGAGCAAGGTTCGTACGAAAAAATATTTGGTCGTGCGCATAGAATCCGGGTTGGTCAAAATAGACTCTGAGAAAATCTTATGGCTCAAAGCGGCAGACAATTACGTCGAGGTTCATACCAAGAAGAAGACTTTTCTTGTTCGGTCCACATTGAAGTCTCTTGTGGATGAAATACCAGACAATGAACAGTTTTTGCGCGTACATCGCTCGTATGTCATTCGTATCGATAAAGTGCAGAATGCTATGGCACAATCGGTGCGCATCAACGAAGTAGATATTCCAGTCGGGTATTCACACCGGGACAGCCTTAAGGTCATTAAGAAACAGGTTGCATTGATGAATATTTAATTCCCATACAAACCCCGACCAACTCAAGGATATACCCCAGACCTCCTCTGGTCTACTTTTGTTCACCCCAGTTTACACTTTGTTCGCCACAAACCCCTTAAAATAGTTGTCAGGACAGTGGAACCTGCGTTAATTTAGAACTTACGAATAAAAGTGCTGTAGGCACAAGTAATTATACATGATGTAACCATAATGAAAATCCCAAAATTATATAAGGTAAAAAACAACCTGTCTCTCCTCTTCCTGCTCTTAGCTGGTCAGGTAACCTTTGCTCAGTTCTCTGCCGAAGAGCAAAAAGAAATAGATAGTTTAAATGCCATCATTAACAATTCAAAAAGCCACGATACAACAGTGGTTTTAGCTTATTTTGATGTTGCAGCATATTATTATCTGAAAAATCCAGACTCAGCGATAACTATTTGTAAAAATGCTGAACAAATAAGCGAAAAGATAAATTACATAAAAGGAAGAGGTGAAAGTTATGGATGGTTAGGATATTTACTAATACAAAAAGGTGAAATTCCATCAGCATTAGCATACAACCACAAAAGTTTAAGTATTCATGAAGAACTAGGCAATAAAGAAGAACAAGCAAACTGCTTGATCAACATCGGGTCTATCCATCAAACTCAAGGCGACATTCCATTGGCCTTAAAATACTTCAACAAAAGCTTAAAGATATATGAAGAAATAGGGGATAAAGAAGGAATTGGATACGCATTTAACAACATCGGGTTTATCTATGATGAGCAGGGAGGCCTGCAAATAGCCCTGGAATACTACCACAAAAGTTTAAAAATACAGGAAGAAATAGGCAATAAAGAAGGGATTGCAACCTCCTTGATCAACATTGGGTTCATCCATAAGAAGAAGGGCAATACTCCTTTGGCCCTGAAATACTACCACAAGAGTTTGAGGATTTACACAGAAATAGGCGATAAAGAAGGAATTGCAACCTCCTTAAACAATATTGGGTGTATTTATGAAAATAGGGACAACATCCCAGTGGCACTGGAATACTACCACAAAAGTCTCGAGATAAGAGAAAAAATAGGGGATAAACAAGGAATAGTCAATTCTTTGAGTATAATCGGTACAGTAGAGTTATCACAGGGAGAGTTGCAGAGCGCCAAGGCCAGGGGGAAAAGAGCCCTGCAACAAGCACAGGAAATAGGTAATGTTCATGAGATGAAGATTGCTGCATCACTACTCTATGATATAGCTGATAAGCAAGGTAACTGGCAAGAAGCACTTGAATTGCGTAACCTGGAAATTCGCATGCGTGATAGTATTAACAATGAAGAAGCCATAAAAGCAACAGCCAACCAACAGGCTAGATACGAATACAGGGAAAAAGCGGCAACCGACAGCGTTATCGCTGCCGAAGCTAAAAAAGTGACAGACGCACAACTCACTGCACAGAAGATGCAACTCGAACAAGAAAAAACAGAAAAGAACGCGCTGTATGGAGGTATATTAGTATTGATGGTGCTTGGTGGGTTAATGTTCAACCGGTATAGGGTTACACGTAAACAAAAACAAGTTATTGAAGAGCAAAAGAAACTGGTAGAAAAACAAAAAGAAGAGAGGACAATAATGATGCAGGAAACTCATCATCGGATGAAGAACAACATGCAAATCGTTAAGAGTTTGTTAGGATTACAGGCCAATAAAATAGATGATGAAAAAATAGTGGCCATGTTTCAAGAATGCCAGAATAGAATTGCCGCAATGGCTATTATCCATGAGAACATGTACCAAAGCGATGAACTCTCAAAGATTGATACAAGTACATACATCGAATCACTGGTAGAACAAATTGCCTTTTCCTATAAGTTGGGAGAAAAAATTGACCTTAAACTAGATATTCCTTCCGTTAAATTCGGCTCCAAAACGCTGATCCCACTCGGACTTATTATCAATGAAATCATGACCAATGCCTTTAAGTACGCATTCGCAGATAGGGAGTCGGGAGAAGTCACTCTTGAGGTCCAGGAAATCAACAATAATGAGTACCAGATGATTATTGGTGATAACGGCATTGGCATGCCATTGGATTTTAAGCACCAGGAGTCCAATTCCCTGGGAACTGAATTAGTGCAAATCTTCACAGAACAGTTAGATGGAACCATCGAGCGCGTTAAGCAAGCGGGCACCGTGTTTAAGATCACATTTATTCCACAGGAAGGCTAGTACCCTAAGGTGTGTATTATTGGGCATAAACTTCCTATGTCCCGGTCTGTGTTTCAGTCTGGGGTTTAGTCTGCATGACCGGGCAGATAATACTTCAAATCCACCGTAAAGAAGCCCAGGTTCATATCAGTATTGAATTCTTCGATCCCAACGTTTTTGGTATAATCGGCTGACATCGAAATTACCTTGGTGAAGGGGAGCTGGTAGGAAGAGCCCAGGTAGAAATACCCAGAGCTTTCTGTCCGGTATTCCCACCCAATATTGGCTATCAGTGCGAAGTTCATCCAGGATCTGCGGATGAAAGTATAGGAGACATCATCCACATACTCCACCTCACTTCTTTTGAACATGTTCAAACTCAAACCTGCCGAGTTGTTCATATATATTCTCTCCCCTAAACGAACATGGACCATGGCGGATAGGGGTATTTCATACTCTACAATGGCAAATTCAGCAGTGGTGGCAAACGAGCTATCCAGATCCTCTACGCCTAAGATATACTTGCGTTTGAGATAGTTGATGCCCCCTTCAAAGGACAATTTACTGGCGAATTGTTTCCTTATCACCATGCCCCAGGAATATCCCAACTTGGGAGCAATGGTAAAATTGACATTGTTCTGGATCAAATCAGTATTTCCTGAATTGAAGAACTTATTCTTGAATATAGGGCGGAACTGAAAACCTACAATCATGGGGTCGTCCTGTGCTGAAGACAGTGTAGGTAAGAGAAGCAAGGATATGCAGAAGAGCGTGAGTATCCACTTTAGCATTCTGTAATAAAATTTGAATTAAGAAATTCTCAACTTCTGCCCGACATGAAGAATTGAATTTCTTGTAATACCATTCAACTCACAAAGCCGGGAGATAGAGATTCCGTACTGTTTCGAAATCAGGTACAAGAACTC
Organism: Flavobacteriales bacterium; assembly: GCA_012965955.1. Classification (GTDB taxonomy): domain Bacteria; phylum Bacteroidota; class Bacteroidia; order NORP154; family NORP154. The sequence continues at coordinate 6,106 of DTRK01000130.1, forward strand.
CCCTTTAGCCACTCTATGGTATTTAAGCCCTTTAGGAACGACAGAATAGCTCCACCTTGTTCTGTTAAGTATAACGGTGTCATTCACCAGTACATTGTTCCTGTAATCGATAAAATGGCGTGGATTCAATGGTTTGCCTTTGAATCGTGCTTCAAAATGCAGGTGGCTGCCGGAAGAGTGTCCTGAACTGCCTCCCAGGCCCACCAACTCACCAGCTTTAACCTTTTGACCTGTTCTTACCTTAATCCTGTGTAAGTGGGCATACAGCGTTTCCAGGCCATTATAGTGTCTCACCACCACTACCCGCCCATAGCCGCCATGTGTTCTCGCTATTCGAACAACTCCATCAAAAGCGGAGACAACCGTATCCAATACCTGCAAATCAATATCCATTCCACTGTGGTTTCTCCCGTCTCCGAAATTCGAAGTGATCAAACCTATGACAGGAGGTATGTATGCTTCTCCAGGACGGCTTAGCACCAATTCCAGTGAAGTATCATTTTTTGACAGTGATTCAGGATAGGGATGGGTATTGTAGGTATCCCATTTACCATAATACTGGCTTGCGGGATAGGCCTGCTCTTTTGCCGCTATCTCAACCTCTGTGATCTTAGCATACTTACTACTTACCACGAGTTGAATTTCCCGAATTAGTTCTTTAGGGATTTCATCAAGGTCCAGCAATGAGTCGATCATGCCATAGACTTCTGCTTTGGTCATGAAATCCATGGACTGAAAGGCACGGATTTCACCCACCAAAGAATCCTTAGGTACCATAGGCTTCACAAGGGAGTCCGCCTTATCATTATCACTCTTAACATCAGCGTCAATTCCAGCCATGCCAGCAAGCGGGCTCAAAACAAGTATGAGCATCGTTACCCTTGAAATATGTGACATTTTCTCCATCATTTACACACCTGCTTTCCCTCTTTAAGAAGCCATTCGGACAATAATTTTAACCTTATACTATAGATTCCCTTTTAGGGTTACCATCAGCGATTATGGGTGCCATTTGATACTGCAGCCAATACTGTGCTTTTGCTCTGGATCTACCGCGTTGCCAGACAAAAGGTTGTCCAAGGCATTTCGGATATCTGATCCGTTAACAGGCCGGTCTCCCCCAGCCCTGGAATCATCAAATCGCCCGCGATAAACACAGGCCATGGTCCCATTAAAAATGCTGAAGTCAGGAGTACAGGCAGCACCGTATTCCCTCGCAACATCCTGGGATTCGTCATATAAGTAGGGGAATGGAAATCCTAGTTCCTCCCCGAGTTCCTTCATTCGCTCCGGTCCATCCTGGGGATGGCTCACAATACTGTTGCTGCTAATAGCGATAAACGCCACGCCTTTGGGCAAATAATCATTGGCTAGTGAGATCAATCCCTGCTGTATCCTCATGACATACGGACAATGGTTGCAGATAAACATGACCACCGTAGCCTTATCCGATTTCAGTGAGTCTAGCGTTGTCATCTGGCCATCCAGCGTGTTCAACAAGCTAAAGGAGGGTGCCGTAAAACCCAGTTCCATGTCCACCGTTTCAACTGCCATGATAAATCTAATTTTATATAATACGTTGTATTGACCAGGAATATTTCACCAAACCTCCATTTGCACTAATAAATTTCCCTTGTTGACCGTTAAACTGCCTCGATGCTTCAAAGGTATGAAATTTTACGTTTTTTACAGATCAAGCCCCGGCACTCCTATCAGGGAACCTCGTGCATGCCCCACATTATGTTTTGGTGCAGCCATATTCACGTCTATCTTTGCAAATTTGTGAGCCACTAAATGCGGATTCTTCAGCTCTGTCATAAAGTACCCTACCCTCCCCGAGACGGCGGAAGCATTGCCATGAACAATCTCACACAGGGATTGATCAACACCGGAAATCAGGTGCGGGTGCTGGCCATCAACACCCCTAACAACCTGGTGTATATTGATGAAATTGATCAGGAGTACGTGAAATCCACTAAGATTGAAGCGGTCTATATCGACACAGCCATTCGAATTAGCGCTGCCTTCTTTAACCTCTTCACGGATAAATCATATAATATAGAGCGGTTTATTTCGGATGATTTTGATAGTAAACTGGCAGAAATCCTGCAGGAGGAGGAATATGACATTGTGCAGCTCGAAAGCTTGTTTGTCGCTCCCTATCTGGGTACCATCCGCAAATATTCAAAAGCAAAGGTGGTGCTTCGCTCCCATAACGTGGAGTTTGAAATATGGCAACGTCGCAGTGCGGCCTGTAAGAACCCTCTGAAAAAGGCATACCTGAGCCTGCTGACAACAAGACTTAAGAAATACGAGATCGATCATATGAACAAGTACGACGCCATTGCCTGCATTACCACCAGAGATATGGAAATGCAGGAGAAATTGGGGAGTGCGGTACCAATGACAGACATCCCCATTGGCGTAGATGAGATCAAAGATCCAATCGTTGAGATAGCTGATCCGGTAAGCCTGTTTCATCTTGGGTCTATGGATTGGATGCCGAACCTGGAAGCTATTGAATGGTTTCTCAACGATGTTTGGGGAGATGTCAAAAAGGCCTTACCTGAGATCAAACTTCACTTAGCGGGCAAGGGCATGCCCCAGTGGTTGATGAACACTACCGACCCCAATATGGAGACCATGGGCCATATTAAAGATGCCAGGCAGTATATGAATAACAATGGGATCATGATCGTGCCCTTACTCTCGGGAAGCGGGATGCGGGTAAAGATAATAGAAGGCATGGCACTGGGGAAGGTCATCATTTCCACTGCTATAGGTGCTGAAGGTATAGAGTATGAGCATGGCAAAGACATTTTTATTGCGGATACTCCCAACGAATTTGTGGAGGCCATTGTAAAGTGTTCTACAGATATCGATCTATGTAAAGCGGTTGGACGCAACGCGAAGGAATTGGTTCGGAATAAATACGACAACATAGTAATTTCACAGAAGCTCATTGAGTTCTACAAGTCTCTTTCCTGAGTCAGATGAAGAAAATTTTGGTGGTTGTATCAAGGGTACCCTATCCTCTGGAAAAAGGAGACAAACTGCGGGCATTCAACCAGATAAAAGTGCTTTCAACCAGGTATGAGGTGGAGCTATTTGCCCTGGATGACCCCTCGGCCCGTTCGAGTACAAAGGCAGTTGAAGTGCTCGGGGAATTTTGTTGCAATGTAGAAATCGTCAAGCTGAATTGGTTCAGTATCTACTTCAACATTTTTAAGGCATTTTTCAAGGGACTTCCTCTTCAGGTAGGCTACTTTTACTCATCAAAAGCGCAAAAAAAACTCAAAGAACGCATTGCATCTTTTAAACCTGATCATATCTATTGCCAGCTTGTACGAACTGCCGAATATGTGAAGGATATAGAACATATTCCACTGACACTGGATTATATGGACGCGCTGTCCAAGGGAATTGAGCGAAGAATTCCCAAGGCCACCTTCTTCCTCAAGGCGATACTGGAGCTAGAACTCAAAAGATTAAGGGCATATGAAGCTGAAGTCTTCAATAGATTTGTGTCAACAACCATCATTTCCGAGCAGGATCGCGGGCATATTGAACATGAGGATGCCAATGCGATCAGGATCGTACCCAACGGCGTGGACACAACTTTCTTCTCACCTTCTGATACGGCGGAGAAAAAATATGACCTGATGTTCGCCGGTAACATGTCATACCCACCGAATATTGAAACAGCAATATATCTGGCTACAGAGGTCCTGCCGCTGATTCAGACCCAGAGGCCTGAAACGAATTTGGTGATTGCTGGTGTAAGTCCGGTACCCCAGGTAAAATCACTGGCGTCAGAACATGTGACCGTGACGGGATGGGTTGAAGATATGAGGGTTTGCTACGCCCAATCCCGGGTATTTATAGCTCCCATGCACATTAGCATTGGGATGCAAAATAAGATACTTGAAGCCATGGCGATGGAGCTGCCCTGCGTTTGTTCTGTAATGGCTAACAACGCAATCGGTGCAGAACATGGAAGGAATGTGCTTCTAGGCAAGAACACGGCCGAATATGCCAATTCCGCCCTAAAACTGCTCGACAATTCTGATACTGCTGCTACCTTGTCAAAAGGAGGTCGAGACTTCGTAGTTTCAAGATATGATTGGGACACATCTTCTGATGAATTGATGCGTATTTTTGCGTAAATTTGCATAAATATTTTACAGAATAAAATGCCAGTTAAGCTAGATAAGGTAAAGGAAGCTATTGAGGATATCAAAGCTGGAAAGGTGGTCATTGTGGTTGACGATGAGAACAGGGAGAATGAAGGAGACTTTATAGCGGCTGCAGAAGTTGCCACACCTGAGATCATTAACTTCATGGCCACCCATGGCAGGGGGTTGATCTGTGTTTCAATTTTAGAGAAGCGATGTGTAGAGCTCGATCTGGACTTAATGGTCAACCGCAACACTGCCTTGCACGAAACTGCCTTCACCATCTCGGTAGACCTAAAAGGACATGGTTGCACTACGGGCATAAGTGCAAGTGATCGATCAAAAACTGTTAAAGCCTTAGTCAATCCTGATACCACAGCTGAAGATCTCGGACGCCCAGGCCATATCTTTCCGCTAAAGACGAAGCAAGGTGGCGTGCTGCGCCGGGCCGGCCATACGGAGGCTTCACTCGACCTTGCACGGTTGGCAGGATTTAAACCGGGAGGTGTCCTCGTTGAAATAATGAATGATGATGGCAGCATGGCGCGGTTAGACGATCTACGCGTTATTGCAGACAAATTTAGCCTGAAGATCATTTCAATTAAAGACCTCATCTCTTATCGCCTGGAGAACGAAAACCTGATTGAGAAGGAAGTCACTGTAGCGATGCCCACGAAACTTGGGGAGTTCAAGTTGACAGCCTATACGCAAAATACAACGGGAGAAGTGCATCTCGCAATGGTGATGGGTGAATGGGAAGAAAATGAACCTGTTCTTGTTCGGGTTCATTCCTCTTGTGCTACTGGTGACATTCTGCACTCCCTGCGTTGCGACTGCGGAGACCAGTTGGCAAAGGCCATGGAGATGGTGGAAGCCGAAGGCAAAGGAATCGTATTGTACATGAAGCAGGAAGGAAGAGGAATCGGGCTGATCAACAAGCTAAAAGCGTATAAACTTCAGGAAGAAGGAAAGGATACGGTAGAAGCCAACCTTGCACTGGGATTTGACATGGACAACCGTGATTATGGCATCGGGGCGCAGATTCTAAGAGACTTAGGGGTGTCGAAAATCAAGCTGCTCACCAATAATCCAAAGAAGCGCGTCGGACTTATTGGTTATGGGTTGGAAATCGTGGACAATGTTGCTATCCAAATACCGCCCAACAAGCACAACGAGAAATATCTCCAAACCAAGAGAGATAAGATGGGACATGAAATTTCCTAAACAGTGAAACAAACCGTCGTTGGTTTTGGACTTCTCATTGCCGCAATACTGGCACTCCTAAAAATTTCTGAATACACCTATTTAAGCGGTTCCTTAGATACGGAATTGATCCTTGGCGGGATTGCCATCGCTTTTTTCGTTCTCGGCACTTACCTGAACAAAAAAATGAATCCGCCAAAGGAGATCGTTATTGACTCGGCTAAAGAGAATTTTGTAGTGGATGAAGCAGCAATCATCAAACTGGGAATCACAAAAAGGGAGTATGAGGTACTGGAATCCATGAATAAGGGACACTCTAACCAGGGAATCGCCGAAGAACTATTCTTATCAGAAAGTACTGTCAAGACTCACGTGTCCAGCCTGCTTGTAAAACTCGATGCCCAGCGGCGGACAGACGCGCTGAACAAAGCCAAAGCGTTCGGGTTGATCCCATAATCAACTACAATTATTATTGGTACTTTAGTATGAATCATCCTATCATACCAGATAGGACAGCAAATTGGTACTAAAGTATGAGGACAATGAAAGGCGACTGACTTTAATTTGCTGTCACAAATCATAAAACCAGG
>DTRK01000131.1:0-437 GCA_012965955.1 Flavobacteriales bacterium
ACCGTATCTGGTGGAACAGCACCATATACGTATTTATGGAATGATCCAGCTGCCCAGACCACCATGTCCGCCTCGTTCCTCTGTGACGGAACGTGGGGAGTTAATGTTGAAGATGCCAACGGTTGTACTGTTATGGGTTCAGTCACGTTGACAGACCCTGCAACCTTGGTATTGTCAGTGGTATCCTCAGATGCATTTTGTGGTGGAAGCTGTGATGGTTCAGCTACAGTGACTGCATTTGGAGGGACTGCACCTTTCATGTATTCATGGAACAGTACACCGGTTCAAACAACGCAAATTGCAGACAGCCTGTGTACCAACATCTATATCATCACGGTTACAGATGACAATGGCTGTACATCCAGTTCAACAAGCATTATCAGTGAACCGTCACCTCTGGTAGCTTCAATAAGTTCGTCAGGTGATGTTTCCTGTAC
>DTRK01000131.1:447-3403 GCA_012965955.1 Flavobacteriales bacterium
GTGTAGTGGTCTTTGTAATGGATTTGCGCAGTCAGGTATTTCAGGGGGAGTTGCACCATATACTTACTCCTGGAGCAATAGCATTACTACTGATCAGGTTACAAATTTGTGTGCAGGAATATATGATCTCACGGTTACGGATTTTAATGGCTGTACTGCTATAACTTCTGTAACCATCTCCTCTCCCCAGCCGATGATTGGAAATATGACGCACGTAAATGTGAGCTGTAATGCGCTGTGCGATGGGGTAGCGAGCGTGGCCGTCAGTGGAGGTACATTGCCTTATACCTATCTGTGGAATGATCCCTATTTACAAAGCACATTCTCGGCAGATAGTCTGTGCGCGGGGTCATTCTCGGTGGTAATTTCAGATTTGAATGGTTGTAATATTGTCAGAACTGTCAACATTACCGAACCCCAGCCTTTGAGTTTTATCAGTGCGCCGGTCTCATCCACATGTGGAAATCCAAATGGATCGGCCTGTGTATCAGTTTTGGGTGGTATAGTGCCTTATACTATTGTATGGAATGATCCCGGAGTCACTATCGGATTGTGTGTCGACAGCGTTTATGCTGGTGTGTATAATCCAGTACTTACGGATGGCAATAACTGTATATATACACAGCCGGTAATCATCAATGATATTGCTGGTCCAATAGTAGACAGTGTATCTACAACGGACCTGGCCTGCTTCGGTGACGCCACTGGTACGGCTACAGTCAGCTATTCCGGAGGAACTTTCCCATTTAATTTTACCTGGAAGGACGGATATGGCGTAACAATTGGTACGAATTCTAACTTCATATTTGGGCTTTCGGGCGGAACATATACGATCACTGTCGTTGATTTTAACGGATGTACGGTATCGTCATTAGTTTCTATTTACGAGCCCCTGCAAATTCTAAGTGCGATTAATGGATCCAGTGATATCTCTTGCTTCGGGGCCTGTGATGGAACTGCATCAGTGATAGTGGGCAACGGGACTATGCCGTATTCCTATGCGTGGAATCCCAGTATGTCAAATGTCGCAAACCCTACCGGGTTATGTGGAGGGATGAATAATGTATTGATCACTGACGCCAATGGATGTACTACGTCAGATGGGGTGAACCTGATCGAACCAGCAGAGTTGACCATCAGTTTCATTATGTCCAATGTTTCGTGTAACGGAAGTAATGATGGCCAGATATCTGTTACGCCTTCAGGTGGGAATCAACCATATTCTTATGTGTGGCTCCCCGGTGGGACTGGAACAGGTACTTTGGTGACAAACCTGGGTGCTGGATCATATACAGTTGTGGTGACTGATAATGAGCAGTGCGATACCAACGGAACATTTGTGATCACCGAACCACAAATTCTCCTCGCTACGGGACTATCGTCTCCATCCAGCTGCGGAGGTACCAATGGAGAGGCTACAGTAAATCCAACGGGAGGTACTGGAGCCTATACTTATGCCTGGTATGACAGCCAGGGAGCACCGATGGGCCAAAATTCACCGACAGCCTTAGGACTTGCCCAGGGCACTTATGATGTTGTAATCACGGATGCAAATGGTTGTCAATTTACGCTGAGCTTGCCGGTTACTGATAATGCCGGTCCTACCATTCCGTTCGTCACTTCAACTGATGTAGACTGTTACGGTGGTGCCAATGGAACGGCTAATGTGACGCCTATCGGAGGATCTCTTCCGTACACATTCCTCTGGAGCAATAGTGCGACCAGTGATTCTCCTACGGGCTTGACAGCGGGAACTTATACGGTAACATTGACAGATATTAATGGATGTATTGATACAGCCTCCGTAACGGTTGCACAGCCTACACAAGTGTTGTTACAAATGTCGAGTGATACTGCTATTTGCATAGATGGTACGGCCGACATTGCCGTGGTAGCTAGCGGTGGAACAAACGGAAGTGGAGGGCCGAACTTGGTATATACCTATACCTGGGATAATGCTATACCTGATACCAGCAATTATCAGGTTAGCCCGACCTATCAAACAACCTACAATGTAACGGTCACTGATCTCAATGGATGCCCGGCATATGGTTCCGTAACTGTTTCACTTCACCCCCCTTTGGCAGTAACGGTGAGTAATGATACGATTTGTAATGGGGAGAGTACAACGCTCTCAGCATCGGTTACCGGAGGCAATCCTATGGCCTCAATTTCCTATCAATGGGATGACGCTGGCTTGAGTACTACATCCTCAATAACCGTCTCTCCTACAACTCAAACAAACTATTTGGTTATCGTAAGTGACCAGGCTTGTTCGCCGGATACATTTGCGATAGCAACGGTATTGGTTAACCAGCCACCAATAGTAGATTTCACCTGGGCCTGCGACCCCAATCCTAACGTTTTGACATTCACCAGTAGCTCCCAGGCACCTCCAGGTGCAGTGCTGACAACGTGGGCTTGGGATTTCGGAGATCAAAATACTTCCAGCCTGGATAGTATAGAGCACCTATATGCTTCAACACAAACGTACACTGTGTCGCTTACAGTAACTACTGATCAAGGCTGCTCAGCTGTTGCAGTTTACCAGGTAGAATCACCTCCAACCGCTGAGTTTATAATAACTCAGAATGGGACTGTCCTGAATCCTCCTGAAACTTCGATTCTATCACCAATAGTTGATTTTATCGACGCGTCTAGCTCAGATGTTGTGTGGTGGTTTTGGGATTTCGGAGATGGGGATAGCATAACTGTTCAGAATCCTGGTTTTTCGGGAGGCGGCGCCATCCCTCACACGTATACTGATCCAGGTATATACAATGTATTGCTAATGGTACAGAACCAGACGGGGTGTTATGATATAGTGGTACATCCACTTATCATTGAAGCAGAATTCGTATTGTTCACACCTAACACGTTTACCCCGGACGGGGATGGAAATAATGAATTCTTCTTTCCGAAGGGAATAGGGATAGAAGAGGAAACTTTCTCATTC
>DTRK01000132.1 GCA_012965955.1 Flavobacteriales bacterium
TGCATTTCCATCTGCATTATTGCACGTTGCCCCCACAACTGAGGTTGTCAGTACAAGCACTGCCGGTTCATTGATGGTGATAATATTTGACGCCAGGCACCCATTTACATCCACCACATTGACCGTGTAGTTCCCGGCAAATAACCCAATAGCAGCAGAATTTGTCTGGCCATTGTTCCATGAGTATAAATAAGGCGCAGTACCTCCTGATACTGTTGTAACAGCAGATCCATCTCCGCTTCCGTTACAGGAAACATCCGTGCCTGTAATCGTTGTTGTAAGAACTGCAGGTTCATCTACAATAGCGCTGTCATTTATAACCGTCCCACATGAATCTGTGATAGTAACACTATATGTACCTGCCAAAACTCCAGCAATATCTTCCGTGACAGCTCCATTAGACCAAAGGAATGTAAACGGCGAGGTGCCTCCTGTAATCGTCATATCTGCAGCACCGTCTGTACCCGAACTGCAACTTGTACCCTGCACAGTGATGCTGCTCACCATAGAATCTGGTTGGTTCACAACGGCAGTAGCAGAGAGCCCTGCACCACAAGAGTCTGTTATTGCAACTGTATAAGTGCCCGCATTCACACTACTAAGATCCTCCGTAGTATCTCCAGTTGACCATAGGTAAGAGTATGGAGCCGTACCCCCTGATACCATCAAATCTATGGATCCACCACTTCCACCGAAGCAGTCTGCGTCACTGCTGGTTATTACAGCCGAGATCACAGGTGGCTCATTAATGGTTATACTATTGGATGTAAGGCACCCATTGGCATCAAATACATTAACTCCCTGGGCGCCGGGGAAAAGCCCTATCGCAGTTGAACTAACCTGTCCATTGTTCCACAGGTAAGTATAAGGCGGTGTTCCGCCTGACACTGTTGCAGTAGCTGTTCCGTCACCATAGCCATTACAACTAACATCTTGTTTAGTCATGCTGGTAGTCAAGATCATCGGCTGCGTTACCGCGATTGAGTCAGTTGCAACACAATTGTTATAGTCGGTTAGAACTACCTGGTAGTCCAGCACACATAACCCGCTGGCTGTCGCTGTAGTTTGAGAGGACGGATCATCCCACAGATATGTATATGGCTGTGTACCTCCTGAACCGCTAACAGTAGCGCTGCCATCACAATACCCATTGCAGCTTGTGCTTTGCTGACTCATGGTTGTCATTAAACTATCAGGTTCGCCAACAAATACACTATCCTCCATGGTACAATTGGTAGAGTCAACCACTGTTATTGAGTAGTAGCCGCTGACCAATGTGTCAATGTCCTCAATACTATCTCCCGTGGACCAGGTAAAGGAATATGGCGGTATTCCAGTATTCATGGTCAAATTCACCGCCCCATCATTGCCACCAAAGCATTTCACAAAGTCAATATCATATGTTGCGCTTACCTGAGCTGGTTCACCAACATATATGTAAGTGGTATTCGAACAGTTATTGGAGTCAAGAACTTGCAGAGTGTACCAGTTACTGCCAATATCACTTATGGTTTCTGTTGTATCTCCTGTCGACCAGGTATAACTATACGGAGGGGTTCCACCGGTCACTGACACTTCCGCTCCTCCATCGCTATAACCGTAACAGGTGGTTGGTGTTGTGGTGTAAGGGATAGACAGGTATGCATCGGGCTGTGATATCTCAACCGTATCAGACGATTCACAAGCATTCTTAGCTGATATGGTGACATAATATGCATCTGCACGTAAGCTATATGCCGAATCAGCTGAGTAACTCCACCCATAATAAGTGTTTGCTTTCGTCCAGGTATAGTTTAAAAAGGCTGTTCCACCTGTTGATTGAACAACCGCATACCCATCGTAGCCATTGTGGCAGCTGACATCTTTTGTAGTAAATCCTGTAATGTCGATATAATCCAGTTTCATGCTTTCGGTTTCTGTTGGGTTGGAAAGCGTAGTTCTTGTCGTTTCCGTTCCGACAGGTGATATAGTTGCCGCTAAGACACTTTCAGTGACTGCAGCAACTGTTGTGTCTAATGAAAGTGTAACATCGTCTTCATTACATAAAAAAGTGTTTCCATAAGGATCTGTCTTAATAAAATAGATATCCGGCTCATCAAGGTCAGACCATGAATATTCAAAAGTACCGGCACCCATATTCTTAGTGCTTCCAATTGCCAGGAATCCATTATCTGAAGTTTGTTCAACATGATTCCCGTTATCCGTGTAGTACATATACCCCCCACCATCAAATACTCTGCCCCATACCACTTCACCAAGACTATCAGTCCTAACCATTAGTATGTTATCACCATAACCAAAACTTCTTGTTTCTCCTGACAGGATATAGCCATCATCTGTGGTCTGCTGTACTGAATAAGCATAATCACCTTCAGGGCCACCATATGTTTTTGACCACTCCAATACACCATCACCATCTGTCTTAATCAGCAGCGCTACGGGGTTGCCACCTGTACCAAAACTGTATGAATATCCTCCAATCATATAACCCCCATCAGATGTTTTGGCCAGCGAGGTACCATAATCCCGTCCAAACCCTCCGTATTGTTTACTCCACACTATGGAGTCAGTACTGGGATGGATCTTCAATAAGACCGCATTATAGGGATCTATCGTGGTAGACCCGGCCACAATGTATTCATTAGCGGACTCTTGAAGAATAGAACGGAGATCTACATCATCGATTATTGAACTCCATTCAACGGTTCCCGCTGCATCGGTTTTGATAACATAACCCCCATAATATGCTGAGTTCCCCGCCAGTGCGTACCCCAAATCAGCTGTTTGGATGATATCATAACAATAATCAGATGACCAGGAGTACTGTGTGAATGTTTTGGACCATTCAATGGCACCAACTGCATCTATTTTTAGAAGATAGAAATCATCAGAGGTTCCAATTCCAAAACTCTCTGTATGCCCGACAATTATGTAGCCGGAATCAGCAGTCTGCCTAATTGCCTTAGCATAATCATTCCCTGTTTCACCATAAGTACGGGTCCACAATGTGTCGCCGAGTGAATCAGTCTTTATAACATAAATGTCTGCCAGCGTTTGGGCAAAACCATAGGACTTAGTAGTACCTGCAATGATGTATCCTCCATCATTGGTTTGCTGCGCTGCAAAACCATACTCTTCCTCCTCACCTCCATAAGCGATCTGAAACGTCACAGGGCACACCGTCTCACAGTCTTCGCCTCCACAGTCTATGCCCTCTTCATCATAATCACTTATTCCATTGTTACAATGTTCAGAATAGATCTTGACATCATCTAAAGCAATATCCCCCTCGCTGACGCTACCGGTAATGGCAATAAAACGCAGCTGTCGCATATTGCTATAGCCGGAAATGTCAATTTTTACCCTTTGCCAGGGATCTGAGCCTGCCCTTTGTTGAG
>DTRK01000133.1 GCA_012965955.1 Flavobacteriales bacterium
TTACTGGTAGCCAGGAAATTATAAGTAGTCTTTCAACTGCTCTTAGTGCATACCTACCTCGACTCCTACATTTAAGATCGGTAAATCCGGGTATTGTGAGCGTCCATTATTGTATTTGGCATACAAGTTTGGATCTTTGATAAACAAAGGCGTCAGCCTGTAAGATGCTGTAATAACGAACTTATTGAAACCCAATCGAAAGTAGCTGCTGTAGTTGCAATCTTCAATAAATCTCAGGTCCGTAGTCTTTGTTTTTATCCGGCGTCCATTATTGCTCCCGGCTAGTTGAAGCTCATCTTCTGTTATGTATGATTTTACGAACGGAACGTCAAGTCGTATCCCCACATCCACAAAGTTGCCTATGTGGTTGCCTCTCTTTCCAAAATTAAAACGATTGTAAAATCCCAATCCTAAATTGTTAAACTTGAGCCGCTCTTTATCATGTAAGGAGTCATTGGGCAATACCTTTCCGGCGCCTTGTTTTAGGTTATAGGAATTCAGGTGGTATGCCATATCCAAACCAAGTGCATACCAGTTATTTACCCTCCACTTAAATCTTCTTCCAATGGTAAACTCAAAGGATTTGCCGTAATTAATGCGGCTGCCTGCTGAGTCAGGACTTACCGGGAACCCCAAACCGACATAGAAATGCCAAAATTTCTTCTTGTTGGGCCCTATGTCAGATACTGCGGTATCTGCATTTACATCTTGCTCCAGCAGAATATCTTGAGCGAATATTTCGCCTGATAGAAATGCCAATAAAACTACTGCTTTGATTAACTTATTCACCCGCATATTAAAATGTATATGATGTTGTATATCCTTTGAAATGAACTCGTAAACGACTTCCTTTTTGATATTCTGATGCATTGAATTGTAGTACGGAATAACTATTCACCGCAATGACATAGTACTTGTCAAGATATCCCTTGCTATTTTCTATGTGATAGAACAACATTGCTCCTGCATCCTCTCCATCAAGAACGAATTGCGTTTTGTCAATTTCCACAGAAATATCATCCCCGGAGCTTCTTAATTCGAAGGTAGGGTTTACGGTTGCCGGTGATTTTTCAACAAAAGAACTTGCCAACGGCACCCCATAACCGTGGGCATAGTCAAAGTATGGATAGAGCTCTCCTGCTTGTTCCAACCGGCGGAACATCTCCATGTTGGTGGCGTTTCGGTCCGTTTGCCAGGCGCAGGCTGCAAATCCTGCAGCCAGGGGAGAAGAGAAGGAGGTGCCGTATGCTATTTCAATCCCTTTTTTACCTGCGACTATCGCAACGCCAAATGCGCAGATATTAGGTTTTATTCGTTTATCAGCTGTTGGGCCATAGGAGCTGAATGAAATATGAAAATCTGATTCAAAGTCTATTCCTCCAATGGATAGAACGCTGTCCGCATCAGCCGGCGTACCCTGGTATTTCCAGTCATCTGAGCCATCGTTCCCGGCGGCGTTGACCACAAGCATTCCCTTGCGAGCTGCCATATTTGCCGCTCTTGCAACCAGGCTCTTTTTGCCATCCATCTCTGAAGGGAAATACCGCTTCTCTGTGTAGCCAAGCGAGCTGTTGATAATGTCTGCCCCATTTTTATCGGCCCATTCCGCCGCTGCCAACCAGTTCTCTTCCTCTGAGAAGGGCTCAAAGACACCGCTCTCTGTTCGTGCCAGTAGGAATTCTGCCTCAGTGGCCAGGCCCATCCTCTGGCCTTTAATTATGCCTGCCACACACGATAGTACATTGCACCCGTGCGCACTGTGTTTGTACACATTTTCTTTCCTGGTTAGGAAATCCCAGGTCTTGATTATTCTTTTGTTTTGACGGATGTGCTCAAAAGCGGGATTCACATCCACCGTTGGAAATCCCGCATCAAATATGGCGATGCGCATGCCCTGCCCTCTGATGTTCCTGTCATGAAACAGATCGGCTTCCATCCGCGCCGTTTGTTTCTTAAGCATGGCGATTTGATACTCGGTGATGTTGGTATTGTAGTCATTGTTCTTTGTGTGTGCAATTGATGCCGGGTAAAGAAAAGCCAGCATCGGTTGTACAGCTACGACAAATTCAAGCTGCTCAATGGCCGTGACTTCTGCATCCGTTGCTAGAATACTGACCGCGTTAAACCAACGGCTCGGATGCGATATTGAGGTAGCAACTTCTTGCACCTTTTCGATGTATGCCGGTGTGACCGGCCAATCAGAATAATGATTTATTGGGATGTTGGATCTGAGCCTCCGTTCGATGGCCTTAGTGTCGAAATAGGTATAAGGATCGAATGTTCCCTGCTCTTTGTCTGTGAAGAATACCCAGCACTTTTTCAGGTCAGACTGTGCATGGCTCTCAGGTGAAAAGAGCAGTGTGCAGACAAGTATCAGTAGGAGGGAGATTCTCATTCAATGTGGTATAAATTCACCTATTTTTGCCTAAAATAGTAATTAAGTTCTAGTCTTTTACTTAATTAATAGACCGATAACCAGACGAGAGCGATGCATACATACCTTCAAAACTAAATATGATAGATCTGAGAAGCGATACGGTAACCAAGCCTACGAAGGGCATGTTGGAGGCTATGTTCTCTGCGGAGGTGGGGGATGATGTGTTTGGTGAAGACCCGACAATAAATCTGCTTGAAGAAAAGGGAGCAAGTATGTTTGGCATGGAGAGCGGACTGTTTTGTCCCTCCGGCACCATGACCAACCAGGCGGCTATCCGCGTGCACGTTCGTGCGGGAGATGAGGTTATTTGTGATCAAACAGCGCATATCTACAATTACGAAGGTGGAGGAGTAGCAGCTAATTCGGGGGCCTCAATCAAGGTAGTATATGGTGACCGTGGAATAATGACACCGGAGATGGTGGCCAGGAGCATCAACCCTGACGATTATCACTACCCTGCTTCCCGGCTATTGAGCATTGAGAATACTTCGAATAAAGGCGGGGGCAGCATTTATACTCTGGCACAGATGAAAGAGCTGTCAGAGGTGGCAAGGACAAATAACCTAAGCGTACATCTCGATGGAGCCCGTATTTTTAATGCACTTGTGGAGCTTGAAGAAGACCCTGCGTCTCTGGGTAGTTTGTTTGATAGCATTTCTATTTGCCTGTCGAAAGGATTAGGCGCTCCCATAGGTTCGTTGCTATTGGGGAATAAGGAATTTATCCAGAAGGCCAGGCGGGTGAGAAAAATGATGGGCGGTGGCATGCGGCAGGCAGGTTACGCCGCTGCGGCGTGTATTTATGCTTTGGACAATCATGTAGAACGTTTGAAGCAGGACCATGGAAGGGCGCGGCAAATTGGGGCAGCTATGGAGAAGCTGAGCTATATCGAGTCAATACTCCCTGTGGACACCAATATCCTGATCTTCAAATTGAACGGT
>DTRK01000134.1:0-4325 GCA_012965955.1 Flavobacteriales bacterium
GGGCAGGAGGGTTCGAAATATCCTTCCGCTATATAACTCCTAACCCATTCAGGTACGGAAAAGGAACGAAATATACTCCAATGCTTTAGTGATAAGTTGGTATCTCATCTTTTAATTATAACCCTGTAATCCTGGAAAGATATAATTTTAGCCATATTTAGGAGGTTGATAAATTCATGAATCACCACTGCATTTATCTGATGAATACATTTTCTATCTCGTCTATTTCACACCATCAAGTTATTAACTTACAGACCTTTAAACCCTTATTCTGAATAATGTCTATTAATTAAAATTATTATTTATTTATAAGTGAATTAAAAACAAATAATAAATTTAGAAATAAGGTTTACAAGTTAATGTGTAGAATATGTTCCCTTCATTTTTTTTAAATTTGTTGGTGGTGTTATTGAACTATAAAAAGCTAATAGTTGGCTTGTATGTTTTTCCAAGAGCATATCTTCAAAAAAAAATGAACTGAACTTTTTGAGAAAAATGACATGAAACCTCTTTGTTTAAAAAAACATCAACTCAAAGCACTTAATTTCATCATAGTGTTGATTTTGTTGACTATGCCTCCTAATGATTGCTTTGGACAATGTTTAGACCTTGTAATCACAGAAGTAGGTATTGTACCTCTAGGAGGGGGTAAAGCTCAAGAATCAAGAGAGTTTATAGAGTTGTATAATCCAACTGCTTCACCAATTGATGTTGCGGGTTATTGGCTCAGAACGGACCTAAACAATAATATTACCAACCCTATATTTGCTGATGTTGAAATTGTTGATTGGACTACTCGTAGACCAAACAACATACCTAATGATTTGGTGGTTGGACCACTCACACTTAATTCTACAATAATTCCAGCTGGTGGTTATGCGGTGATTGTATCTCCAAGAGCTCATGTCTATACTGATCTTGTCGCTCCTTTTTATGATCTTGCCGATAATACTGTTTGCTTGACACCTGCTAATTTTTTATATTGGGGAGGTAGCAATGTAGGGCCACTTGCCCCAAACAACTGGTTGAATAATGATGAAGATTTCGTGGCTATTTATGATGGAGATCCTTCTTTATTAGGCTCCACTTTAATAGATTCTCTCGGATGGAAAGGAACTGAACCTGATGGTGGATGGTCAATTCAACGAGATGATGATTGTGTTTTTCGTTGGCACTCGTCTTCCACTTCACCAACTGCATCAGGATTTACAGGAGATGGAGATAGCTCCATACTTTCTCCTATTAGTGTAGGGAGTGCAAATACGGTGGTGTTCGGGTTTTGTTGTGCTATAATAAGCAATGACACTTCAATTTGTCAAGGTGACTCAATATTATTAACTGCCGCAGGATCTACTACTGGTTACAATTGGGTAGACAGTTTAACCTTTACTCCGATATTGGCAACCGACAGTTTTTACATGGCAAGTCCAATAACCACAACTACTTATGCCATGTATAATACAACAGATACTTCATATGTTACGGTAACAGTATTGCCAATCCAATCAACAAATTTAAGCGATACATTATGTCAGGGCGATAGCATCCAATTACCTGGAGGCTCCTATACCTCTACAGCAGGTGTGTTTAGAGCAGTTCCGTTAGTGCGGTCATATGCCCTGGAGATAGTTTATTTGTCGAAGCTGCATGGCAAACCCTTGCAGGAACATATTTTGATACCGTCCCCAACGCGATGGGCTGTGACAGCACTATTACCACCACACTAATCGTTGATTCAGCCTACTTAACCTCTAGTCCAGTGGCTATTTGCCAGGGAGATAGCCTGCAGCTGCCAGGTGGTGCGTATACCGGCATTGCAGGAATATTCACTGATTCTTTCAGCACCGTGTCCGGTTGTGACAGTGTATTCATCACCACTTTAACAGTTGACACGGCATTTGATGCCGCTATAACACCTGTAAATGCTATATGCGCAAATACCGGCATTTTGATGCTCACTGCTGCTGACGGAGGCGGTGCCTGGTCAGGCACTGGAATTACAAATGCAGATTCAGGGTATTTTGATCCCTCGCTTGCTGGTGCTGGAACGCATGAAATCATATATACCATTGGCGGTAGCTGTGGGGATTCAGATACCATCAATATCAGCGTTTATGAAGTACCATCCCTATCATTATGGGCGTTAGATGAAAGCTGTGAAGGGGAAAATGACGGATCAGTAGAATTAACGGTTACAGGCGGTGCAATACCATATACCTATTTATGGAATGATGTCGGGTCAAGCACAACACAAGATCTTGCCGCATTGAATCCAGGAGGATATACAGTGATCGTTACAGACTCCAATTCCTGTGAGATTACAGATAACATTGTGATCCTCGCATCTTCTACCAAGTGCTTTACTCCCTATGTTTACGTACCCAATGTGTTCTCACCCAACGGCGATGGGGAGAATGACAAGCTCTATGTCCAAGGTAAAGGAATAGAGGAGATGACCTTTATCATCTATGACAGGTGGGGTGAAAAGATTTTTGAAACAAATGATTTGACCAATGGGTGGAATGGATTATTTAAGGGAAAGCCGATGAATGAAGCAGTCTTTGTTTATTATCTTAAAGCGGCATTTAACGATGAGAGTATCGTTGAAAAGAAGGGTAATTTGACCCTGGTGCGCTAGTTTCATACAAGCTACCCGCCTCTGCCTATATTCTCAGCTTAAATAACATGTAATGAAACTCAAATTAGTTTTGATTTTACTTATACTAAGTGTGTTTAGCCGGTTGGGATATGCTCAGTTAACCTCACGTTACAATGATAATTGGGCGTTTGTAGATCAACATGCTTTTAAGTTTACATCTGGTATTCCAGTATATGTGTCTGGCACTCAAATCAGCACTCTTAACGTTGAAGGTGTGAGTTCAATTTCAGATGGTTTAGGAAATCTCTTGTTCTATAGCGATGGTGTCACTGTTTATGATGCTACAAACACAGCAATGCCGAACGGTAACGGCAACATTAACGCATTTATAACAGCAACGAGTTCAACCTTAATAACTAAAATGCCAGGAGATTGTGATAAGTACTATCTCTTCACACTTGTAGATCAAGGTGATGGCATATCGTTGCAATTAGACTATTCAGTTATTGATATGACTTTGAGCGGTGGATTGGGAGATGTAGTGGTTGCTCAAACAAATATTTTAGTTTATAGCACAACCGCTTTGTCAGAGAAAATGATCTCTGTACAAAAAGGGTTAACCGAGGATTATTGGATCGTTGTTCGCAATAATTTAAATGATGATTTTCTATCTTTTGAAGTAACATCAGCTGGTGTAAATTCTGTTCCTGTTGTATCAACGGTTTCAGCGACAGTTTATTCATATACCCCATCTCCAGCAGTCATTCCTGCCTTAGGTTGGCTTGCCGTATCGCCTCAAAATGATGCAATTGTAGAGGCTAATGGACTTGTTGATTCACGACTTTATGACTTTGATAATTTGACTGGGATTCTTTCCAATCTGGAAACCCTGATTATCAATACGTTTCCAGCCCCAACATTTCAATTGGCATATGGAGCTGAATTTTCTTCTAACGGACAATTGATTTACTTCACGGTGAATGCTGCAGGGCCAAATTTACTATATCAGTATGATCGATCAGGTGGTTTTGGAACCGCTGCGGCAACTTTACAAACCGACACCCTCCCACAGTATGGTCCCATTAGGCTTAGAAATGATGACAAAATCTACATGGTGATGCAAACTGAGCCAGGGCTAAGTGTAATCAACAATCCGGATTCTTACGCCACACCAAACCTTGTTATTAACCAACATCTATTTCCATCTGGATCTGGTGACCTCTCTTTAGCAAATGACTTTAAAATTTTCAATAAACAAATTTTACCTTCGAATATTGCGGGCACGGATACATCTATTTGCTCAAACATTCAGATTTCTTTAGGCTGTTCTTCTTGTGATTCAATTCACGGTATATACCAATGGGAACCAGCAGGCTTGATGATAAACCCGAATAGTGCCAACAGCCAAACCATTTCCATAACCACGAGCCAACAATTTATATTGAGTGTAACCTACTGTGGAGATACCGTCATTACCGATACGGTAGAAGTTACTGTTACACCTGCATTAGCGGTAACATTAAGTAGCAATTCACCTCTTTGTGACAATCAAGGATTATTTTTATCAGCATCACCAACGGGTTTACCTGCAGGAAGTTATAGCTGGTCAGGACCTTTTGGTTCATTTGGACCTGGAGGTTTAAATCCTATTAATATTGTCCCCTTTCCAAACCCAATTCTAGGAGGTTGGTACTATGTCACAGTTGATACTGGAGCCTGCCCGGGT
>DTRK01000134.1:4335-7693 GCA_012965955.1 Flavobacteriales bacterium
GAACAGATTCTGTTTTCGTTATAGCAAACATAACTTACGATATTCAAGATACCACAACGATCTGTTCCGGGAACAACTTTACATATGCGGACGGTACTGTTTCTACAAATATTTTAGTTGATGAGTCACATGTCTCCTCTTTTACCACAACAGAAGGCTGTGATTCTATTCATAGGGAGTTTTTGATTGTTGGAACAACAGGAGGTCCAGCGCCGACCATCTATACTCCAAATTCATGGTATTGTGTGGGAGATAATTTAACTGATTTAGTATCTGACAGTGGTAGTTTGTGGTATAATGATGCATTATTAACTACTCAAGTTGGAGTAGGGGCAATATTTACACCTTTAATAGTAGTTGGAATAACTACTTATTATGTGGTAGACACCTCAGGAGGATGCTTCTCTCTCCCAGATTCTGTTACAGTAGAGTTTGTAAGTTGTAACAATCCTTGTGCTACTAATTTATTGGCTAACGGAAATTTAGAGGGATACTCAGTCTGTCCAACAACCGATGATGAAATTAATTTAGTGAATAACTGGAATTCATATACTACTGGGATATTTTCGGATGGAGAATATTATAACTGTGCTTGGTCTGGTCAGCCCGCAATTTCGCCACCATTTTCCACAATAGCTGGAACAGGAATGTTTTATCCTCCAAGCGGAACAGGTTATGCAGGATTTACATTAGGAGGAACGGATGTAAACACTTATGAAAATATGGGGCAAGCATTTAACTTGAATAAATGTGTGGAATACACTATTCAGTTTAGAATGGCTTATAGTTTAGCTCACGGACAACCCCAAAATGATCTTGTTATTTATGGAGGAAATAGCACAACAACCAATACAGCTTATAATGGATTTGATGTTTTAGGAACTTTATCAGCAGCTAATGTCTCTGTTAATTGGAATGTACATACCCTTACATTTACACCAACTGAAAATTACACTCAAATTTTAATTGGAGGAGCAGCAACACCAAACGGAACTACAACACCAGGTGGAGGTTATGTTTTTATTGATGATATTTTCTTATGCAAAAATCTTTGTGCAAATCAAGCTACCAATATTCTTCCAATCGAGCTATCAAGTGATACTTGCTCTAACAATACAGGTTCGGGTACTATTAACTTCACAACAAATTGCTATACAGGTTATGATTATTTATGGTTAGACGCTGGATTGAATACGGTATCTACAGATTCTATTGTAACTGGATTAGCAGCAGGAACCTATACTGTACAAGTTACTGATAGCAATAACTGTATGATTGATACAGTAATTACAGTTAATGTTTCTTGTGGAGCCTTAGCTGGTAGTTCTGATGTTACTATCTGCCAGGGTGATTCGGTATTATTGATAGCAAGTGGAAGTTTAACTGGTTACACCTGGGCAGACTCATTAGCACTTGGAACAGTATTACAAACCCCTGACAGTTTCTACATGGCCATTCCAACAGTAACAACTACTTATGGAGTATATAACCTGATTGATACCGCATACACTACAGTAACGGTTTATAATAGTAGCTCAGTAAATAATGTACTAACAGAATGTGTTGGTTTTAGCATAACAGTAAATGGCAATCTTTACGATTCTACCGGAGTGTATATGGATACCTTGATAGGAGCAAATGTAAATGGATGCGACAGTATTATTACCACAACTTTATCCTTGGACCCACTCCAGGATGCTACGATAAGTTCAGTGCCTGGTATGTGTTTAAATGGTGCAGCAATCACTTTATCGGCAGCAACACCTGGTGGCATATGGGGTGGAACGGGAATAACAGATGCCACTACTGGGTTATTCAATCCGGCAATTGCTGGAGTTGGGACGCATCAGATTATTTATATAACGAGTGGTACTTGCTCTGATGTGGATACAACTCTTATTTCTGTGTATGAATTGCCAGTTTTATCATTTGCCTCTACGCCTGAGAGCTGTGAGGGACAAGGCAATGGAACCATTGATTTAACGGTCACAGGAGGAGCCGTACCTTATACGTATTTGTGGAATGATCAGGGATCAAGTATCATTGAAGACTTTGATTCAATAGCTCCGGGAACGTACATAGTGATAGTCAATGACTCAAACTCCTGTACGGTTACCGGCAGCATTTCTGTGGTTGAATCGACTATTGCCTGCTATACGCCATACGTGTATGTGCCCAATATATTCTCTCCTAACGGGGATGGGGAGAATGATAAGCTCTATGTCCAAGGTAAAGGAATAGAGGAGATGACCTTTGTGATCTATGATAGGTGGGGAGAGAAAGTGTTTGAAACAAATGATCAGGGTACCGGCTGGGATGGAACCTATAAAGGAAAGGCCATGAATGAAGCAGTCTTTGTTTATTACGTTAAAGCGTCCCTGATAAATAATGAGACAATAGAGAGCCAGGGCAATATTTCTTTGGTGAGATAAGCAAGAACAATTGCATTCTATACTTAGCCTATGAAAATCTTGAACTATTATGCAGTACTGGCACTTATTGTGCTATTGTCAAGCCCGGTTTTTAGCCAGAACATTGAATTCAAAAAAAGCAATTTCAAAGACAGGAAGCTGGAATATAAAAGTGCATTCAATGACTTCGATACCGGGAACAATCTTTCCAGCCAGGGGAAATTTGCTGAGGCTTTGCAGCATTATCTGAAAGCCAATGAATTTAATCCTCAAAACGGATATTTGAATTATAAGATCGGAGAGTGCTACCTCAATTCCCCGGATAAAGCCAAGTCAATACCTTATTTGGAAAAAGCAAATATGCTTGATCCCGCAGCGCATCCCGACATGCAATATTCACTTGGTTCCGCATACCACCTGAATGCTGAATGGGATAAAGCGGTAATTGAATACACCAGGTTCCAAAGATCGCTTCCCCCACAAGCCACTGCCATGATGGCACAGGTAAAAAACAGGATCAAACAATGCAAAACAGGTAAGGAGTTGGAGCAAAATCCACTAAATGTCAAAATTGAAAATCTCGGAAGTGTCATAAACTCCGAATACACGGATTATGTGTCCAGCATCTCCGCAGATGAATCTATTCTGATGTTTACTTCCAGGAGGAAAGGAAGCACGGGAGAGGAATATGACGACTATGCCCAGGAATACCTGGAAGATATCTACATATCATTGAATGAGAATGGGGAATGGTCAAAACCGAAAAACCTGGGCAAACCGGTCAATACCCCAAGAAATGATGCTATCGCTGGATTGTCCTTTGATGGGCAGCGCTTGTTTGTTTATAGAGATGATGAAGATGGAAATGGAGATATCTATGAGAGCAAATTGAAAGGAGAAAAATGGTCAGAAGTAACCAAATTTTCTGAACCCATTAATTCGGAACA
>DTRK01000134.1:7706-11942 GCA_012965955.1 Flavobacteriales bacterium
CGCC
Organism: Flavobacteriales bacterium; assembly: GCA_012965955.1. GTDB lineage: Bacteria > Bacteroidota > Bacteroidia > NORP154 > NORP154. The sequence continues at coordinate 7,711 of DTRK01000134.1, forward strand.
TGCCTGGCTTATGATGGCAAGACATTGTACTTTGTCAGCAACAGGCCTGAGACCGGTGCTTTTGGGGGCAGAGACATTTACATGAGTAAGTGGGATAAACGAAGAAAAATATGGAAGAAGCCCAAAAATCTAGGCAGGAACATTAATACAAAGTATAATGAGGAGAGCGTATTCATTCATCCTGACGGGAAAACACTTTATTTCAGCTCCCAGGGCCACAACTCAATGGGTGGGTATGATATTTTTAAATCAACTGCAAAGGGAAGAAGCTGGTCAAGGCCGAAAAATTTAGGTTATCCTATCAACTCCCCGGATGATGATGTTTTCTTTGTAGTGTCTGCAAGTGGAAGGCATGCGTACTATTCATCAGTGCAGAAAGAGGGCTTTGGCAAAAGAGATTTGTATATGATCACCTTTATTGATCCTCCTACAGAACCGATCGAGCCCCAGCTCACCCTGCTGAAAGGAATAATAACTGATGCAGTAACAGGAGCCAAGATAGGGGCAAGAATGGAGCTTATAGACAACGAATTGAATGTAGTTGTAGCTGATTTTGAATCTAATAGTACCACCGGCAAATACCTGGTGTCATTGCCCTCGGGCAAAAATTATGGCATTGTGGTAAATGCTGAAGGATATCTATTTCATTCGGAAAATGTCAATATCCCCGCTTCTTACGGGTATCAGGAAGTTGAAAAAAATATTGCGCTAAATAAATTAGCTGCCGGTTCAAAAATTGTATTGAACAATATCTTCTTTGATTTCGACATGGCTACGCTCCGCCCGGAGTCTACAGCTGAGTTAAACAGGCTGCTTAAACTGATAAACGACAATACATCCATGATAATTGAGATCTCAGGCCATACGGACAACAAGGGCTCTGACACATATAATCAAAAGTTGTCAGAGAACAGGGCTAAAGCTGTTGTAGTTTATCTGACCGAAAAAGGAATTAACAAAGAGCGGCTGCAGTTTAAAGGATATGGAGAAATCGAACCCATGGCATCCAATGAGACCGAAGAAGGGCAGCAGCTCAACAGGCGGATAGAGTTTAAGATTTTGAGCAAATAATTTGCAAAACATTGATTGAATTGAATGTTGGAATGAATGCGGGAATAAAACCGAACACCGATAGCAGCCCGGTATTTTAATATTAGGGATGGAGCCTTCCTGCGCACTCACGCTGCGTTCACACACCTGGGCTAGGGGGTTTGCTCGCTATATTCGGAATTGCACTCGCTCGGTGACGTTCAGTCCTGCAATTCAGCGTCCAGCCTACATCACTCCTCCCCGACAAAAAGGCCCTGCACGGTAAAATACCCCCGTTTCTTCTTACCGGCATAGTCGATAACACTCCACGAAGGCCCGGGCCAGCAATCGTTCAATTGCCAAAACAGTGTGCCCATGCAATGCCCATCTGTGTTTATGTGGCTGGTAATGGCTTTTTCCAGGGCCAGCGCCTGTACCTTTTGACTCAATACCAGGAATTCAGCAAAATCGGATGGCTGGTGATAGTACCGCTCGATCATCCTCATTATTTCTTCATTGCCAATGTAGCTCTTTTGCCTGTTTATCATCGCCTTCGACGAGAGGTCGAGGTCGTCCGTATCTGTATAGGCTAAGATCGTTTCCATATTGGGATATGACTGAAACCCGTACTCTACCATAAAGCGGCCTATGTTATTTTCAAAACGCTCAAGATCTTCCTTGCCGTGCCAAACACCCCAGTAATGCATGCTGCTGTGGTTGAAGTTTTCAGGTGTCCCCCAGTTGCTCAAAGGGGAGGTTGAAACATAGGGTACATTGGTCCGTGCTGCAACTTCAGGCAATACTTTCCTGAAAAGATGCAGGTAGTCGTTCCAGATTTTAAGTGAATCAGCTGGACTGTACCCATATTTTTTTTGCCAGCCCCAATTCTGCCATGCCACCTCTATTTCGTTGTTGCCGCACCACAGCGCTATACAGGGATGGTTGTTCAACCGCTGCACATTTTCAATAGCTTCTTTCTTTACGTTTTCAACAAATGCGCTGTCGCCGGGATACATGCTGCCTGCGAACATAAAGTCCTGCCACACCAATAAACCCAGGGAGTCGCACAAGTCGTAAAAAATGTCGTTCTCGTAAATTCCTCCGCCCCAAACCCTCAGCATATTCATTCCCGCCTCTTTTGCTGCAATGAGTAGTTTCCGGTACTGAGCGTCCGATACCCTCGGGACAAACATGTCCTGGGGAATATAATTGGCGCCCTTCATGAAGATGGGATGGCCATTTATCTTAAAGTAAAAAGACGTTCCTATAGCATCAGGCTCGTTAACCAGCTCTACGGTGCGCAGTCCAAACGAAACTTCCCTGCTGTCAATTAGAACATCTTCTTTTAACAACCCGATTGACCTGGTGTACATTGCCTGATCACCGTGGCCGTTGGGCCACCATCGCACTGGATTGTAGATCGTGTCCGTTATAAGCTTGGTAAACGGGATAACCTTGCTGTTGAGCTGCACTTGGAGTCCCTTTGTTTGTCCGTCTGTAATGACATCATACTCAACTATAGCATGGGAATTGGTAATTTCTAAAACGCGCACCTGGATGTCCTTTATTCTGCAATCGTCATAAGCAATGAGCTGTACGGGCCTCCATATTCCGCAGGTTACAAACCGGGGACACCAATCCCAGCCAAAGTGGTACGCTGCCTTCCGGGTAAATGGACTCACCTTTGTCTCTACAGCTTCACATCCTGCCGGGAGCTGATAGCCCAATGAATCGAGCTTTGCCTTATTCACGGTAATTGGTGATAGAAACCTTACCATTAGTTCATTCGGGCCTGTTTTTACATTATCTCCGATATCTACCTCCCACGAACGGAACATGTTATCCGTTTCAAGAATTAAACGGTTGTTGAGTTTGACCTCTGCGTAAGTATCCAGCCCTTCAAACCGCAGTAATATGTGTTGCCGCGATTTTACTTCCCCGGAGATATTTACAACTGTTGAGTACTCCCAGCTTTCGTTTTCGATCCACTGCAGTTCGAGCTCGTTGTTCCTGTAAAATGGATCATTGATCAGGTTATTTGCAAGCAGATCGGTATGGATGGTTCCCGGGACTTCTGCAGGATATGTCAGCGTATCTCCCACTTTGGCAAATCGCCAATTGTCGTTCAGCTTCTCACTAAGGAGTGGGGTGGGGGGCGCCTGCTCACTGCATCCGATAAGCAGTAAAATAACAGGGAGTAAAGTGCAAGATCGGATCAAGAGGGCTGTCTTTTTAGGGCGGTGAGATATTACATCCACTAGACGAGTGGGATAGTCAGTCAACTTAATTTGCTTGAGTCTTCTTATTCATTGAATAGCTCGATCAATGTTCTTTCATAGATCATGAAAATATCTTCTGGGCCCAATGTCTCAGATACGGTTACAGTGATGTCTCCGTCGGTGCTACTGGTTGAACGCAGTGTTGAGAAATCTTTCAGGGTAGCGCTATTTTTCCAAACTACGTTCTTGGCTTCGTCAAATACCTTGATATAGCCATCTACAACAGGTTTTATAAGGCTCTCATTCCCATTGTTGAAAATGATGGGTTTACCTCCGGGATGCATCATAATGGACAGTCTGACGTAATAGTCCAGGTCAGAGTTGGCCACAGCATTCTTAAAAGTGTTGGCAGGCATTCCCTCAATCTCTCCATTTGCACCAATTGAAGTCACTTGCTTCCCTTTTTTTGACATCTTATAGATGCACGTTACATCTGCTTGAAGTTTTTCAGAGCAGAACATTTCTGCCCTGACCTTAACTGAATCCAGCAGGTTGTCCGGGAATATTGCAGATTCACTATAACCATTTAAGAACGTTCTGCTGTTATTGGTCTTTTTGTACTCTGTGGTCAGGTCATCTGACATGTGAACATAGAGAAGATAGATGCCTCCCTTTTTGCTATTAGCATCATTTTGAGCGTTGAGGGAATTCCCCCCAAATAGCAGCAGGCCGATTAAACTAAATATATATGGTGTTTTCATGATTGAATCTGGTTATCACTGCATTTAATAGTGGTTAAAGTGTCTTTACAGTCGTTAACAATACATGTTTTTACACGTTATAAGAATAAGCAATATTACTTAAGATTGCTCCAAAAACTGCACCAAAAGTTGGAGCGTCAATTATCTTTATTTAACGATTATTCTATTTTTGTTGAAATGAAAAACTTCTTAAGATGGTTGTCAGCAATACTCTTGCTCCCCT
>DTRK01000135.1 GCA_012965955.1 Flavobacteriales bacterium
GTGACTGAGTTGGGCGTAATTATCAAAATTCCTTGTGATGACCTCTGGATTATTTGATGAGTTGAACATGGAGTTCTCATAAATGAACTGCCTTGATTTGCTCACGTTGATATATGAGCCAAGCGACAATTCCACTTTGTCTGAAATAGGCAGACCTACCCGCAAGTAGGAATTAATGCCCTTGATGCCTGAGTTGGAGCTATGCCTCGTTTGTTCAATATCACCCGTTGATATATACTCCGCATTTTCAAAGGAACCCAATCCGGTTCCTGTTGCCCTGAGCGGATCATTCTGAAGAGAAGTGAGTGCGCCTGAAGTTACCTGGTAATTATTAATCGAGCTTGGGTATTGCTCATTGCGTTTAGACAGCTCCAATGCAAGGGAAACTCCGCCTTTTCTTGTTCCAAGGTTTATAGGCGCTACGCCGTTTAGGGCGATTAGATCGTTACCGTAGGGATAAAAATGTGTATTCCCACTTTTTGACTCAATGGGATAATCCATTTTCATAGTGTAGAATCTGAAATCAGATGCTGCTTCTACAGAGATGAATGCACTGTCTATATCTTCCACAGTACTAATTCCTACCAGATTAAGTGAATTGCCCAAATTGATAGGTGACGTCATTGTGTAATTATGAATTTGTCGAATTCCCCGATAAGGAAACGCTTTGCCATATCTGACCTGCATTCCGTCGATGACAATATTGCTTTCATTCAAAACCATATTGTTGACATAAAGATCACTGCCTACCGAGTGAGCCATTGGTATGGTTAAAAACAGATCAGGAAAAGACCTTAGCGGAAGGTCTCTAAAAACTTCATACCCCATTTGATGTTCCACAGAAGACGTGTCGTTTGCAGAGGCCCCACTCAAGAGGCTGTCGTCCTCAGTAGAAATAAATGAACCCCCAGAAGCTGAACTCACAGAACATAGAAGTGCTAACAAGGAAAGGTAATAAGCTATCTTGATTATCATATAAGTTGGGTTTTGCAATAAAATTCGAAACCGAAATTAACCTGTTCTTTACTGTCCAGCCGCTGATACAAATAACTGAATATCTGCTCGTAGTATCTGTTGTACAGTACCTCAAGCCTAGCCGGGTCTTTCTTCGCAGCTGCGGCCTCTGCGTCCAGCTGATCCTTGGCTTGATGGTTTTTGGACTTTTCTGCCATTTATTTTTGCTGTGCTTTCCCACTTATAATGCAGGAACAATAAAAAGATACAATTTAACCTTTCTCATTTGCCCTCACTGTGCGCAGGATTTTTGGTTCAGCTGACGAGTCATCCCCGGTATCACCCTTCTTTTTAGAAAAGGACTCAATGATAGGTCCCAGAAATATTTTTGCAGTGAAGATATAGATTGGCGAGTTAAATTGTTGATTGAGCCCTTTGTTGTTTTGCAGCATAAACCTGTATCCAACCCCAACTCCTATTCCTGCCCATTTGATAATCTTATAATGCCCTGTGACCGCAGTTTCCAGGAGAATTACTGCCCCCTTTTGCAGCTCCTGAAGTCCATTGTTCTCCCCTGTATATTCGTAGTGAGATGAACCTATGCCCACCTGGATGGGACAACTAATCTCCCATCTTGGCTTACAAATCAGCACATACTCCACGAAATAGCACCAGTAATTAAAGTTTAGAACGGCAATATCCATCGTATCAATTCCATTCTCAGCATAAATGACCTTATCCAGATTACTTGAATGGCCACTTGTCAGCGCATTAAATCCACCACCTATTCTTATACGTTTATCAAACTCCACTACTATTTTCAAGCCCAATACGGTTACATTGCTATTGTCAATAAATGACTTTCGCGGTTCGACATTGAAAATTATCCTGGGCTTCTTGTCCATGGAGGCTTGAATGTCATCCATGAACTGAGCAGTAGCAGAGAGGGGCAGAAGAAAGAGCGCCAGAAAGCCCACATGTACGCTATATCTGCATTTTTTCATCCAGGAGTAGGTCTCATCCATATTGCTTTAATTCGCAAACGCACGCCATAAGAAAGCGCCTGGCAAACAAAAATACAAATTAGGTGATAGGCCTTAGTGATGGAGGTGAACGCTCTCCTCCAAGTACGGATGGCTCTCTACCTGCAGTGATGCCTTGGCCAGAGACCGCTTTGTTACGAACAAGAACAAGCCAAGGAATCCCAGCCATGTTCCAACTTCAATAAGTCCAACATGCCCGCGGTCCATATTCGTGCCTGGCATCACAAGTTGAAACAAATCCATGTAGTGGCCGATGATTACTAAAACAGCAACTAACAGCGCATATTTAGAATTCCTCTTTTGCGCTCTGGACGCCAGAAGGAAAAATGGAGCAATAAAGTTGAATGCCAACATGCCAAAGAAAATATACTTGTAGTTTTCGATTCTATACTGGTAATAGGCTACCTCTTCAGGTATATTCGCATACCATATAAGAAGGAATTGGGACAACCACAAATAGCTCCAAACCAGAGACATGGCAAACATCCACTTCGCAAGGTCACCGATATGATTCTCATTGATGTTTTCCATCATGCCTTTACCCTTCAAATAGAGCACTAACAGGATAATAGCAGCCATGCAAAGCACCCCTTCACCAACCAGAATATACCAACCGTAAATAGTGCTGTACCAATGTGCGTCAATTGACATGAGCCAATCCCATGAAGATGTACAAACAGTAACCGCGAAGAATATTATAAATCCAACAGATACGGTAATGCTCTTTTTGTGAAATATCTCGCCTCCGTTTAGGTCTTGTTGCAAGGAGTACTTACGCATTAAGTACACACACCATGACCAAACACCAACATAAACTACTGACCTTATCATGAAGAACGGTTTGTTGAGATACACGGCCTTACCCGCAATTATCTCATCAAAATGAGCTGATGCTGGATCAAACAGCTCATGGTCCATCCAATGGTAGACATTGTGTCCACTAAGCCCTACAATTACTAACATAATCGGGCCGCCAACAAATACATATTGACTAAACGCCTCGGTAATTCTCTTTACCAATACCCCGTATCCTGCCTGTGACAGATATTGCATTGACATAAAAACCATCGAGAACAAAGCAATGGCCATAAAGAAGTAATTGTCAATCAACAAGTTGGCCCACGCTCTGTGTGAATCTGTTACAAATGCCGCAATGATGGCCACCAGGCCTATGCCCATAAGGACGTAGGTGGCCATTTTTTCCCTCTGCGTAAATGTATAATTCATCTCTTCTTAAATTATTCAGTGTCGTCGTCTGTGGATTCAGTTTCATCCTCTTCTGCAGCAGGTGCTGGGGGCTCCAAATCACCACCATCATTTGATTCGCCAGAAGCTGTTTCTACCTCTTCTGTTTCTGCACCTCCCGATTCTTCATC
>DTRK01000136.1:0-7169 GCA_012965955.1 Flavobacteriales bacterium
TCGGCGTAAGAAACCAGGGCACTTACATCCGACGGATGAACCTTGACATAATTCTCCAGTTGGTCTTCGATGACTTTCTTCTGCTCATCTGTTACATAATCATATTTCTTAACCATCCCTACCAGGTCATTGATATACCAGGCACCTTCCTTATAAGGGTTGAAGCCATCAAGGTCGTCCCAAACAGTATTCTTCCAACCTTCTCCATTCGGGTTAAATTTAGCAAGTCCACCACCATAAGTCGACAACCAAAGAACGCCGTCTGAATCAATTATGATACCTCTCACCTCATTGTGCGGCAATCCGGAATTGAAGGTGTTGTACACTGTCCACGCATCAATACTATCTGACTGTATAGAGGGATCAAATCGTGCAAGCCCCCCTCCTACTGTCCCGATCCAAACAATTCCCTTTTGATCAATTCTCATCGAGTAGATTTTGTCATCTGGTAGACCCGAGTCTTCAACCTTGTATACTGTCCATTTTTCATCTGGACTAAGCATAGCCAAGCCCCCTTCAGTACCGAACCATACATTCCCTTGTTCGTCAAAATTTATGGGATACACCGAATTACTGGGAAGCTGTGAATTAAAATTAGTGTAGATCGTCCATGTAGCGTCTCCGTTGAATTTGGCTACTCCACCAAAGAGCGTTCCTATCCACTTATTGCCTTCCCTGTCAATTGCTATAGAGCGAATCAAATCATCAATCAATGGAGAATTAGTGGACTTGTATACCTTCCATTCCTCTTTTCCATCAAACCGCACAACGCCATCACCGTACGTTCCAATCCACAAGCTAACCTGATCACTTGTAAAAGCAGAAGCACCCTGTCCCCGATCTATTGATAATGGATAGATGTCATCATTGGGCAGTCCGGAGTTTTCGGTATTGTATATTGTCCAGGTAGTATCGCCATCGAATTTGCAAATACCATCGCCAGTGCCGAACCAGATGTTGCCATTCAGGTCAATCGCAATCGAATCTACATGGTTATTTGGAATTCCCGAGGTAGACTCATTATAGATCTGCCATTTGTTCTTTCTATCAAATCTAACTCCACCATCTCCCGCTGTTCCCAGCCAGAGGTTCTGGTCTTTGTCCTTGGTAATGGACTTCAGCTTGTTCTCAGGCAAATCAGAGTTGCTACTGTTAAAGACCTCCCACTCCAGACTTTGCGCAAGACATGTCGGAACAGCGAAAAGTAAGATAAATATATATGAAGATAACTGCTTAAGCACGGTCGCTAATCTACAATATAAGTGCCAATCCACAACGAGCTTCACACATTGTGAACCAATGCCTAAAATTATAAAGAAAATATAGATGGAAATAAAAAAGAGAGGGAACCAAAGAACTAATGTATCAGGGTAACTTTGCCTACATATTCATGCTCCACACCATTGTCATCATACGTTTCAATCTTCCATACATAAATGTCAATCTGGGCCATTTTCTTGCCGTCATTTGCGCGTCCATCCCAGGGTTCTTCAATATTGTTAGTTTCATAAATTATATCTCCCCAGCGGTCAAAAATCATAAACTTAAAGTTTGACTCATCAATTCCAATCCCCTTCGGGAAGAAGGTCTCATTCAGGCCATCCTCATTAGGAGTGAAGGCATTAGGAGCAAACAAAACGTAATCTCCCTTGATTATCACTTCCTTCGCAATGGAATCCTTACAGCCGAGAATATTGGTTGTAACCAGCCATACCGTATATATTCCTGGCTCCTCACTTGGGAATTCATGTTCGGGATTTTGGTCCGTCGACTCCTGAGAACCGTCTCCAAAATTCCACCAATATGAGTTCGCCCCAGTTGAAAGATCTGTAAACGCTATTTCAGTATTGAATATGGTTGTGATCAAAGGCGTACCGGTAAAATTCGGAACGAATGGCGGTGCCGGAATAGCTGCAATTGTATCATAACCTGTAACCTCACATCCAGTAGAATCCGTGACCTTGACCATATAAGGTCCAAGGCATAGGTCCGTAGCCGTGGCAGTCGTCTGGCCAGCAGGATCGTTCCATACATATGTGTAAGGTGCCCAACCACCTGTGACATTAGCTGTAATCTGACCGTCACAATCAAGAGTACAATGCAGTCTCGTAGTATCCGTAGGTGCGAGCAGTATTTCCGGTGAACTTATTTCGACTGAATCTACTATAGCACACGCATTAACATCAGTAATTGTCACCTGCCATTTACCTCCACATAGGTTGCTGGCCATTGCGTTAGTTTGCGCTAGCGGATCATCCCACTGATAAGTGTACCCGGGAGAACCGCCAGTGACCGCAACTGACCCCACTCCATTGCACTCTCCCGCACACTTCACATGGGACACAGAGTCAATGGTTGTGACCAAAGCAGTAGGCTCGGTAATTGCTACAGTATCTGCCGTCATGCACCCAGCAGCATCTGTATATATAAGATAGTAAGTATCCTGGCAGAGGCCAGACGCGCTCAGGGTTGTATTGCCCAATGAAACGCCAGCAAGATCATACCACTCATAAGAAAATGGAGGCGTTCCTACCAATGGTTCAGGGTACGATATAGCTCCATCACATAACCCGAAACACGAAACATCACTCACCACCTCCTGGCCCAGATTTATTGGCGCAGCCTCTCCTACCTGGACACTGTCCTGGATCAGACACCCGGTCGCATCAGTAATATCTACGTGAAACCAGCCAACACACAGGCCAGTGGCATTATCTGCTGTTTGAGCACCTGGATCATCCCATAAGTAAGTAAAAGGACTTTGCCCTCCTACTGGTGCGACCGTCGCTTCACCATCACAAAGTCCCTGGCAAGTTGCCGCTGTAGAATTAATTACGCTAGTTGGTGTAGAGATCGTTGTTACATCAATAATCTCACAGAGATTAGCATCCGTAACAGTTACAGAATAAGTTCCTCCGCACAATCCCGTTGCCACGGCGTTTGTCTGAGCATCAATGTCATCCCATAGGTAAGTATATGGAGCTGTTCCGCCAGTAGTGGCTACGCTAGCAGATCCATCACAAATTCCAAAACAGGTAGATGATGTCTGTATCACAAGCGCGGTAGGTTCAGTAATTATTACTATTGAGGTATCTTTACAGTTATTTCCATCAGTAATTTCAACAGAATAGGTTCCTACACATAGGCTGGAAGCCGTGGAGTCGGTTTGGGCGTTTCCATCATCCCATAAATAGGCAAATGGCGGCTGTCCTCCTACTGGTGTGACTGTACCTGAACCATCACAAAGGTCTTTACAAGTAACCATAATGCTATCCGTAATTGCGGTAACCAACGGCAAGGGCACCAGAATGGTATCGACCATGGGGCATCCGTTGCCATCCCATACCTGCACTGAATAAGTACCAGGGCAGAGATTGATGGCTGTTGAATCTGTTTGGTTACCCGCACCACTATCCCATAGGAAAGTATAAGGAGATGAACCTCCGACTGGAGTAACGGTTACAGAACCACTACAACTAAGATCAGAACAAATTGTACCTGTTACGGTAGTATATGGAGCGTTGACCTGAACGGTGTCCAGAACCGTACACCCGCTGGCGTCAGTAACACTGGAAATATATGTTCCTGCGCAGAGGTTATTGGCTACTGCCGTAGCTTGTGCCAGTGGATCATCCCATAAGTATGTATATGGCGGAAGCCCACCTAAGGGAGAAACTACTGCAATTCCGTTACAAGCCCCCATACAGGTAACATTCGTGGAAGTTGTCAGACTGGTAGGCTCAGCAATTATTACAGAATCTGTTTTAAAACAGCCAAGAGCGTCATACATCGTGAACGTATAGGTATTGGCGCAGAGTCCGGTTGCTGTTAATGTCGTTTGGGCCTGACTGTCATTCCACAGATAAGTATATGGAGGTGTTCCTCCTGATACAACCATGGTCGCTTCCCCATCGCACACGCCATTACAGCTTGCATAAATCACGTTCTGCACGGCAGTGGCCAGTATTCCTCCATCGGAAACCGTGTCAATGAGTACCTCGGTGCAGCCGGTGCCATCAGTTACAGATACCGAATACACACCAGAACATAATCCCACTGCTGTTTGCGTGGTTTGTGTATCAACATCGCTCCATAGGTAAGTGTATGGTGCAACGCCCGTCGGCGTTACTGTTACCTGGCCATCACACATGCCGCTACATGTTTCGCTAATGACAGCAGAAGTCATGTTAAGTGTAGACGGAATGACGTTCACCGTATCACTTGATATGCAAATACCATTATCCACACTAACAACATATGTCGTTGGTACAGAAGGCGAAGCCATTGGCGTGGCAATGGTAGAATCTGACAAATCCCCTCCAGGCGTCCATGAGAACACCGGGGTGATCGAATCAGTGCAGACCGTAAATCGGGTATTGGGCCTATTAGAACTTGTGAGTTGGCCAGCAGTGTAAGGACACGCAGCTGTTATATCTGATCTGTAATAGATTACAGAAGTGTATCCAGTCACTGTAAAAGGTGAAGCGCTGTTACTGGTAAACGTCACATCGGTTCTGTTGTCATAACAGATTTCCACGATGATATTAGATGTTCCGTCCCAATCATATTGAACGTCCAGAACATGATTGTTATAGCCAGTTGAAATAATATAGTTCTTTGGCGTGTACACCAGGGTGAGTCCTGTTTGCCATGAAGCCAAACTAGAGATTTGGGTACATCCTATTGAGATGGTATAGTTTTTATAGAGGTTGGTTCCAAAAATTGAATTCACATACCAGCCAATATCCGTAATAACACCAGGTGCTATTCCAGCCGCCTGCAAATCCGCTGCTGAATATAAAAATTGGTGTTTGGCATTCTTATACCAGTTGCCATATGGAGCAGGGAAAGTTGTTGTTCCGTTTACACTTGTACCTGTTCCAACAGTAGTATTTGTGCCAGTACTAAAGCAAGAAGTTACAGATGCCCCACATGATGAGGGTGCTGTTACACCTGTTGGCCCAAAATAGAATGCTGAAAGTGGTACAGTATCTCCAACACACATAGCAGTGTCAGGTCCTGCGTTTGCAATGCTCACCTGAACATCAACAGTCTGTACATTGGTACATGCTCCATCTGTAATTAAAACAGTGTAAGTAGTAGCCGAATCCGGTAGTACAGAAACATCTTCCGTAGTTCCCACAATATTACTATCAGAATCAAACCATGTAACTGTGTATGGTGGAGGCGTCAGTGGTGTAAAACGCATACATTCATTAGCGGTTGACCAGTTTGTACTATTTCTACCTAGCACCGGAATGCCAATAGTACCACTGGCATTCTCAATACCCATAGTATGGGCACCTCCATCAGAGGTCATATCCTGCGTATGGAACTCTATCTCATTGGTTCCCTCATAGAGCAGGATCTGGGTGTTCACCATATTATTGGATCCATAATGTGGAACATTCATGAAATTCACCACAAAAATCTGATTTGGCGTTGTGCCGGTTGTCCAGTATTCAATATTACCCGTTTGTGGACTCAAGTCTTCCCAGGCAAAGGCTATCACATTATTTGGCGTGACGGGATTGGGAATCACCTGACCGGTACAGCAGCCATTTGAACCTGTTGCAAAGGTCAGGTATCCATTTGATGAGATATAGATGCTGGTGTAATCGTTACAGAAGAAGCTAAAGCTGAATCCCATGGGCAGGGCCCCACTGAGCGCATCATCTCCCAGAGAAACCGATGCACCAGACCCTCCTAAAGGCGCGTACGGAACTTGTGTAACAACATAGGCGTTACAATCGCCTGCATCTACATTGGCATGCACCATTGTCTGTGTTCCCTGGCAAATAAAGGCATCATCAATAGTAGGTGTTGTGGACAAAGGTGTTGGAGCCACAGTTACCATTTGGGTTGCAGTGCGCGTACATCCACTACTTGAGGTAACCGAGACCGTATAAACGGTTGTTGAAGTAGGGCTAGCCATAGGATTAGGAACAGTGTCAAAATCAAGGCCAAGGGAAGGCGTCCAGGTGTACGTATAATTATCTGGTGGACCGGCAAAAGCGCTAAGTTGAGCAGCACCGCTATTACACAAAATCACATCCGCGGACGTTCCCAAAGTGAATGGGGTTACCACATATACAGTAATGTCATCCTGATTGCCACATGTGCCGGTCATATCACTGGTGACGGTGTATGTTTGAGTGGAAGGTGGCCACGCCAGTGGATTAGAGATAGTATCATTGCTAAGATAGTTGCCAGGCGTCCATTGGAAGGTTGTTCCTCCGGTTACTGACAGTTGTGCAGTATCACCATCACATAAATAGTAATCTCCTCCAGCATAAGTGCCATTAATAATATATAACTCAACCACGTATATCTGGGTACCTAAAACAGGACACCCATCGTCTTGTACGGTTACGGTGAATGTGTTGAATCCAAGGTCGGTTATTTGGGGAGTCCAGGTAAACGTACCTGTCACCGGATTTGAACCTGCCGTTCCAAACTGTGCCCCAGGTAGTGCAAGCGCTGCATTGCTGATCATGCTAATGATATCACCAACATCAGGATCTGAAGCTACAAGGTCAAATACAATATTGGATCCAACACATGCCTCCACACTCATCGTATCCAGCAAAGTTCCATTCTGCAGACTTACTATTCCTGGTAAATCCAATTGCGGCTGCTGATTACCACAAACAAGGACAATGACTTGAATATCCCTCATGGTAGTCCCAATAAGTACCCCATTCCTGTACTCCTCAACCAATATTGTGACAACAGCTACCTGTGTTCCATTTGGAACGACATTCATTTGACCCGTATTGGTATTGAAAGCCACAGAACCGGACATTGTTGTAATGGGATAAGTCGGATTAAACCCAGGCTGGTAGCCAATGGCAACTCCCCCGGTAGTCAACGGGTTCACCAGGGAGTATACCAGGGAATCTCCATCAATATCAATTGCTCCGTGGTTGTATGAATACGGCTGGCCAGCACAGATATAAGGTACAGGAAGTGTAGTAAATATAGGAGAAGAATTGCAGCCCGGTATTGTATTGTCATAGGTGGCCTCTATATATATATTCTGGCCGGCAGGGTTGATTAGGTTAGTAATTAGTGGATTTCTGCAACAATGTGACCATGAGAACACCCAGTCGGCACACTGTGCAGGTAGAGTAATTGTATCTGAGTAAATATACTGTTCCGCCCCTGGG
>DTRK01000136.1:7196-11935 GCA_012965955.1 Flavobacteriales bacterium
AAAGCTGAAATTTCCTGCGAACTAATAAGAGGAAGTACAACATTGAAATTTTGCGAGCAGGAGATGGAAGAGAGATTCAGACTTGCTGTCCCCGGCGCGTTAATTCCAGAGCAATCCCTATAGAAAGAAATGGTAAACACATACTCGTTATTACCAAGGCATATGTAGGTGAGGTCTACCCCCATTGCATGGGATGCCTCTACCTTTTGTGAACCGATAAAGTTCAATGAAAGGAGGCAGACAAGAAAAAAAATCAATCTCTTTAGCATGGCGACTTAGAAGAACCATCACAACCCCTTGATCAACCTAATATGCGCGAATCAACCCTCTAGTTGTTTCCTGATGGCTAATTTACGTATTAATACCTTATTTGGTTACTGGCTGAACCTTTGAAGTTAACAGGTTACTGTTTATAGACGCTTCTTATCAGGAGAGGGTTGCCAAGCACTTATAAAAGTAACAATTTTACCACAAAATGTTCAAGAAAGAACAAATCCGATAAATCCCATGGATAATAGGGCGGTAGTTAGTACTACTCCTTGTCAGCCATCAGCTTTTCTATTTCACTGATGGATTTGGGCACACAATCTGACAATACTTCGTATCCTGTTTTGGTGATCAGTACATCATCTTCGATACGTACCCCAATATTCCACCATTTTGGATCACACGGCGACCCCTCCGGGATATAGATACCTGGCTCCACAGTCAATACGTTGCCTTCAGAGAGATTGCCGAACAGTCCAACATCGTGGACATCGAGGCCAAGGTAATGCGATGTTCCATGCATAAAGTAATTACGATAGTCCTTTCGTTCTTTGATCAGCTTGAGTTGCAAAAGCCGTTTGATAATAACTCCGGTCGCAGCCTGGTTCGCTGCCCAGAAACGACTTCCAGGAATGCATGCAGCTATTCCTGCCTCCTGTGCTTCCAAAACAATATTGTAGATTATCATCTGCTCCTTTGTGAATTTGCCATTCACGGGGAAAGTTCTTGTAACGTCGGCTGAATACCCATGATATTCTGCTCCTATATCGACGACAATAAGATCATCATTTAGCAATTTCTTTCTATTAGCGGTATAGTGTAAAATGCAGGAGTTCTCCCCTGCTCCAATTATGGACGGAAACCCGGGATACTCTGCGCCTCTCGACTTGAAGACGTATTCCACAATTGCTTCAGCATGGTACTCGGTCTGACCCACCTTAATTTCTTCCATTAATTGCTGCTGTGCCGCACACGTAATACCAATGGCTTTTCTAAGAAGTACAATTTCCTCTTTCTCCTTCACTTCCCGTAAACCCGACATCATTTCCTTAAGAAGAATAGTATTGATGTTGAGTCCCGTGGTATCCATCTTAGCCTTCAAATGCTTTTTGAGACTGTATCGGTCGCCTCGATCTCTTGAATTATCCTCCATCTCCTGGTCGTCAGGAATAATAAAGACCTGGTCGAGTTTAGAGAGGTCCAATTTGTAATCGGCAAACTGATCATTGGTATAGGCATTCTTCAACTCGAGCTTTCCCTTTACACCTTCCACTCCGAGTCTTTTGCCTGCCCAGAGTTCCGTTGAAGAGTCGCGTGGTTGAACAAAAACCAATTCGTTATAGTGGCCGTTCCCTAAGTACTGATTGTTTTTAAAGATGAATAGGATGCCATGAGGTTCGTTATAACCGGTGAGGTAATAGAAATTGGGCTCCTGATGGAACTCAAAATCTACATCGTTGGAACGGTTTTTAATTGAATTGGCTATAAATATTGCTACCGAATTTTCTGGCAGCAAGCTTCTTAATGCCTTGCGACGGCCTTCGTGGAATGAGGGCGGTAATAGATCGGTATCATAAAGATCTTCAGATAGTTCATTGCTATTCAGGGAGTCATTCGGCCCAGCGATGGAACCAAACCAAGAACTCAAGACAACTACGAAAGTGAGAATCCTTCTCGTCACAATATTGCTTTAACCCCGTTAAGAAAAGGGTTTAATGTAGTACCGCAAAAGCAATGCCCAATTGTGAACGCCACTTAATTAAAAGGCGTATGATGCGGTGCATTTACAAGAGCTGCCAGGTAGTGCGTTTGCTGTTGCAATGCAATCATCCTCCTGATCCTGCTGGGTGTTTTGTCACCACACGCCTCCCACGTCCACAGGGCAGTACCATCCGCAGCTACGTGCTTCCATGTTTGACACTTTGTACAGAATGAAGTTGTTGAATGCAAAACCCAGCAAGAAACGCCAGTGCCAATAATTTTAAAGACGTTTTCATAGCTCTTCAGAATTTTAATTTCTGCAATTATAGCTGGAATAATTTGAGATTAACACAAAAAAACTGGTGATTTATTCACCTAATTGTGTTAGTAACTAACGCTTTAAGAAACCCATCTCTCTAGCTTTCTTGAGGCAGGCGCTAATACCCATTTTGTCAATATTTCTCAAAGCAGAAGTCGAAATCTTCAGTCTAATCCATTTATCCTCTTCCGGGATATAGAACTTTTTGGTTTGAAGGTTCGGATTAAATGTTCTACGCGTCTTTCTCTTCGAGTGAGACACATTGTTTCCAAACATCAATTTCTTACCTGTTAATTCGCAAATTCGAGACATGATTCTGAAATGTTATTGGATTTTGCGCCCACCTATCGGCAGGCAGGCCGCAAAGGTCGTGTTTAATAATAGAATTACCAATATTTTTATTCTATCCGCCCAACCCGATAGCTATAGGTGTTCTTCCGTCACGAGATTTCTCAGCATATTAAGGGCGGTTAATGCCGTCATATGAATGGTTCCTTTTCTGTTGGGTCCAAATTGAAAAAGTTTCGCTTTTACACTCTTATCTGAAGACACGCAGATCCATACTGAGCCAACGGGTTTTCCCTCAGTTCCGCCATCTGGCCCAGCAATTCCAGAACAGGATATAGCATAATCAGTATCATAGCGCCGTCGAATTCCCTCGGCCATGGCTTTTACCACCTCTTCACTGACAGCACCATGCTCTTCAATTGTACGTGGATCCACCTGGAGCTCCTGTTGCTTAATACTATTGGAGTAGGCAATCACAGATCCTATAAAGTAGCTGGAACTCCCGGCTATGGAGGTAATCAGATGCGCGATATATCCTCCAGTACAACTTTCAGCAGTTGAAAGCGTCCGGTTACTTTCTGTAAGAAGTTTGCCGACTACTCTTTCTAAAGTGTCATCTTCTTTACCATATATATAGGAGTGTATCAGCCCGTCCAGCTCTTCGGCCTTTCTTTCAACTTTCTCGAGGAGTTCATTTTTGTCATCCCCTGAGGTGGACAGCCGCAATCGTACCGTGCCTGCCGAAGGCAAATAGGCCAGTTTTATAGCTTCTTTCTCCAGCGAATCTTGCCAATCCGATATCTTCTCTGCTAAGAACGACTCCCCCACTCCTTGTGTGAGAATAGTTTTGTGAACTATATAAGGCAACTTAAATATCTTCTGTAGCTTGGGAATGACTTGTTTCCTCATTAGTGCTTTCATTTCATAGGGTACTCCTGGTATCGACACATAGATCTTACCTGCATGTTCGAACCACATGCCAGGTGCCGTGCCTTTGTAATTCATAAGCACTTCACAATTTGCAGGCACCTCTGCTTGTTTCTTATTTACCTCAAGCAGTTCACTGCCAAAAGAATCAAATAAATACTTCACATGTTTCAAGACTTCATCGTTCATCTTCAACTCAGTCTTGAAGTAAGTGCAGAGCGTTGATTTTGTGATATCGTCCTTTGTTGGGCCCAGCCCTCCTGTGATGAGGATAATATCCGCGCGCTTACTGGCCAGTTCCAACGCTTCTAAAATATGGTCCCTGGAATCTGATATCGAGGAAATTTGTGAAACACTAATACCGACATCGTTGAGATGTTGGGCCATCCATGCGGAGTTAGAGTCAACTATCTGCCCTATCAGGATTTCATCACCTATTGTAATTAACTCCGCATTCATGGATGCAAGTATAAGTACTTAAGGTTGAAACATCGCCTTGGGAAGTGCTTCTACACGTGACGGCAGCATATAGAAGATGTTGTCATTAATCGGCAAATCAGAAATACTGCTAATAGGCACTAACGGAGAAAGTAATTGCTTGCCTCCTTTGGATTTAAAGGCTTTATATTCCTTGGTAGTAAGTATGTACGCATACACTTCTACGCTAGTAACAACGGGATGCTGTGGACTATCTGCAACCCATAGGGTTAAATTTTTTCGAATCCATCCAGCTCCATTAATAGAACTGTTGCTTAATATTCGACTGATAAAGTATGCCGTGGAATCACGCCAGCGTGAAGAAGAAAAAGATGGAGCCCCTTCCTTCATAGAAAATTAATTATTACTTAGAGCGTGACTTCGTACTTGCGATTTCCAGGCACGACACTCATTACAGGTATTTCAGAGCCATTGATGATGGCCTGTGCGGATGATCCAATAAACATCTCAGTGATATCACTCTCCTGCTGTGTCATGATCATAATCAAACCCGCATTCACTTCAGTCGCGTAATCAATAATGGTCTGGGCGATTGATTTACCCTTAGTGTCAGTGATCATCTTGTGAGTCGTTTTTATGCCTTTTCCCTTCAAGAATGACCGCACTTGTTGTTCCTGACGCTTAACCTTATTCTTCAAGAAGGAATCAGAAGAAGTGCCAATGGACACAATATCAATTCTTGCGTTACCATAGAGCTTTGACAGCCATATTGCTTTAGCAACCTTCTCCTTTGTTTCTT
>DTRK01000137.1:0-529 GCA_012965955.1 Flavobacteriales bacterium
AAGGTCGTGACCTTGTATCTATAGGACGTCACCTGGGGATTGATCCCATTGGCGGTATCTGTAAAATAACTATCTATACCATATTCTTGTGATCCCACCCAGGTGTAGGTCCCTAAAATATCCCTGTAGATCCGGAAGCTGTCGATATTGGTAACCACGGGCTTCTCCCAAACAATTATGTTTCTGGTTGAGGTACTGTCCACGGTAATCATGCATATTTCCTGAACGGGAGATGTAATGGGAATCACCACATCCACTGAATCCATACACCCGTTGGTGTCTGTTACCAGTAGCGAGTAATTGCCTCCAACAAGGGCGGTATCGGTTGGACCGGAACCGCCGCTTGACCATGCATAAGCATAAGGTGCTACACCACCGGTCACCGCTGCATCGGCGGAGCCATCAGCTTCCCCGCATGTTGCATCCACAATGGAAACCTGTATCTCTATAGCTGCAGGTTCATTTATGGTAACAAGGTTGGTGGTAAGGCAACCGTTATCATCCAAAATATTGACAGAATAATTACTGG
>DTRK01000137.1:539-3347 GCA_012965955.1 Flavobacteriales bacterium
ATGGTGACAAGATCTGTTACCAAACAGCCATTAAAGTCAATGACGTTGACCGAGTAATTTCCGGGGAACAGGGCGAATGATGTTGAGGTAAATTGCCCATTGTTCCAGGTGTAGTTGTAGGGAGTTGTACCTCCGGCAACCGCAACTGAAGCTGTACCGTCTCCCTGCCCATTGCAGGTCGCATTCACGCTGGAAATGCTGGTGGTAAGCGGCGCGGGCTCAGCGATTAACAGACTATCACTCAGCGCAGTTCCACAAGAGTCGGTAACAGTTACCGAGTACATTCCAGGACTCAACCCCGAAACATCCTCAGTGGTATCTCCGTTCGACCATAGGTAGTTTATTGGAGCCGTTCCGTTCAATACAGTGAGGTCAATGGAGCCGTCGTTAAATCCGTTGCAGGAAATATCAGCCCCTGCCAAACCGATGCTCATGCTGGAAGGGCCTCCCACAACGATAGAATCGATTATAGTGGCCCCACATGAATCCATCAGGGTGATAGTGTATGTGTCCTCTGTGAGATTTGTGGCCACAGCTGTTGTTCCTCCTGATGGAGACCAGTTGTAAGTGTAAGGTAGTGTACCGTCGCTGGCATTCACTGTTGCCGTTCCATTACTGCCCACCATGCACGAAACAGGGGTGCTTGCCAGACTCGCTGTCATGGGTGCCGGTTCTGTGATGGTCACAACATCGGAGGTTAGGCAGCCATTTAGATCCGTAATGTTGACCGAGTAACCTCCCGGGAAAAGGCCAATGGCTGTTGAATCGCTTTGTCCGTTACTCCACAAGTAATTATAAGGAGGGACACCTCCTCCAGCGAGCACTGTTGCTGTTCCATTGCCACCGGTGTTACAAGACACATCAGTGCTCGACATGGACGTTGTTAGCACGGTTGGCTCAGCAACTGTTGTTGAATCGCTGACAACGTTGCCGCATGCGCTGGTAACCATAATTACGTGTGATCCTGGCGCCAGGCCTGAAATATTCGCTGTTGTATCACCACCTGGTGACCAGCTGTATGTGAAAGGGCCTGTGCCTCCGGAAACAGTTACACTGGCCATTCCATCGGCATAACCAAAGCACGACACATCTGTATTGGATGTGGAGATAGACAATGCCGCAGGTTCAGTAATGGTGGTTGATTGAGACAAATTGGCTCCACAGAAATCAGTGAGCTGTACATTATAGACACCAGCCGGCAAGCCAGTAGCGTTCGAGTCAGTCTGCGCATCCGCATCATCCCATAGGTAATTATATGGAGGAGTACCTCCACCTGCATTTACCACTGAAGCACCGGTAGAATCGCCGTTGCAAACAACATTTGTAACCGACACGATAGTTGCTGTAAGCGCAGGAGGCTGCGTGATGGATACTATATCCGTAGTAAGACACCCTTTGGCATCAGTGACGTTCACTGTATAGCTTCCAGGGAATAATCCCACTGCAGTAGCGGTTACCTGTCCGTTATTCCAGAGGTAGTTATAGGGCATTGTTCCACCTGCAGGAGTGACCGTTGCAGTTCCATTTCCACCCCCATAGCAGCTCACATTGGTACTGCTCATGCTAGTTGTCAACACTGCAGGCTCAGTGACTATTGCCGTATCAATTAAGGTTGCCGTACAAGCATCGGTGATGGTTACAGTATAGGTTCCCGTATCGAGTGTGGAAATATCTTCTGTGGTTTCAAGCGTTGACCATAAGTAGGTGTAAGGTTGGGTCCCCCCTGAAACAGAGAGGTCAGCTGCTCCATCCGTATTGCCATTACACAAAATATTCGTTGTCAAAATGGTTGATGAGAGTGCTGGCGGTTCAGCTATGATAACGGTTTCTGTATAAGTTGCACTGCATGCTCCGGTCACCGTAACAGTATAACCTCCTGCAACTATTGATACAAGGTCTTCAGTGGTAGCGCTATTTGACCAGAGATAAGTGTATGGTGCGGTCCCTCCTGTAACGGTGAGGTTCGCACTGCCATCACTACCACCATTACACGTTGCATCAGACCCAGTTATATTGCCTGCTAAGGCTGCCGGTTCTGTAATACTTGTGAAATTAGATGCCAGACATCCATTGACATCAATCACATTTACGCTATATGTGCCAGGGAATAATCCCACAGCTGTCGATGTAGTTTGCCCGTTATTCCACAGGTAGTTGTAGGGCATTGTTCCACCTGCAGCCGTGACAGTAGCCGTTCCGTTTCCACCTCCATTACAAGTAGCATTCGTTTCACTCATTGTTGTCGTCAGAACTGCCGGCTCCGTTACCACGGCGCCATCTGACAGTGGAGCACTGCAGGCATCGAGAATATTCACGGTATAGGTTCCTGTATTGAGGGTGGCAATATCCTGGGTTGTTTCCGATGTAGACCAGGCATAGGTGTAGGGTAGAGTTCCCCCAGAAACAGTTAGGTCCAGGCTGCCGTCTGAACTGCCATTACAACTGATATCGGTTACCACAATTGCACTACTAAGAGCTGGCGGTTCCGTGATTATTATGGAGTCGGTAAACGCAATGGAGCAAGCATCAGTGATAGTCACCGAATATGTTCCCGACACCACTCCGACCAGGTCTTCAGATGTGGCAGAATTTGACCAGGCGTAAGTGTACGGTAGTGTTCCCCCGGTTGCAGTGAGATCGGCAGCACCATTTGTTCCGGCAATGCATGTTACATCAGTACCTGCAATTGAGCTGGCCGGAGCGGCTGGTTCGCTTACGCCTATCGAGTTGCTCGCCAGGCATCCATTTGCATCAAATATATTAACGGCGTGAGTACCAGGGAATAAATTGACGGCGGTAGAAGTGGTC
>DTRK01000138.1 GCA_012965955.1 Flavobacteriales bacterium
TTATATGGTGTTGTCCCTCCTGCAGCAGTTACCGTAGCAGAGCCATCTCCTACAGCATAACAGGTTGTATTATTGCCGGTAATTGAAGTGGTCAGCTGAGCCGGCTCTGTTATGACACTGGTATCAGCCAGGGTCAATCCACAGGCATCTGTGATAGCCACAGAGTACGTACCCGCTACCAGGCCGGATATGTCCTCGGTGGTTGCAGCATTGGACCATAGATACGCATATGGTGAAGTTCCCCCGGAAACTGTTAGGTCAACTGACCCATCGTTGCCGGCATTACAGCTCACATCTATGGTTGTGACCGCAAGTGAAGGGGCGGCGGGTTCCGCTACTGAGGCGGAGGCTGTTACGGCTGATCCGCAGGAATCAGTAACGCTAACAGTATAAGTTCCGGCTGTGACACCTGATATATTCATGGTAGAGTCTCCATTGGACCATGCATACGCATATGGAATAGTTCCTCCGGCTATTGTCAAGGATACAGTGCCATCGGCTCCACCATTACAAGTTGCGTCAGTTGCAGCAGCGGCCACCGTCAGCGCGCCCGGTTCGCCAATGGTCACATTGTTAGCTCCAATACACCCATTGAGATCAAACACATTGACCGCCTGAAGCCCGGGAAATAACCCCACCGCTGTTGAATCCGTTTGGCCATTGTTCCACACATAGTTATATGGTATCGTACCTCCTGATGGTGTAGCGGTCGCGGTACCATCACCTCCTCCATAACAGCTAACATCAGTATACGTCATTGTTACTGTTAACAATGCGGGTTCCGTTATTACAATGGAATCCATAGCAGTTATACTGCAAGAATCAGTGATCGTGACACGGTAAGTGCCGGCGGCCAGTACTGTGATATCAGCAGTTGTGCTGGCTCCAGGATTGTCCCAGAGATACACGTATGGCGCTGAACCACCGCTAACTGTCAGTTCAGCTTCGCCATCACTGCCTCCATTACAGCTCACATGAGTTGCCGTGATCCCGCTCACAATCGCTGATGGATCTGATACAATAGCCGTATCGTTTAAGGTACATTCGTTACTATCTGTTACAAGTACCGTGTACGTGTCAGCAATAAGTCCAGATAATGAACTAGAGGTTGCAGAATTTGACCATAAATACGTGTATGGCTGATATCCACTAGACACGGTCACCGAGGCAGCACCATTGTTTCCACTTATACAACCCGTATTTGTGACGCTCATTGTGGAAGATAATTGCGGTTCAGTTATCTCGACACTTGTTCCAATCCAGCAATCACTACCGTCCTGGACCATAACCGTATAATCATCAGGTTCCAGATCAGAGAGGTCTTCAACAAAACTGCTTCCTCCTGTCCATGTCCATAAATAAACGTACGGTGTAGTACCGCCAGTAACAGTTAAATCAATCGATCCATCACCAGCACCAAAGCAGCTAACGTCAGTTCCATCTGCAGATAGCATGGGAGAATTTGAATTGCCCACCGTTGTTGTCGCAGTCAAAGTACATGAGTTAACATCAGTAATAATCACTTCATAGGCATTTGCAGAAAGTCCGGTAGCGGTAGCGGTTACCTGGGATCCAGCATTGGAATCCCACTGATAAAAGTAGCCTGAGGTTCCACCGGTTACAGTTACTGTAGATTGTCCGGTGGCTTCCCCACATTCTCCTTCCACCACTTCAAACGAGGCTTCGAGTTCATCAGGTTCACCTACGACAGCAGTTCCTACGGTAAGACAGGATGTTGAGTCCGTAATCGTTACGATATACTCTCCCGCTGTAAGGCCTGTAATGGCAGCGGTGTTATCACTATTTGACCAGGTATATTGATAAGGTGGCGTTCCGTTGGACGCAGTTGCGGTCAGTGCTCCGTCTGCATCACCATTACAAGTCGCATCCGTTGGGGCCGCAATAGACAATGTTGGGCCACCAACGTCAGAAACTGCAGCGATTACACTATTACTACATCCATCAGCGTCTGTTACTGACACAATATATGAACCTGACGAAAGTCCGGTATCTGTTGAGGTGTTTCCGCCACTGGACCATGCATAAGTGAATGGACTCACACCGCCGCTATCCACCACCGCTGTTGCTGTTCCGTCGGAAGAACCACAAGTTGCGTCAGTAGTACTATTAGAAATTGAGATCGCGACTGCTTCGCCTACCTCGATGCTTGTGTCTGCAGAGCAACCTAAGTCATCGGTGATTATGATCGAGTACGTACCAGCAGTAAGTCCTGTAGCTGCTGCCGTCGATTGGGTATTGTCATCATCCCATTGATATTGGTAGGGTGCCAATCCTCCGGAAGGGGCTGCCAGTGCAGTACCGTCTGATCCTCCAAAGCACGTTACGGCAGATGGCACGGATATATTTGGACTGATTCCTCCAGACTCAATAATTGTCACCGCATCCGAGAATGTTGTGGAGTTACCGCAACCATTGGTGATAGTTACTGAAATTGAATAATTTCCTTCGTCTGAGAACACGTGAGAAATGGTAGGCGAAATTGTGGTCAGCGTATTACCATCGCCAAAATCCCATTCATACGAAGATCCTCCAAAGGCAATCATGTTAATATTGGAACATGTGGTGTAGCTTCCTGTGTTTGCTGGTGGTTCAAGTATTAATCCCCCATCAACCAGGAAGTTGTCGGAGATTTGAATTGTCAATGAATCGGTGGTACTGTTGCCACAGCTATTGGTTAGAGTTAGCTTGACGATATATGTTCCGGTATTACTGTAGGCGTGCTTAATAACAGTCATGGTAATACCATTCTCATCCATAAACTCCTCCGTTGCTACACCATTTGATCCATCACCAAATTCCCAAAGGTTGTCTGAAGAACCCTGGAAATAAAATACGATGGCATCTCCGGCACATCCTGCAATTGTTGTGCTGGCTAGTGTGCCAAATATGTTGCTGTTAAGCGTCGGGGAAGCATTGTT
Organism: Flavobacteriales bacterium; assembly: GCA_012965955.1. Classification (GTDB taxonomy): domain Bacteria; phylum Bacteroidota; class Bacteroidia; order NORP154; family NORP154. The sequence continues at coordinate 2,940 of DTRK01000138.1, forward strand.
CACTATGTTTACCGGAACGATCACCATGTCTGAGTTGCCACAAGCGTTGAGGATGGTAACTGACGTTGTGTAGCTGCCCGCTGAATCATAAACATGAGTGGCCCCAACACCTATCGTTGTATCCATGTCTCCATCGTCGAAATCCCACACGTATGTGTAGTTGTCCTCACCGCCGTTCCAGCTTGAAAGCAGGAATGAGACCTGGTCTCCAGGGCAGTATGCTCCGTTTGCAGTAGTAATTTGTGGAACGAACACATTGGTGCTAGAACTTACATTCACGGTAGTTGTTAAGGTGGTACTATTGCCACACCCATTAGTTATGGTAACTGCTGCATTGTAGTTGCCGGCTACATCATAAGCATGTCCTATTGAGGACCCTGAGGTGGTGACGGTATCACCATCTCCGAAGTCCCAGAAGTAATTGTTAAAACCATCTTCCGTAACCAGCGTGATGATCTCTCCAGGGCAGACTTGCCATGGATTGCCCGAGAAGTTCATCCAGCTAGGGAAACTCGTTGTGGTGTCAACGGTAATGCTACTGGTGTACGTGCTATCAATACCGCAATGGCTTGTAATGGTAACAGAGACGTCGTATTCCCCAAGTGCTGCGTATGAATGATTGGTTTCTGCAGGGCCATATGCTGAAAATCCATCTCCAAAGTCCCAGAAGTATGCAACATGATTGGTATCGGTCGAAAATATTGCCTCCTGATTTGGACAGATAGGATTGGGGTACATATTAATATACGCCGACGTAGCCAGGTTACCATCTATAGTTACTGTTGTTGACACTGTTGTGTCCTTGCCACAATAGTCAAAGATCTTCACCTCTACGATGTAGGTTCCTGCCCCTGCAAACTGTCGTTTATTATTAGACGTGTTCGTTGAATCAAGAGGCGAGCCATCTCCGAAATCCCATATGTAAGCTGCATATCCGGAAGAAGCATTGAACCTGACGTCCGATCCAGGACATACGGGCGTCATGCTTGACCAAAGACTCACCCAACCGAAGGGCTTATTATCGTCAATGGTAACAGACTGGTATACCGTAGTATCGTTGCCACACTCATTCGTTACTGTTACTGCAGCGGTGTACACTCCTGCATCAGCATAAGCGTGGTTCATTACCGAGAATGAACCGGAATCCATCGACGTACCATCGCCGTAATCCCAAACGTATGACGAATAGCCATATGGCCCATTTAGATTGACAAATTCATTTGGGCAGGCAGAGCTGCCATTTTGATACCACACATATAAACTTGCATATCCAACTTCCAGATCCGGATCAATCTTAATGGAGTCATTTAGGATAGTATCGATACCACAGAAGTTTGCGACCGTTAGTGCCACCTGATAATCACCAGCGGCAGCATACTCGTACTGGATATAGCTATTTGTTGTGGTATCCACATTCCCATCACCGTAATCCCATATATATTGTGCAAAACCCCAGGGACCGTTCATGTAAATGTTTTGCATTGGACAAGCCACGTCAGGACTGGTGTATAAGCTCACCCACGATGGGATCATTTGGTTATTTACAATACTAACAGTGTCGTAGAGAGTTGTGTCATTCCCACACAACTGGTTAATTGTCACCGACACAATGTAGTTCCCTGTACTGGCAAATTCATGACTGACATAACTTGAGGCTGTAGTGGTAGAGCCGTCTCCAAAATCCCAATCGTAGGAGACATAACCCCATGATGTGCTGAAGTTGATATTCTCATTAGGACATGATGAGGTCGGATAAAAATTGAGGTACATATTTCCCGGGAAAGGTGTATAACCCACCACCAGTGTATCCAAAAGTGTTGTGTCGGCCCCGCAATAGTTTACTATTTTAAGTGCAATGGGATAGGTTCCTGGTTGTGGATAACTATGGGCGTTGGTGTTAGAAGTCGTAGTTTCCAGACTACTTCCGTCGCCAAAATCCCAGGTATAGAATTGGTATCCGGCTGATGCATTAATCGAAACGGTACCGGGGCACGAAGGATTTGCACTAAAGGCAAACCCTATTGATGATGGAAAGGGCATGCTGCTGTTAATTGTAACGGTATCAATCAAAGTGGTATCCGTGCCGCACAGGTCAGTAATCTTCAAACTCGCTGCATAGGTTCCTGTTGTTGCATAGATGTGAGAACTAGAAGCACTGGTATTGTTCTCCAAGGGCGTACCGTCACCGAAGTCCCACTCGTAGTACGGGTATCCTGACATCCCGTTCATTGCAATAGGTTCAAATGGACATGCGGGGTTTGGGCTCGAAGAAAGATTAGCGGTTGCTGGGAAGGGCACATAAGAGTTCACATTCAGTGTACCCACTAATGTAGTGTCATTTCCACATGACTGTGTCACTTTTACAGATACGGTATAGCTGCCAAGCGTAGGGTAAATGTGGTATCTGGTAGCATTCATGGAAGAGTCTATCGGACTGCCGTCTCCGTAGTCCCACTCATAAGCTGCATATCCCCATGGAGCAGACAAGAATACATTCTCTCCAGGGCAAGCCGGGGTCGGGTTTATATTTAGCGAAACAGATGGGAATGGGGGATACTGTACGAGTTGTGTAAGGGTCAGTAGTGAGTCATCTCCGCAGTAATTAAAAACCCTGCAACTTACCGTAAAATTTCCTTCAATACCATAGGTGTGGGCTACATTGGAATTGGTGGTTGTAATTGCATTGCCATCTCCGAAGTCCCATTCGTAAGATGCAAACCCCCATGGTCCCCAAAAACTGATATTGTCATTCGGGCAGGCTGCCACCGAAGGGCTAGAACTGCCAATATTGATCCATGTTGGGAAAGGCATTGTTGAATTAATGGTGATGGTATCCCTAAGTACTGTATCATTGTTGCCACACACATTTTCGATTTCTACCGACGCGATATAAGTTCCCGGCGTGCTGTATTGGTAATTGACCCAGTTATTGAATAGGGTATCATTGGGAGAACCATCGCCCTTATTGTAGATGTACTTTTGAAACCCAAATGGGGCATTGAAGGAGACGCTTTCCCCCGGACAGGGATTGTTAGGGTATAAATAGAGTTGCTCCCAGCTGGATAGGCCATTCACGGTAACTGATCGGGTCTTGGACCCTAATAAGGTTCCCAAGCTGTTGTAAACTTCCATTTGCACATTGTATGTTCCGTTATTCACAAATGTGTGATTAAGGGTTGTGGAGAACGTTTCCTGGTACATTGAAGAGCCATCGTTAAAATACCAATTGTAGAGGAAGGCACCCAGCTGTGTTGTGAGATTTGTAAATGTAACCTGCAGGGGAGCGCATCCAGCATTTGTGGACATGCTAAAGTCAATTACCGTTGGGTCGTATAAGCGTATATCATCTATATAAAAACCCTCGTAGTTGTTTGCTACATTATCAACGGTATTAAATGCAACTCTAACATACACCGTTGAATTTCCGGCTATTGAGGAAATATCCAGGTTCAAACTCTGCCATACACCCATTCCATCATTCAGGTTACCAATGTTGGGTTGGTTGTCGGCAACGGCCGTAAATGTGATACTATCTGTTGATAGTAGTACCTGAGCAACATCATAACCCGTATAGTTTTCTGTTTGTAAGAAATAGTTAAAGCTAAAGTTTACTGATGAATAAGCACTTAGGTCAATTGCACCAGAGGTCATTTGGGCTCCTTCTGCAAATCCAGTGTTAAAGCTGGTGTCAGCAGGGTTTCCAAAGTAGGCTGTTTTAGACGTGGAATGACCAGAATCACCTCCTCGTATATCTGTATTAACCCAGGAGAGCGTATTTTGGACGTTTGAATTGATGAATGGCCCCAGGGTGCCGCCTTCAAAGTCTTCCAGAAATATCGACGTTTGGGCCAAGCCGATGATGGGAAACAGCGCTATGACTATACTTACCTTGAAACAATTCAGGGGATACTTGATAATTGAATTCACACGGTAATTGTAGAGACTTTTGAATAGGTTTTTCATGTGGTTATTTTTGTTTTTATAGTTCACATGCATCTTGTCTATTGACATGATCTCTCCCGCAATCATTCTCCTCTACAGCACGCTTCGTATAAATTGATACAGATATTAGTTCAACAATAGTTCTTTGGACACTTACCAAGTTAAACTAAAATGAGTTAATATTAAAATAATAAGACGTGAGAATAGAGTGCAGAGTTGTCTGTGATCAATGATGAGGTACCATAGGTGTGTTTGGCCTGATTAAGGAGCGTTGTGAATTGGATAAAAAGAATCCGGTTCAAGTTGCCTGCACCGGATTCTTTCTGTATTGATGGTTTATTGAACTACGACTTTCTTGACGGATGTTCCCCTGGAAGAGACAACCTGAACATAGTACACTCCAGGCCCTTCGCCTGACAGGTCGAGATCTGTTCGCAATTCCCCGGCAATACCTGGTAACGCATTCTCTATGACCAATTGGCCTTCAATGGTGAATACCTTCAAGGTTGCCAGGTCCAGTTGCGGTATTGTGATCAGGATACTGAACTGACCTGTGTTCGGATTTGGATAAATCACCAGGTATGTGCCCAGATCAAATTCATTAAATCCAGAGATCGTGCCAACGGCTCCGGAGCCGACGATGGAATCGCCATCCGCATCATATACGGTTACGTTATAGATTCCTGCACATAATCCAGTAGCTGTGGCAGTAGTTTGAATTAACCCATCATCCCATAAGTAGGTATATGGAGCTGTTCCGTCAGTAATCACAATTGTTGCTGTTCCTGTGCAACTATCCTGAACCTGATCTGTTGTTGTAACAGCAGCTGTCATATAATCCTTGTTGTCAAACGAAGAAGTGTTTGATTTTGATGAATTGAAGTTCTTGCCTTTTTCGGCCAGACATACTGAAGCAGTTACAACGTCCACCCGGTAACTCAGCTTGCTGACCTGAGGGGCGCCTATATCTATCTTGATAAATACCGAATTAGTTACAGAATCAATAGCCACCCAAGTACTGTCGAATCCTTTGGTATTACGCATAATTCGGTAATAAGCGAAATTGAACCCCTGGTAATTATCCCAGATTAAGGTGGCATCACCTCCTATTACATTGACAGGTGCAAGGTTAATTGTTTTATGAAAATCACTTTTAGGCCCTTCATTTGCACATGAGTCCACTATTGAAATCTTATAACTATACGACAAGGAATTTGGGTTTGCATTTATAGTGTCCAAGTCCTCAAATAGGCTGAGTGAATCGTAGGCCACATTACCAATTAAAGTGTAATTCCCAATTACGTCACGGTAAACATTGACGCTCGAAATTCCCAATCCAAGACTCGGTTTATCCCAAACCACAACGTTCATGGATGAAGTCGAATCCACAGTTACCACACATATTGAAATTGAATCCACGGTAGTTGAAACGGTGGCAGAGTCAGTGGCAACGCAGCCAAAGGAATCCATTACGGTTACATGATAAACATCATCAGGCAATCCAGTTGCAGCAGCCGTTATCTGTGCTCCCGGATCATCCCAGGCATAGGTATATGGAGCAACCCCACCAGAAACCCCCACTGATACCGAACCATCAGTTTGCCCGCAGTGGGCATCCACGTTTGAAGTCGTCAATACCAACGGCGCTTCTTCTGTTAAGCTCACCGTAATAGAATCCTGGCACCCATTGGTATCAGTGGCTATTACCTCATAAGTGCCAAAGGTCAGGTTGCTGACATCTTCAGTGGTATCTGAATTTGACCAGTTGTATGTATAGGGCGCAGTACCCCCTGTCATGGTGAGGTCTATCGATCCATCATTTCCTCCGGCACACGATATATTTGTTTCAGTTGTTGACAAGACAATCATCGAGGGTTCTGTTATCATACCCGTAGTAATTGTAACACAACCATTGGTATCGGTAACGACTGCATCTACCCCACCATCACATAGGTCCACTGCCACAATTGTAACCTGACCATCTCCCCACAACACAGCGTAAGGGCTTGTACCCCCTGTTATGGTGACAGTTGCACTTCCATCGCATGTATCGAAGCAAGAGGTGTTTGCAATAGTTGAGATTGAAGCGGTCAATACATTCGGTTGCGTGATGGTAACGCTGGCGCTATCGGCACATCCTGCACTATCAACAACCATCACCTGATATGTTCCAGTGTCTAAATCGGTCGCCTGGGCATTGGATTGAGAGTTAAGATCATTCCAGGTATAGGTATAATCACCTGTACCTGCGACTGCTAATGCTGTGGCAGTACCATCACCATCGCCGAAGCAGAGTACCATAGAGCTGTCAGAAATGGATACTGATGGCCCCGGGATGTCACTGACCGTAGTGTTTGATGAAACAGTACAGCTGTTAGCATCTGCAATGTTCACTGTATCGGGGCCGTCTGCCAAACCTGTTATGCTGGAGCTCGATCCTCCACTTGTCCATGAGTAGGTGTAAGGTTCTGTCCCTCCTGTGGCCGTAGCCGCTATCCAGCCATCGCTTGAATTGCAGTGCTCTCCTGAAACGGCAAGGTTTACTGCCAGTACGTCTGGTTCTGTTACGCTAAAAGTCTGTGCCGTCTGGCAGCCACCGCCATCATTGAGTATTACGGTGTAGGAGTTGGCATCCAATCCACTAACATCCTGAATAAAGCTGCCATTGTGTAACCAAAGGTAGGTGTATGGTGTTGTGCCTCCTGATACAGTGAGGTCAATTGCCCCATCACCGGAACCATTACAGGTGAGGTCATCCACCACAGCGGTAATTTCGGGAGAATTGGCGTTACTGACTATAACTGTGTATGTGGCAGTACAAGAATTGGTATCGGTGATGGTCAGCGTGTAAGCACCAGCTACCAATCCCGAGTTTGATGAAGTGGTGACAGCGTTAGACCACAGGTATTCATACCCTGGTGTACCGCCGCTAACAGAAGCAACAATGCTCCCGTCTGCTACGCCACAGTTGGCATCTGCAATTGTTGTGGCAAGTGCAATAGGCAAGGGTTCGCTGACCGTTGCACTTTCGATTGTTTTACAGCCGGCTGAATCGGTTACCGTGACAGTGTATGTCCCCTCCTTTAACCCGGTGACATCCTCGATGGTATCTCCATTAGACCATGCATAGGTGTAGGGTGTTGTACCTCCACTAACAGATATAGCCACCGCACCGTCAGAACCACCGTTGCAGGTAGCATCAGTAACCGTTGTACCGGAAATGGTAGTCCCGCCAACATCATTTAAGGTAAAGACCTGGGTATTCTGGCAACTATTCGAGTCGGTAATGGTCACTGTATAAGTGCCGGAGGCTAAACTATCTGCTGTGGCAGAAGTATCTCCATTGTCCCACGCATACGTATATGGCGAGGTTCCTCCCGTTGTGCTTGTAATTGATACCGAACCATCAGCAGTTGCACAACTTGCAGGAGTCATTGAAGCAGTTGCAATCAACATGGGAGGATCGGCGATGGTAATACTGGCTGAACCAGCACAACCGAGGTTATCAGACACTAACACGGTATATGTTCCGGCGCCTAAATCTGTAGCAATCGCCGTGGATTGAGCTAACGGGTCATCCCACAGATATGTATATGGCAAAGACCCTCCCGTTCCGGCAGCAGTGGCCACAGCATCCGCTCCTCCATTACAAGTCAATTGAGCGGTTATCATAGCGGAGGCCGAAGCTCCTCCACCGTCAACCACAGTAATCTGCTGCGTGTAACTCGCCGTATTACCGCACGAATTAGTCATTGTGACAGTTACGGTATATGTTCCAGCAGAGTCATAATAATGGGTAACCTGGGCGCTGTTGGTAGTGACTGTTGCACCATCTCCATAATCCCAGGTATAGGAAGTTCCACCATAAGCCAGGAATCCAACACCCTGGCAAGTTGTAAATGAACCGCCACCATCAGGAGATTCTGCGAAGAAATCTCCGTCAACAGCAAGGCCAGAGCCTATGATTATCATTATTGAGTCAGATGCTGAGTTTGCGCAGCCATTTGTCAGCGTTAATTTAGCCCAATAGGAACCGGTATCTTGATATACGTGGGTAATTGATGAATAAGCACCAAATGAGGTTTGGATCACATCTACCGCTGAACCTGAACTCCCATCTCCAAAGTCCCAGGTATTGGTATAAATTCCTGCGAAGTAGAACAAGACGGCATCTCCCGGACATCCGGCAAAGCTTCCTTCAGCAGCAACACCAAAGATTCCATCATCATTACCTCCTGGAATTCCCAGGTTGGGAAAAGCACTATCAGTCACCGTAATAGTTAAACTGCTTGAATCAGAGAAACCGCAAGCATTGGTGCCGATTATGTTCACGGTGTACACCCCGGTGGAATCATATGAATGGTTAAGTCCAACACCCTGCGTGGTATCCAGTGTACCGTCTCCTAAGTTCCAGTAGTATGTATAAGAAGTTCCGCCCAAACCTTCACTATTATTTGGGCCCAAGGCAACTATGTCACCAGGACACACATTATCGTTCAAAGTAATCATATCCACATCCACAAACGTGTTGTTTGAATCCACTACTATTGTTGTCTTCAATGTTAGCTGGTTTCCACATCCATTCGATATCGTTACGGATGCTTCGAAAGTTCCCACAGTGTCGTATACATGTGTCAAATAATCTTGAGTTGTTGTCAGTGTATCACCATCGCCAAAATCCCAGAAAAATAAAGCCCAGTCATCGTCAATAGAGAAGTTAACGGCATCTCCCGGACATATTGTTGAGCTTGAGACGTCAAGCTCAATCTGTGGGGGTACTGGTGCATTGGCAGAAACTAAGAGTCCGCCCGTTAGCGTAGTATCCATTCCACAACCATTGGTAATGGTAACACTATAACTATAGGTGCCCAGTGAGTCATAATAATGTTCTGCCCAATCGCTGCCGGTTGTAATCGTATATCCGTCCCCAAAATCCCAATCGTAGGAGGCATAACCATATTCCGAACCTAAATTCACCCTATCTCCCGGACAAACTGGGTCCGGATAAGAATTCACCTCCATATTCATCGGGAAACCTATATTGTTCCCAACCACCAATGTGCTAGACAGTGTGGTATCATCACCACAGAAGTTAACTAAGGTTACCATTATTGGGAATGAGCCTGTGTCAAGGTATGTATGGCCTATATTATTATAGGTAATTGAATCCACCGGGCTACCATCTCCATAATCCCATACATACAGGGCCATGCCAGCTGGAGCGTTGAATTGGGCGCCGCCAGGGCATATGGGAGATTGAAAGCCAATGCTGATGGAGGGCTGAAATCCCGCACTGTCATCAACAACTACCGTAGCATAAAGTGTGGAGTCATTTCCGCAGAAATTATACACTTTAACGGAGATTACGTACGTTCCAGCGGTATCAAAAGTGTGCGTAATACCATCATTACCTGAAGAGTCTGCGGGACTGCCATCTGCAAAATCCCATACGTAGGCCATGTATCCCCCTGGTGCGTTCATATACGTTTCTTCACCAGGACAAACCAGGTCGCTTGCTTGTATTTCAAACCAGGGCTGGTTTGGCAACCCTACTGAAGGGCTAACAATCACCGTTCCATAAAGGATCGTATCCCTACCGCAGTAATCATAGATTCGCACGCTTTGAATATAGGCCCCCAAACTGGAATATGTGTGTGCATGCCACGATTCCGTAGTAGAGTCGCTGGGAGACCCGTCACCAGGGTTAAAGACATAAGCCAGATAGCCTCCAGGTGCATTAGTGCCAACCTCTTCTCCAGGACATACAGGTGAATTGAAACTTAGGTTTAACGCAGGCCAGGCCGCATCGTCTTTTACCTCAACTTGTGCCGTGGATGTATCCGTATTTCCACAGCCATTGGTAATGGCAAAGGTGACGGGGTAGAAACCCAGTGTGCTATAAGAATGAGTAGGGTATTGGCTTGTAGATGTCGTAGCATCCCCAAAATCCCAGTAAAAATCCGTACCATCGTTAGCGTAAGGGTAAAAGTTCACTGGTTGTAACGGACAAACAGGGTCAGGCCAGAATCCAAACTCCGCGTTTGGTATGCCTGTGCTATCCACGGATATGCCCTGTACAATTGTGTCAATACCGCAAATTCCAGTGGTAATCAAAGTGACATTGTATACTCCCAAAGTTGTGTACGCATGATTGGCCCATTGTCCACTTGCTGAATCACCATCCCCAAAATCCCATAAGAAGGAACTAGCCAGTCCGTCACCATTGAATCCAACTTCAGATCCTGGACAAACTGCTGTATCAGACATGTAAAAATCAGTTGCTTGTTGATATATCTCAAGCAGGTTGTAGCTGCTCCCAATATAGCTGCCCAAACTATCATATCCGTAGAGGTTCACCTGAAAATTTCCATTCCACATGTAGGTATGGGAGGTATCAGTTCCCGTCCAGTAGCCACTATAACCGTCACCAAAGTCAATAAGGTAAGTACTGCCTGCCGTGCTGGTGTTGGTAAATGTTACCGTAAGCGGAACGCAGCCCTGGGACACGTCCATTGTAAAGCTGGTTTGTGCGTAGGCAGTTGTAAGTGATAGACACAATGCCGTAATTATTAACGAGAGGGCTTTAGTAGGTGTGTTCATATTGACTATGATTTCCGGTTAAAATGAGGTGTAAAAGTAGCGTATAAAAATAACAAATTTCCTGAATTTTAGGTGTGTGCAGGCAATAAAATAGACGTCGGAAGTATGTAAAGAGTTGCTTGGTGGGGAATATAGTTTAAGTTGAAAGTAAAAAGGAGAAAGTAAAAGGGGAGTGCACGCCATGAAGCCTCGCTGGCGCTCACTTCATGCCTCGCGATCCCTCCTAACCGTGCAGGGAATCAAATCCAGGTCCAGGTTTCCGTCATAATGGGGGAGTGCTCGCCATGAAGCATCGCTGGCGCTCACTTCAATTAGAAACTGTCTGACTTTCTCATTTATAAATCTGTCAGCCAGTTCAAGATAGCCCCCCCAGCCTTGTTAAACTTTATCTGAGCTAATCTTATTGGGGGAAACAATCTTCACAAGAGAATATAGGTAAGTAAGAATAAAGCCCCCCGCAATTATCGGTGTAGTATATGGGACCAGCCATGCAACGATTAGTGATACATTGACAAACAAGATCGCTGATGCCGATTTAGTTTGATTTCTGATCAAATAAGGCATTGGGTATTTGACAAACATGGTTATCGTGTGGACGACAAACATTGCCATCAGAGGTAAAGTCGGATCAAAATCAAATATGACAGCCAATAATATCACAAAAAGAATGTGGCGAATCAGCTCATTGGTAGGTGAGCCTGTTCCCTTGACAATGTCGGGATCAAGCCTTGAAACTGAACGGACTAAAATTGCGGCTACAGCAATCAAACCAACAAGGCCACAAATCCATCCGTAATGCACCCCAATAACCATTATTATAATGGTATGAGAAATAGCATCGCATACGTTGTCCAAACGAGCACCGAACTCACTCCTTACATTCAGTTTCCCAGCAAGCATACCATCCAAATCATCCATGATGTTATTATAGATGATCAAAGGAATTAGGAACTCGTAACCTTCCTCTGTAAATAATGCAATCAAAGGGAGCACACCAAGGATGGAGACAATGTTTGGTATGTTCTTGTAAATGTTGAGTCTAACGGAATTGGGCATTTATGTTTCAGCTTAGCCTGCTAGTTGGAATCTAGATTGCTGCAAGAGCATTTCACAGTTTTGGAGGTCATCTGTTGTATCTATTTCGTACCAACGATCCATATCAAAGTAAACGCACTGAAAATTCAAACTGCCGTTGCCAACCATTTCAGAAAGAAGAGCTTCATAATAGTCATTCACTTTGCCTGCCGATATCCAAGTATCCAAGCGTTTGCAAATCCGTTTCCAGGATTCCAGTGAAAAGCCATAGATGTTTACAGTCTTATAAGTACAGCCATTCGCATTTAAATTCTCACCAAGGTTGATAGAGGCTACCCGGTCAGTCACAAAATTGTCAGTTGTAACGGTTGTTCCATTCATCCACGGTAATATTTGAGACACAGCTATAGTGTTAGGTATAAGCATTTTCTCAAGTAACGGAGCTTCAAACACCAAGTCACTTTCAATTAAAAGGAATGGTTCTTTAATTGTAGCTCTTGCTAACCACAGTGAATAAATGTTATTTGTCGTTGCGAAATCAGCATTAACAACGTATTCAACAATAATGTCCCCACTATTTTTATCCAAAAAATTTCTAATCTGATGATCAAAATAACCCACAACCACAACCAACCGCTTAAAGCTATTTTCGCGTAGGCAAGTAATTAAGCGACCCAGGATTTCAATTTCATTCACTTTGGTCAGACACTTAGGCATGTTGTCAGTGAAGGGTTTTAATCGGCTTCCCGTGCCAGCTGCAAGTAGCAGGGCTGTTGTTATTCTGGTTGTGTGATCCATCTTCTCCATTCTATCTTTTCCTTTCTTTCTGTTTAAACTATAATCCCCACTATCAACGCACAGCGTTGTAGTATTCAGCAGATACTCTACCTTCAAATGATCTGTAGAAGTGTTTTATCAACGATAAAACAAAAAACTTCAGCACGAAGAGAAAGGCAAGAACTCTTTCTCTATATCAATAACTCCACCCCATTGTGTCTAAGTATGAGAGTCTTATGATGATTTTAAAAAAAACTCAAATTTTCAGGGTGTCTAAAGGGATTGCGAAGTTACTAAATTTATCAAGCTTATTTTATAAATCCGATGGTAGAATTATTATAAAGTCGAACCTTCTCATCATTTCGTCAAGCAAAGGTTTGAGCTTAGCGAACCTGGAAGGAGTAACTCCGTTGATCATGTCTTGTCCGATAAGGGAATCAATTCCCGCTCGCTTCGCGAGCTTGTTATTTTTTATTCCGTCACTCGCCCGAGCATGTTCGGTTTTTTTCAATCCAGGGAGTGCTCGCCATGAAGCAGTGCTGGCGCTCACTTCATGCCTCGCGATCCCTCCTAACCGTGCAGGGAATCAAATCCCGCTCGCTTCGCGAGCCTGCATTTTTTATTTTCACGCTTACTCAAGCGAGCTTGAGCCGCGCTCAAATAAAAAACCCCGGCACCTTTGGTGCTGGGATTTGATCATCAAGTGAACCCGGAGGGAGTCGAACCCCCAACCTCCTGATCCGTAGTCAAGTGCTCTATCCAGTTAAGCTACGGGTCCTTGTTTTACAGTACAAATGTAGTTCTTTCTTCTAAGCTTCCCATCAAGCTAGATCGGATGAGAGGGGATTATTCTTTAGGTTTATAGTAGGTCATCGCGATGGGGAGAAACTCCTGAATATCGCTGATTCTCGTGTCACTGCTTGGATGTGTGCTCAGTATTTCCGGTGGCCTTGAGCCTCCCATGGCGCCCATACGCTCCCAGAATTCCACGGCTCGCTCTGGGTTGTAGCCTGCAAGCGCCATAAAAACCAAACCCATCTTATCCGCTTCTGACTCGTGCTTTCGCGAGTACTTCAGGGTTCCCAGGATTGATCCGACACCATAGGCCGTCATGAAGAGATCCTGTGTTAATTTCGGTTTATCCGACATGGCAACAGCCAAGCCAATTCCTCCAGCCTGCACCAACAAGAGTTGACTCATGCGTTCATTACCATGCCTTGCTATTGCGTGCGCAATTTCATGACCCATAACAACCGCCAGGCCAGTTTCGTCTTGTGCAACGGGGAGCAGTCCTGTATAAACGACCACTTTCCCTCCAGGCATGCACCAGGCATTAACAACATCGTCTTGCACAAGATTGAATTCCCAGGTGTAGTTTTTAACCCGTTTGGACTGGCCTTCTGTGGCGAGGAACTTTTCAACTGCTTTGGACATATTGGCTCCTACCGTTTTTACCTGCTGTGCATTGGCCTCGCTCGCGTTTACAACAGTGTTCTCGGATAAGAAAGTCTGGTAATTGGTAAGGCTCATCGACATTAGCTCACTTTCCGGCAGCATGTTCAGCTGTTTGCGTCCGGTTATAGGAACTTTTGCACAAGCGATTACAAAAGAGGCGATAAGGATCAGTGAAAAATATCGAAGCATTGTGTGTGTGTTAGTGGTACAATAGCAAATATAGAACTACAAAACCAAATACTGTGCCTCAATGTGATGAACCATTGTTGGACATATATAAATGAGGAAACCCCTTGGTAAGGGTCGTGGGCCCTGTAAAGGCAATTCCAGATCGACCATGTTGTTATTCTGTATCTGAATCCAGCGTGTTTTTTAGGTATTCTTCAACAGAGAGAATAATGCCGTCTTGAAATACCACAACGCTTGAATTTTCTATTCCCTCAGACTCGACTACAATGCGTAGCTCCTTTGCATCTTCATATCTTATAAATTCACCTACGGTATAAATGGCCTTGTCATCAATATTGTGTACTTCAATTCCAAGGTCTTTAATAGAAAAAAAAGTGGTTGCCTCATCAACAGGGACGTCTTTGCCAAACTCCCCAATCTTAACCATATACCTGGCATCACCTGCTGGAACCTCGACTGAGACATCCGTTTTGTATAACTCATGGAGGTTGATAGCGGTTTGTTGTGTCTCCAGCGCCTGTTGCTCCAAAGCATCTGCGGTTCGGTATGCCGCTGCTTGTTCTTCCAGGTCATTCGTGGTGGCAAAAATCCTAATGAACCTGGCCTGAGTGTATAGGTTGTCTGCTTCTTCATGGTAGTTGTTGAGTACCTGCACCTTCTCAGAATCCATTGTGCCTTCAGATTTGGTTTGCTGTGCTATTTCACGATTGTTCTCCAGGTACCTCAAACTGTTATTCACCTGCTTTTGACTGGCTAACGCTTCCACCTCTAACTTTTCAGCCTCTTGTAGTGCCAGTGCTTTGTCTTTAGGGTCTTCTATGGTTGCAGCTGTCTTTCTCAGCTCTTGTGCCTTTTCAAATTTGGCAACAGATTCCTCCTGATCGCTCTTTACTTCATCCAGGTCTTCTGGTGTGAGGTATGTGCTGTTGGAAGTTAGGTCCTCATATTGCAAGACATTTGTTCTAAAAGAGTAGCTGTTGATAAGCGATTTGCCCTCAGATGCCTTGTTCCGTTTTTGAGCTGCGGCTATTTCAAACTTCTCAGCTTCCACCAAAGCACTCTCTGTAAATGCTGGATCAGCTGATTCTGCTTTCTCTCTAATGTCTTTTGCTTTCTCATCGTAGCTAGCAGCTTCACGTTCAAGCTTTTCTACAACAAGTATCTCATCCACCATTGTTTCCTTATTGATGACAGCCGACTCGATTGTTTCTTCATTAATTTCAAAGGCTTCTTCAGGACTGGTTGCTACAGTGGTCTCTTCAGCTATATCCTCCACTGGCGGATCAGCAGCGTTCACAGTTGTGGAAGTATAAACCGTTGCTGAGACCTCCGTACCTGTTTCTGACGTTGATATGTCCGGCTCAGTTGTGGAGGTTTCTGGTATTGTTTGCGTGCTTATGTCAACATCAGCAGACGTTACTGCATCACTCTCTGCATCCAGCAGCCTGGCTTCTACATATGTTTTTTCTAAGTCATCCTCTGTGTCTTTCTTTTCGGCTTCTAATTGTTCACCCTTCTCAAGCCTGTCATCATTGTCCATTGAGATATCAGCAGGTACATTGTCAGGATTTGAAGGATCAGGGGTACCTGCACGTTCTGGCATACTTCGTGCCTGCTCAACTGATATCCGCTTTCCATTCAGGTATGCTGTCACAAATGCATCCGCAATACCTTTTTCAATAACTACTTCTTTCCTATTCGATGCTTCATTGAAGCTGTTGAACTTACCATGGTTGTACCTGATATAACCGTTGGATGTTCTCAATGTGTATAGATCGTTCAGGTTGAATTTCTCACCCAGGTTGGTGGGCCTGGAGTACACCCCTACCTGTACCGTATAAAAGAGTTCGTCAATAGTGCCAATGTCAATGGTTCCTGGTACAGATGTAGCAGAAGTTCCTGATGATGTGCGAAAGGTTGATCCTGCACTTACAATAGGTTGTGGAACGGTTCCATCCTCCAACATTCTTCTTGCATCGGCGATCGACACTCGAGCTCCATTGTAAAATGCCACGACGAAAGCATCGTCATACCCCATACCTTGAATTACTCCTTTGGCTTCGTTAGCTGACGATATTTGGCTGAATAGTCCGGCAGAGTAACGAATGAAACCCATATCGGTTTTCTCACCCATGATTGGGTTAATACCCTTAAACAAGTCTTGGGGGATCGGATTTCTAAATGCCCCAACTTGAACTTTAAAAAGGAGGCCTGATGGAATTATAGGGTTAACTGGGATTGGATTGGATGGCGTGTAGGGCACCATTTCCTCAACAGCGAAAATATCAGCCTCCAGTGGTTCATCTAAGCTTAACATGGTCACTGCCTCAGAAGTTAGCGTGGTAAATGTTTCTTCAGGACTGGTCATTTCCGAAACGTTGCCTGTCGTGTTTGTGGTTGCAGTTTCCTCAAAAGTTGTAGTATTTGAGCTATTATCAGGAGGCTCTACATATTCAATTTCATTTGTTTCTGGTTCATTTACGATGAATTGAGCATCATCAATAGCAGTAGTTGAGGGAGTTGGTTCTGTTCTAAGTGCCGTAGTTGATTCAACTTCATCATTCATAACGGCAGCCAAAATTTCTTCTGATGAGGCATCTTCAAGGGGAACCCCACCAACAGTTACATCTGTTTCGTCTTGGGGACTGGAATTATCTGAGCGAGTAGTGGAAGGATCAGTTTGGGGTTGGCTAGTCGCAGTCTCACTGGTATTTGCTGAAGCGTCAGCTAGAACAGTCTCATTGCCTGGACCAAGTTGCTTTGCCCTTGCCATCTCCGCATCAGCTTGTGTCTCAAGTTGTTCTGCTTTGTCTAAGGCCGCCATCATTTCTTCAGGGTCATCAATGGTTTCTATACTTTCATATATGCGTTTTGCTTCTTTTCTATTAGCTTCACTGTCTGAAACGAGTTCGTCCGCTGTTCGCGGGTCTGATGATGCAATTGTAGTTGCAGGAGTTGAAGCAGATACCGTCCCTGGCTGTGAAGACGTTGAAGTCGTTGTGTTGCTAGTCGTAATGTTTGAAGCTGTTCTCGCGCTCTCACTATCGGTTGGGCTACTGTCGGTTGTAGGGGGTGCTGGTTCTGTTGAAACCAGAGGATCAGAAGCCCCCGTTGAAGATTCATCGCCAGTGTTGCTGGACGCAAGAGAGCTCTCGCTGGCCGGCTTTTCACCTAGAAGTGCCGCCACCTCAGCATCAGATTCAAAGTATATGTTCAGAGCTTCCCTTTGCTTGTCTAAGGCTTGGGACTCCAGGTCATTTGCCCTGCGTAGCTCTGCGGCTATTTCCGCCGGATCTTCCAAAGTCTCAGCGTTTGCTCGGACAGTTTTCTTTTCTTCGGAGAGGCCATTATACTCAGTTGAAAGGGCATCCAGGCTCTCTTGCTCTTGAGCTGACATTGGTCGAGCTACCTTTACCGCTTCAAAAAGCACGCCTTCATATTTGTATAACTCATGGAGGTTGATAGCGGTTTGTTGTTTCTCCAGCGCTTGTTGCTCCAAAGCAGCGGCGGTGAGGAACGCCGCTTCTT
Source organism: Flavobacteriales bacterium (assembly GCA_012965955.1). Lineage (GTDB taxonomy): Bacteria > Bacteroidota > Bacteroidia > NORP154 > NORP154. The sequence continues at coordinate 20,466 of DTRK01000138.1, forward strand.
TTTCTTCTGGATCATTAGTGGTGGCAAAAATCCTAATGAGCCTGGCCTGATTGTATAGGTTGGCTGACTCTTCATGGTATTTACTGAGCTCCTGCACCTTCTCAGAATCCATTGTTTCTTCAGATTTGGTTTGCTGTGCTATTTCACCCTTGTTCTCTCGGTAGCTCAAGCTGTTATTCACCCGCTTTTGACTGGCTAACGCTTCCACCTCTAACTTTTCAGCCTCTCTTAGTGCCAGTGCTTTGTCGTTAGGGTCTTCTATGGTTGCAGCCGCCTTTCTCAGTTCTTGTGCCTTTTCAAATTCGGCAACAGATTCCTCCTGCTGACTCTTTGCTTCATTCAGGTCTTCAGGTGTGAGGTACGTGCTGTTTGAAGTTAAATCATCATACTGTGCCACATTTGTTCTAAAGGAATAGCTGTTGATAAGCGCTTTGCCCTCAGATGCCTTGTTCCGTTTTTGAGCCGCGGCTATTTCAAACTTCTCAGCTTCCTCCAAAGCACTCTCTCTAAATGCTGGATCAGCTGATTCTGCTTTCTCTCTAATGTCTTTTGCTTCCTCATCGTAGCTAGCAGCTTCACTTTCAAGCTTCTCCACAGCAAGTATCTCATCTACGATTGTTTCCTTATTTATGACAGCCGCCTCGATCGTTTCTTCATTAATTTCAAAGGATTCTTCAGGACTGGCTGCTATAGTGGTTTCTTCAGCTATTTCCTCTGCTGGAGGATCAGCAGCGTTCACAGTTGTGGAAGCATCAACCGTTACTGAAACCTCCGCATCTGTTTCTGAGATTGATATGTCCGGCTCAGTTTCTGACACTACGCTAACCAACGGTTGTTCATAGGCAGACTCAGTTGTGGAGGTTTCTGGTATTGTTTGTGTGCTTATGTCAATATCAGCAGACGTTACCGCATCACTCTCTGCATCCGTTTCGGTGGGTGAAGTTTCAGTAGCGGCAACTTCGACGGTTTTTGAAGAACTTAGTATTTCACTGGAAAGCTCTTCCTGGAAGTCAGCTTCTTTTCTGAGTGAGGTTGCTTCTGCATCCAGCAGCCTGGCTTCTACATATGTTTTTTCTAAGTCATCCTCTGTGTCTTTCTTTTCGGCTTCTAATTCCTGAGCCTGAGATAATATCTCTTCTTTAATAACAGGATCCTTAGTTCTCTCCGCTTGCTCTATAAGGTTTTTAATGTCTGTATCAATCTCGGTTATCTCATTCTCCATGAACTGAATCTTCTCATAGGCTTCCCCGGCTTGTTCTTCTTTCACCTCAGCCTCCCTCTCCATCTCTTCAGCTCGTTGTGATATACCTCCTGGGTCATTCTCAATTGACTGAGCTAACACTTTTTGTTCGATCAGTAGTGGAATTGCCTCACCTTTCGGACTGCTGGTCGTGGCGGTTTTTATCTTTTCTGCAGTAGTAAATGCAGTAGTCGATTGCCGCTCTCTCCTCTCTGCCTCAGAGGTGAGCGACTTGGCAATTTCAAACGATACCTTTGCCTGCTTTAATAGTTTCTCTGATTCCTTGTCCAAAATATCGGCCTTTTGGGAAGCTGTTTCCTTTTGCCTGGCGTCAGCTATATTGTCTAGTCTGGAACGGATAGCTTCGGCCTCCTTAGCCTTGGTTGTAGATTGTTCTTTCTTGTTCCTGGCGGTTTCGAATGCCGCTTCTGCTTCGTTCTTTAATCTAAGCTCGTCCTTCTTAATCTTCTCCGCATACTCAAACCCTATGTTTACCATTTGCTCGTCGGTAAGCTCAGTAAAGGTCTCTGCTTCCATCGATTCAGGTGTTTGCGATTCTGTTGCTGGTGAGCTCGAAGAAACTTCAGCAAAGTCTTCAGCTTTTGCGTTGACGTCAAGTTTAGCCTCCTCCAGTATCTCGTCTATTGACAGAAGTTCTACTGACTCATCAGTTACTGCCATATCTGGCTCTCCATCTGGGGCAAATCTGCCTGGAGGCTCCTTCAGCATAACTTTATATACAGAAATCTTACCTTGAATGCTGGATCTCTTAGAGGAGAAAAATGCCGTTCTTTCATCAGCTGTTGGTAAGTACAGAATATCATCGTCAGCTGAGTTGATGGCGAAATCGAGATTCACTGGTTTTGACCATCTGCTGGTAGAAGAATCGTATCTAGCTTTGAATATATCATAACCGCCCATGCTATTGTGGCCATTTGACGAGAAGTAAAGAATATTTTTTTTCGGATGCATCACGGGAAAGTTCTCATCGTAAGCTGAGTTAATGTAGTCGGGTAGTCGTTCAGCCATTCCCCAGGCACCGTCAGATTTCTTTAAAACCATATACAGGTCTCGGTTATCGCCGCTCTTTCCATAACTTGAAAAGAACAGCCTCTTGGCATTCTTCCCCAGATAAACCAATGATTCTTCGTTTCTTTCAATGTCGTTGGGAGTTTTGAAATCATCGGGTTTCACCAGTATCTTACCCGTCAATAACTCCATGTCATAGGTTCGGAAGTATTCAGTCTCCTTGATCTCTGTTTTGCTCAACACGCCCAATTCCGTCTTGTTGCGGAGTAACGTCAATCCATTTTCGCACATTTGCACGCGCCTCTCCACCGGTAAGGCGGCTAAATCCTTTTTTGAAGCACTGTTCTTAAACTGGTTGTAAGCGGTAATTGCCTTTTTAAATTGGTAGTTGAGATGGTAGGCATAGCCCAGGTAGTAGTAGGCCTTCTGATCAGCATTCAGATTGGCTGTTACCTTTTCCAGCAGTGCAATTGCACTTCCTTTATTCTCGTCTGCAAACAGAACACATACACTGAATTTGAAGTTGTAATTAATGTTTTCAGGATACACACTCAACAGCTGGGAAAAAAGTGGAAAAGCCTCGACGTACAACTCCTCTTTGAAGAGGTCCTCAGCCTGCTTGATTAGCTCCTCCACGGAATCATCATCAATGGCGACGCTCGAAGTGAGAAGCGGGGATATCAACAATGCTGAGGCGAGTAAAGTTACTCGCATCCACCTATGTGAACAAGTCTTCATCATATTATTAAACCCCGCCGCGGAATCTGATTCCTTATCAGCAAATAGCTGTTAAGAAATTAACTCGGGACAGGGTTACTCTGTTGTGGTGTATTATGTAAATCAGCTAACTAAATCGTTCCTCCTACGAATTTAGTGCCTAAAAAGTTACCTCATAAAGCTATCAGGCGAAATGTCACCATCTGGTAACCCTCTCAAGAGCTCAAGATTCCCCCTATGGCTCTGATTTACCGAACAAATTAGCCTTACTCTCTTCTTTTCGCAATAAACGTTCAATATTCTTCTGATGCGTAATTAAGACCAGGATCGCTATTACCAGAGAAAATATGACCAGTGAGGAGATGGTAGTCTCAAAAACCAGAATAACAACCACTGGGAATGCAGTAGCAGCAACCATTGAACTCAAGGAAACGTATCTTGTAATTAGTAAGACAACAATAAAAACACCCATAGAAGCCAGGGCAGCCCCTGTATGAACGGCCAGGATTATTCCAAGTAAAGTGGCTATTCCCTTGCCTCCTCTAAAACCAACGTAAACGGGAAAAATGTGACCCAGCAGCGCAGCAATTCCCAGTGCTAGCTGGAAGTCAATAAAAGGCCCTGTACCAGGCAGAAGATGAGTTATCTCTAAAGTATGTAGCAAAGTGACCAAATTAACCGAGAGCCAGCCCTTGGCGGAATCAATTAGAAGGACTGCTATGCCCGCTTTCTTGCCCAGGACTCTAAAAGCATTTGTAGATCCTGAATTACCGCTGCCATATTCTCTAACGTCAGTTCCATAAAAGATCTGTCCAATCCAAACGGCAGATGCTATTGAACCGAGTAAATATGCTAAGACAAGCGCGAGGATATTTATCAGGGAGATCATATGTTGCGAAAAGGATGCTAAATATATAAATATCAGCTATATATTCAGTGCTCCTGATACAGATGGGCTTATTCGCCCTGAACTCTACTTAGGAATACCTTTTTCTTCCTTTCTGAGGAGATAAGATACTGATAAGGCATTCCCCCTTTTTCTTCGACCTTTAGCTTTCTTTTGGCGGGTTTTTCTTCCTTAATAGGATTATTGAAGTCATCATTCGTAGAAACGGCCTGCATAAGCCCTCGGGAGTAGGTGAAAAAATACCAGCTATCTTCATTAGGTTCAAGGTATATTGTAAGCACATCCCCTCCACGTTTCTTTCGAATTTCGACGTAGCCTTCAACGTTTTTGTTGATCTGCCTCTTACCAATATTTCCAATACCGATTGAGCCGTTCGATATGTACGAATTATGTTCCTTGCTCCAAGACATTTTGAGGTCTGTGAAGACAATTGATTTTTCCAATTCGTTGGGAAATTTCTTAAATGAGCCTAGTAAATTCACTTCTGAAACAAGCTTGTCAGCCACATCTTTACCCACCAATTCCATCAATCCGCGTTCGTAAACGGGTCTATCAAAATTAAGCGGTTCCAGATTGATATCGTCCTGTAAACTAACTGCCAACGCTTTCATGGATTGGTCAGACAGAAAGAAGTCCACACCCATTAAAAGGTCTAGCCCAAGCGAGTCACTAGCCAGGTAGTGTTGCCCCATTCCGGTCGTTGTAAGTTTAACCTGCCCGATCCTTTCACCGAATCCAATTCGCCCCTCACCGTAAACAATACAGTCCTTGGTTTTAAGGCTAACGTAATTACCCGGTTGCCTAATTTCGATGAGTTTGTCTTTATTAGAGATCCTATATTCTTTAGACTTCTTATCGTAGAATAAGAAGCCTTCAGCAGTGATCATCGCTAGATCTCTTCGCCCACCTAAAGGCGATATAAATGTAGAGTACACATAAAAAGAGTCTTGATTAAGGATAAGCCCGAAAGAGAGTACGTCATCCGTAAGGTTTAAGGTGTTATCAGTAATGGGAATATAGATCTCTTCAGGATTGATCTCTGTATTGATCTGAAACCAATGGCTGATGATCTTCTCACAATAGTGACTAATCTTGCAGAACCCTTCGAAATTCAAGTATTTCTGAGTGGCTGTTAAAGATGTTTTACCCGAAAAAGCAAATTTTGGACTTAGGGCGAAGTTTGCCGTATCACTAATTTCTCCAAAGGCATATGTGCGCATAGTGGTATCTACTCCTATTTCGTCAAAATAGATTGTTTGTTTTCGGTTCATATTATCGATATAGTCATACTTTCCAACACCTTCGTAGCTTTTCTTGCCGTGAATTTTAACATCAGCCCCATAAATATTATGATACTTGGTGACGATATTGGCCATAATCTTTGCATTCTTTAGCGGGTCCATCTTAGCCTTTTTACGAACGATGACAATTCCACTGTCTGGGTAAATCCTCGCATCAGCTACGTGGATAAACTCTACTTGTTCGGCTGTGATCACCTTTGATTTTACGTTATAGTTGGCCTGTTCCGCAAAGAAATATAGTGAGTCTTGTTTTGGATGAGTCGAAGTAAATTTGGATCCCTTCAACACAACTTCTTCTCCACCTTCAATAACGGTAGAAGAACCCTCAGAGCTCAATGCGATATCTCCACCATCCATATCCCAAGTGAATTCGCTTACATAACAGATATATTGGTTCGGTGCAAATACGACCAATGAACCGCCGATGTTGGATTTGAATACACCCTTTCTGTCGATAAAGTCAACATGTGCGCGTACATTGTCTGTAGTGAAGGCAAACTCGGAGTCAACATCAGTCGCGAGTTTAAACCCAGCGGTATCAGCATCAAAAGACATATTGTTGAATTTCACGAGGTTACTTGTAAGTCTCGCTTTGGAGAAACTAACAAGGCCAGAGCCTTCAATGCCGTCAGGATTAAGTGCAATACGCCCGTGGATGGTTGCTTCGCCGTTGAAAAGATCCATCGGGTCTTCTTTATCGTACACATACATGACATCATTAGGGGGTTCCCAATGGATGGATACATTTTCTGCAATGACCTGAGGGAATTGTACCGGTTCTGTAGCTCCCTTGTTGATGTAGCTTTGTGCATTGGCATTCATGGAGTCTGGGAAAAATGTAATGTCATCTGATTCGGCCGTAGAACGTAGATACTCTAGTGTGCCACTACCCTGCAGCCCCTTGTGGCTCAGTGATATGGCACTTGTGTATTTACCTTTACCACCGTAGACCTCAAATCCGGGTTCTGGTGTCGGACGGGTAAATCCAAGTGAGTAATCAGGCATAACACCCAAATATTCTTCAAAATCAGGGAATATTCCTCCGGAAACAAAAGTGCCCTTTAGCGCAACAGATGCCGGGTCAAAGTTGTCCAAACTATCAATGGAAAAAGGTTCCAGGTGAAAGTAGAAGTTATCTTTTTTATAAACACCCCTCTGAATTGAGGAACGTTGATAGAAGGTGTACGAATCCTTAAGACTGTGAAATATGGGATAGGTAGGGGAGGGTTTATATCCGGATTTGTTAAATGGTTTATCCACGAGCAGCTCTCCATTGATATACTCAATTACTGTTTTGATGTGGATGATGTCTCGACCACCTTCTCTGTTTTCTTCTCCATATATGCTCAGACGCAACGAGTCTACATTCTTCAAATTGATCTTGAAGTTGTCGTATTCAAAAGAAAATTCTCTTCCGAAAAAGTCAAATAATCCAGCGTGAACCTGACCAGCAAACGTAAAGTCACGGTTTTTCTTTACTGATATCTTCTGTTTAGCAGGATAGATATATACGTTCTGGGAGTCACTGAGAAATATGCTTCGTACCCCATTGATATTTAGATCATAGTTGAGTAAATTAAGACTCGCATTCTTGTCATTTTTGGTGTTTGACATGAAATTGATTACATCATAATCTTGCTTTCCTGCATTTGCTGCCAGGTAATCAAACACTTTCTCTTTTATAAATACGCGGTCTTCGGCGAAATCAAAGTTGAGAAATCCCATATTGGTGAGGTTCATAATCTGTTGGCGGACTTGCACGATTGGCAGTCTTAAAAAAGAAGAAAATTCATTCACGTAAAACTCTCTCGTATCAGCATTTTTTTTAGAGAACTGTTTGAGCTTTACCAAAGGATGATATTGGTCTCTTCCCTGAAGTTGTTCATACTTGTTGTGAAGGTAAGAGTCTGAGGATGAGAACTTAGCCTTAGAGTCTTTAGATATACCCAGTAACTTCCAGAACTTAATCTGCGGGTCGTCAATGTCCCAGTATATAGCTTCGAAGTCCATTTCCAGTGCGTGGTATGAATTGAAATATGGACTTTGCGCCAATCCTGCTTCCTCTCTTATTAAGGTAAGCTCTCTGTTAATTATCTTGTCATTCACCTTCTTGATAACGAATCTGAGACGCAGTTGTGGATGGTATATAGAATCCTCGTCCAGATAGATTGTTACCGCTGATTTTGAGGATGTGATTCGTTCTTCCTGGATTACAAATTTCTTGGATGCCGCAACCAGGAATCTGTCAATCGAGGCTTTAATAGTATCATTTTCATAATCCCATCGAATGATCAGGTAAGCATCTTCTTCCTCACTTCCTAACCCTATGAGTTTGGCTCCCTCCATTGAAAATCCACCTACATAATTCACCTTATCAAAAATGTTGTCTATGTGAAGTCGTTTGTCATCTGACTCAAATCTGGGGTAGCTGGCATTTTTGACATCGACATTGGCCTTTACTTTATCCGTTAAGGTACCTGTTAGCTCGTAGTCGAAGAAGTTGTTATTAAAGAAGGTGACATTTTCAGCAGAATAGGTGGCACGATTCAATTCTATCGAGTAATTCGATAATGTAGCCAACACAACATCCTCTGGAATACCGGCGCGAAGCCAATTGACCTTTCCTCCTCTTCCCTGCCAAATTCTACTTGTCGGGTAATAGGTTCCTGATGTTTGATATATAATGGAGCTATCTCCCTTTGAGAAACATTTAAGATCCAAAGTTTTGAAAGTTACTTTAGGAAGGCTGTCAAATTCAAAGACGTAATCCTGCTTGCTGGAAAGCCAGGTTACAGAGGCCGACTTATATAGCACATTGCTTGCAAAGAGATCGCTAGAAAAATCCAGGAATGCACTGATCTTATTTGTTCGGGCTTTCTCAATAAGTTTATTCAGGCTTGCTTGCCATGCAGCGAAACTTTCAGCTGTTTGCCCCGCCGTTTCAAAGTTTATCAGCGTCAGTAGATAGCTAACGAACTGAGATGGCTTCATCCTTTTCTTCAATAGTGCATTGGAGGTTGTAGAGATAAAGGCAATCTGCTCATCACTTAATTTCCTGGAACTGGCACTATACTGAAAGGATATGGAGTCTCCCCGTGCCTTCATCCTTTTTTTAAGTGCGGCGTTCGCTGTTTTGTAGATCTTTTCTTGCTCATTTAGAGGTAAACCCTCTATTTTCCATATCGCTTGAAATTCGTTCATAAGGGCTTCTCCACCTTCGTATTGAGCAGTCATGAATCCGTAGAGCTCTTCATAATACTTGTCAGGTTCTGAACTAAATTTTCGAAGTGTTTGTGCTGTCGCTATTTCAGCCATTAATAGAGCCGCAAGCACCAGTGATATTTTCACAAGTTTATTCATGGGATGGAGCTGCTCAAGCTCTTGGCAATTTGCAAGAAATCTCCAGCGATTAATGAGGCACCGCCAATTAATCCTCCATCGACATCTTCATTCGCAAATAGGTCATTTGCATTGGCAGGATTGCAGCTGCCGCCGTATAAAACTGAGGTATCCATAGCTATTTCCTTGTTGTAGTTTTCTTCAATTACTGTTCTGATAAAGCTGTGCATTTCCTGGGCCTGCTCCGGAGTTGCCGTCATTCCAGTTCCTATCGCCCAAACAGGCTCATAAGCAACAATTACCTTACCAAAATCCTCCGCACTAAGATGAAAAAGACCCTCTTGTAGCTGTCCTCTAACAACATCTTCCTGGTTACCATCCTCACGCTCGCCTTGCTGCTCACCGCAGCAATAGATAGGGAACAAGCCATTTCGAATTGCTGCGTCCACTTTACGTTTAAGTAAATTGTTCTTTTCCCCAAATATGCTTCTGCGCTCCGAATGGCCGATAATTACAAAATCAGCACCTACAGATTTGAGCATCACAGCTGATATCTCGCCAGTATACGCTCCATTATCCTGATCACTACAGTTCTGTCCAGCACAATAAATTCCCTTCTCTGAATCAGCGTTTATCAGCGATAAATGCGTTGAAGGAGGGGCAATTATACAAATCAAATTGCCGCCCGGATCTGCATTCCAGCCAGATTTTACCTCATTGAATAAAGCCAGTCCTTCAGATGCACTGGTATTCATTTTCCAATTGGCGGCAAGTATGTTTTTTCTCATAGGAGAAGAATTGAGAGAGGTCTAACTTAATCTGACTCGTGGGTCAAGAACAGCGTATATAATATCTACAACGATATTTACAACCACGAAAACGCCCGCCAGAAATAATGTTACACCCATCGCCACGGGAAGGTCATATTTCTCCAACGCCTGAAATAACTCAAGGCCAATTCCCTTCCACCCAAAAACATATTCTATGAAGACAGCTCCTGCAAGCAGGGAGGCGAACCATCCGGACATAGTTGTAATAACAGGGTTCAGAGCGTTTTTCAACGCGTGCTTAAAGATTACCTTGTAATAGGACAAACCTTTTGACTTCGCCGTACGGATGTAATCTTGAGACAGTACGTCAAGCATTGAGCTTCGTGTAAGCTGCACTATTATTGCCAGAGGCCTTATACCCAATGTGAAGGCTGGAAGTATCAAGTTCTGAAGTGTCAATATTTCCCCTTCGAACGGATCTAAAGTATACAAACTACCTGTCATATTCAATCCTGTATATTCACTTAGTTCATAGCCAAACAGCCAGGCGATGATAATTCCGGAGAAAAACGATGGGGCAGACATACCAAGCACTGCAAGCACCAAAGAAGAGTTGTCGAACCAGGTATCCTTGCGTATGGCCGCGAATATGCCTAAAATGATCCCCACAATTGCTGCAAAGGTCATCGAAGTCGTGGCTAATATTGCTGTTTCCGGAAGCGATTCCGAGAGTATTTCTGAGACCCTTCGTTTCGTCTGGTAAGACCGTCGGAGATAGGGCGCCTTCATGATCAACATCTTCGAATCACCAATTCCTAATAGCCTGGTGTAGGACTGGTACCTATTACTATTCAGGTATAGAAAATGGTCACGATCTACCGTATCGTGTAAAGAAATGGGTGAGAGATCATTGACGTACATTGCAAATTGGACGGGTAGTGGCCTATCCAATCCGAGGTCTCTCTGGATATTCGCGATCGTAACTGAATCCATTCTGTTCCCGCCCATCATCCTTGCGGGATCTCCAGGAAGTACGTTAAACATGAAGAATACTACAGTAACTCCCCCCGCCATGACGAGGATGCCATATGTGATACGCTTGAATAAAAACCTTAACACCTGCTTCTTATTGTAAATCTTAGGACTTGCTGATCAGTTCCTCTATTTCAGCATAATCCGGAATATCTTTGTAATGCCACTTGCCAACTATTACACCATTGTGAATAAGCATTAGACCAGGATTTGACCTTATGATTGTTTGCAGCGTTTTTTCATCTGTGACGTAATAATCATAGCCGGCCTGCACATCATGCCGGAATTGTTCAACATTCTCATACAACGAGGATGTGAGGCCAATGAACGCCATTTCATTTTCCATGCTTTTAGCGGCCAGTGCATTCACTTTTTCGCTTGCATCTACATTGTTTTCGTTGGTAATATCATAGGCGATGATTAGAAATACATATCCCGCAGAATCTGATACAAAAACGTCTGTGAAATCCTCTCCATCCATATTAGCAATGCTGAAATCATGGATGGGCGGTTCATATCCCTTTGAAATTAAAATAGTCTCACGATCAATAAACACCAAAGTCGTGTCCTCCCAGGGTTTATGAGCATCCGTATACTTGTTGGTATTTCCTTGTCCATCCTTGTATAGCCAGATATTTTCGTAAACATCAATAGGGGCACCTTCTGGACTCTCCATATTCCGCTGCATACTTTTGTCTAAATCGTAAGGCTCAACAATAGCATAAGGTCTGAAGTCACGAATTGGGAGGTGCATTAATACATAGGCCGAAAATAAAAGGGACACAACCGCAGGGACTCCAAATGCCACCATTGCAAACTTCTCGCGCAACTTCTCCTGGTTTTTAAATAACCACACTGCAAGGAACAGTAATATGGAGAAATAAACGGGGAATCCCCATGAGATTACGCCGTATGAAAAGATGGCTATCAAGACAATCGAGGCCGGCAACAACATCATATCATCTTTCCTGGTATTGACCACAATCGCTCCTTTCCGGACAAATATTATCAGCACAAATACCAGCAATATGAGATCTTTAGTAAACGATTCCCAGGGGGTGAGCTTGAGTGCGTCTCCGAAACAACCACAATCTGTAACTTTTTCGAAGTAAGCAGAATAGAAGGTTAGGAATGTAAAAAATACGATCATGAGCAGAAGCATCCACGAAACGAGCTTCATCTTAGAACCAAACAGGGCGGCTACACCGAGAACAATCTCAATTGCACAGATGAGCACCGCCATTGGAAGCACAATTGGGACCAGGAACTCTAAGTTGAGTACATCTGGCGCGAAGTAGTCCTTAAGCTTGTAAGAGAAACCAACCGGATCGTTGGCTTTGATTAGTCCTGAAACGATAA
>DTRK01000139.1 GCA_012965955.1 Flavobacteriales bacterium
TTTCAGCACTTCACTATCCAATCTTGCGAGCGTTTGGCCCTTGGATACTTTTTGACCAACCTCAACAAGGATCTTGTTAATCGTACCTGGCGCCTCGATGTTTACGGACACGTTTTGGCCGGATTCAATGGAACCGTATGTTTCAAAGTAGTGCTCAAACTTCTTTGGTGACAATTGGTAACTGGACACCAATGTAATTCTGGCAACCTTTCCCTCCAGCTCCGCTAAGGCCTTGTCAATTTCAGTGATCTTTTCATTGAATGCATCATTTCTGGTCTTAAGCCATTTCCTGAACGCAGCGATACTGGCTTGTTTTGCGTTATTCATTTCCTCTTTTAGGGCTTCGAGTTCCTTGTTAAGGCGCTGCTGAATAAGGGAATCTGTTGCATCTGCGAGTAGCTCATCCAGGGAGTCAACTTTCTCTTGAAATTCTGTAAATGAAATTTTATAGATCTGCTCTTCGAGCGTTAACACATCTTGCTCCAGCTCTTCATAGGCAGAAATGAGAGAATCCTTTGCGGAGCTAAGCTCATCGATCTTGTCGCCGTATTTGCCTCCGGTGTCACAAGAAGCAAGCGCAGCTATCAGGAGTACAATAATCACATGTCTCATCGGTTTGATCATATTAGTTGACTAAAATTTCCCAAGTGCTTTTTGCAATTCTGTTTTGGCATTGAGTAGTGAGAACACAGATTGCACGTAGGCACCTTGAGTGCTAAAAAATTGATTTTCCACCTGCGTCAGTTCCATACTTGATGCGATCCCTTCCTTAAATTTGACTTCGGTCTTTTCGCGTATTGTCTCCGCTAACTTTAGGTTTTCCTTCTGATTGAGATATAGGCTTAATGCAGCAGTGAACGCAAGCCGTGCTGAAGATTCACTCAACTTGAGGCCATCGACGATTTGTGACTGTCTTATTTGGGCCTGCTCAAGTTTCAGGCCGGCAATTTTAAGGTTAGCCACCTGTCCGAATCCTCCAATAATTGGAATGTTTAAACTCAGGCCCCATATTGTGGTTGGATACCAGCTTCCACCAGAGAAATCAAACTCATTGCGATAGCCATTGCGCTGGTGACTGAAAAATCCATCCAGTGTAGGCAGATACTTGAATTGTTCTACTTTCTTGCCCAACTGCAGTAATCGCACCTGCGTTTGGGCTATTCTATAGTCAATATGAGCTTCGAAACTGAACCTGTCATCTGCGATGTAATCAGCAGATATTGTTGCCAGTGAACTGAGCTCATCGGAAAGGGAGATCTCTGTATCCAGTGGTAGCCCCATTTGGAATTTCAATAGTTTCTTGGATATTTCCAGCTGCTCCATAGCCGTATTGTGTGAAATCTCCAGATTTGCAACCAGCAGCTTTATTTGATCCAGAGCGATTTGCTCAATGAATCCACTACTGAGAAGCTCCTTCGACTCGGCATATGTTTTTTGTATGGATCGCAGGTTCTTTTTCAGGATTTCCACATTCTGTTCTGCAATCAAAACCGCGTAATAAGATCGCGTTACCATTAATTTCACTTCGATCTCCGTTTTGGAAAGCGCCTGGGTTTGCACATCTACAAATGACTTAGCTGCCTGAACACCGATAATAAATGATCCATCAAAAAGCAGCTGGTTTAAGGTAATGCCAAACGAACTGGTGTATTTGGATCCAAATTGCACCGCGTTGAATTCATCGCCAGTACTAGGTGGGTAGCTGGGGTCGATAGCTGTACTTTGAGCCACATCGTCGATCCATTGGCTGAACCAGTCTGGAAAGCCGAACGCATCTGCGGGAACCACAGAGGTAGGTATGTCAATATAGTGATTGAACGTTCCTGAGGCGTCAACGTGGGGCATCCCAATCGCTTTTACGCTCTTTACCGTTTGCTCGGCAATGGATACATCAAGCTGCACCAGCTGCACCTGAGCATTGTTTTTTACCGCCTGATCCTGGGCTTCCCTGAGTGAATAGGCCTTTAAATTTGCATCCTGGCCCAAGGTAAACAGGGGCAATAGGGTTGCGAAGCTCAGGTATGTAACGCATCGGTATAGCATCTTACTTTTGCGCGTTTTTAATGTTTTTCATGGAGATGAGTATTTCGTCTGATGGCAGAGAGGCGATATTATCTGTTATTGTTTCCAGTGTTTTGTAAAAAGAATTCACCTGCCTTTCACTCAATCCTTCAAGCGCTTTTTTATTGAGTGCACGAAATGACTTATGAATAAGGGGAACAATTTTTTCACCTTTCGGGGTTAGCTTTATTACGTAAGCCCTTCTGTCATCTGCCTTCTTCACCCGTTTGACCAATCCTTTTAGCTGTAAGGTGTCAATTGACCTCAGCATATTGGTTTTATCCATTCCGCACAAATCAGCCAATTCCTGTTGGTTAAGCATTCCGCCGGTCTTTTGAATGAGATTAATCACTATGAAATAGGTCCCAATATCCAGGTGGCTAAGGTTTTTGTACATGATGCTTAAGTATCGCTTGGCGATTAATCCCAGGCTTCTTCCGAGCGGTATGTCCAATGATTCTTGTGCCATGATATACGATTATTCAAATATAGTTCAAAATAAGATAGTTGCAAATGAGACTAGTTTGATTTGGACAAGCAAGTGTTTTTTATCGACGAAATGAAGTACTTTCATGGTAAATGAATGAGAACCCATGAACTACGCCTTTATAACCGGCGCAAGCAAAGGAATTGGCAGGGCTATAGCCATTGAGCTGGCGCAGCGCAAAAACAACTTGTTACTGACTGCAAGATCAGAAGATCTTCTGAAGGGACTGGCTGCGGATATCCAGCGTGAATATGAGGTGACGGTGCAGTTCAAAGCGTGTGATCTTACAGATCCTGAAGTGCCGGCACAACTGGCGGAATGGTGCAAGTCAAACAAATATGACGTAAATATTTTGGTCAACAATGCAGGCTTCGGCCTTTGGGGTACCTTTGGAGAATTGCCTGTAGAAGGCCAGTTGGAGATGATGAATTTGAATATGAACGCCCTGGTTGCACTGACACATCACTTTCTGCCGATCTTATCAAATTCAAAGCCCTCTTATATTATGAATGTTGCCAGCCTGGCGTCATTTTTGGCCATTCCCCACTTCAGCATTTACGCTGCCACAAAAGCGTTTGTATTGTCTTTCTCAAGATCCCTCCGTTTTGATGTGGCAAAGAAGGGAGTTGCGGTTTCTTGTCTTTGTCCAGGTGCAACAGAGTCTGAATTTTTACAGCGGGCGGGAATGGAGGCGGTAGGCGATAAAGCGAAAGGAGTGTACATGTCAGCAGAAACGGTGGCGAAAATTGCAGTTAACGGGATGATGAGAGGAAAGGC
>DTRK01000140.1 GCA_012965955.1 Flavobacteriales bacterium
AGGGATATACATAATAATCGGATGAATTCCTGAATCCTGGCACACATCGCGAAACCGCGCAATCAATTGTGAAAGCAGCATCCATTGTTCATCCCGTTCAATAATTACATTATCAAGCAGTGAATTGGGTGACCCATTACGAAGACGCTGGTAGTCATATTTCTCTGCAAGGAATAAATAAAAAGCAGAGTGCTTTTGAAAAAAGGCTTTTAGCGATGGTTGCGAAACATCTGGTTTAGATACTGTATCTCCTTCAAAGTGAGCAATATCGTAGTTGCGCTGCAGGTCGTTGAAACAAATTTGCAGCACTGCATAATCAGGTTTATAAGAAACAACATGGTTTTCTAATACGGCTAACTCATCATAAGTGGAAAATGCACCAACCCCAAAATTATAAATGTCAACTTTCTTCTTTAGCGTAGCTGCGAGCGCGGCTCTAGCCCTGTTTGTTGCCCGGTCTTTAGCATCTACCCCCAGCCCCTCAATGACGGAATCACCGATGAAAGCAATTCGGGGATTGACCTTTTTCAGCTTGAACTCGAGGTCCCGAAATCCCGCCTGGTTTATCACATAAGTTTTGTCTCTTATAGAGATGAAGTTAGAAGACGGCAAATACCGAAACCCAATAGCTTCTTTAGAATAGTGCTTCTCAATAATTCGGGCGTGCAGCTGTTCCTCTTGTTTGCCGTTCCATGTTTTAGATAAGCCTGCTACTCTAACGGTTAGCTCCCCTGTGAAGAAAGCAACGGCTACTGCCAGGACTGTTCTAATAAGAAGGCTGAGATATTTGGCTTGGCTTGACACTTTGATACAGCTAATATTTTAGGTGCGGGCATGCATAAGACCTACAACACGCACAGGAGCCATTACTTGCCCTCCAGGAACTCAATCGCTTCAGACACAGGAATTCTCCTTCCGTCTTTAAAGGCTACAATGAAGGCCCCTGTGAAGCCCCTTGCCTTGAGAGCGGGCAGCATCACCTTATTAGCCTGCTCGAAAGTAGCTTCCTTTCCAACGGTATACTTGAACATTCCTCTATTTGAGTACTCCGAGACATTTTCAACACCTTTGAAGTGCTCTTTGTCGAGCGGAATAGGTTTGCCAGAAGCAGCAATCTGAATTTTGAACCAAACACCTTCTTCACCTGGGAAAGCGACTCCGTCTTCAGGGATTTTGCCCGCATAATCTTCAGGCTGAATAATAAGCATTTCAACTCTTCTGTTGGCCTGCTGCCCCTCGGCAGTCTTATTAGTTGCAATCGGCACCTCTTCACCATAGTAGCGAACAATTACCCTGCTGGCATCGACACCTCTGTTCCCAAGAGCCCGCTCCACCGATTCGACCCGTTTTTTAGAAAGCACCAAATTAGAGCTCGCCGTGCCAACATTGTCGGTATGGCCTGATAACTTGATTCTCCATTTCGGCTTTTTCTTGAGCAAGTCACTAAGACTATTAAGTGCAGCAAAAGAGCCGAAACTGATCACAGCGCTTCCGGAATTGAACTCCAGGTTGTCGAATGCGGTGTTGACAATCTCTGCCTCCTCTTCCATGAGTATTACAGGAATCTCTTCGTCTTCCAGGAGATCCAGATCATGTTCTTTTGGAGGGATGTATTCATACCTGAACTTATTGGTGCCGTCTTGTGTTGCTCGGATAATCTTTTTGTTTCCATCTTTATCTATCAACATGATCAAAAGATCATCCAGAAGATCGTTTGGGTCGCCATCCATCAAGAAGATATGACTTCTATTGGCAGGCAATGGCTCAAAGACAAAGAAACCGTTTTCATCTAATTTGGCCAGCATCAAGGTATCCCCCTTCATGTCGATGAGATATAGTTGTTGTGTTTTCGCAACCTTACGCTCATACTCAAACATCCCATCATCATTTTTAAGTGCTGTTAATACCGTTTCCTTTCCGTCTAGCGTCCTTAAAACCTGTACTTCCTGTATCATACCCACATCTGCAGCATCCAGCCTGAACAGGTATTTGTCTTTGTCGGGTAGATTCTCAAAGGCGAAGAACCCATCATCGTTCAGCTCAGCAGAAAGCACTTCATCGCCCACGTCGTCAAGCAAGTGCAATCTAACCGGACAACCTCTGTTTTCAGGTTCACCGGGGATATCAGGACAATCGTCGTTTTTATCGATTACATTATCGTTATCTCTATCAGGACACCCTTTGTTCATCGGCAGGCCAGGGTCATCCGGACATTCATCATGTTTGTCAATTATACCATCTCCATCTCTATCAGGACAACCGTTCAGTTCTTTAGGGCCCTTGATGTCCGGGCATTCATCTTCTTTGTCTTTTATTCCGTCCTTGTCCTTGTCCTTTTCATTTTGGCTAAATGTCAGCCCGATTCCTGTACGCAGGTGCATGGTTTTGGCCTTATAGGGGATGATCGCACCATTGATGTTGGCCAGATTGAACAATGCCCCAACATTGTCACTAATACAATACAATTGAAAGGGTCCTAGATTAAGTGACAACCCCATTCCCAGGTTAGAGAAAGCGCCGTTCATAATCGAATAGCTGGCCGAGAAACCGATCCACTTCGGCAATTTGTAATTGTATGACAGCGTCAACGATGGATAGAAAGCGCTCTTGAAGTATTCACCATGAAAAAGCAGTCCAATCTTGTTGACTTCGTTCAGGTTGTAGCTGCCGCCAAGGTACACTCTCGGCACAAGCCCATCTTTGTAAGAGTTGTTGGTTTCGTTCAGGTTGTTGAATGTGATGAGTAAAGAATCTGCGATCTCACCAAAAGGTTGGTTGCTGGTTGAGTCTATAAATGTATTAATGGCATTACCTCGGAAAGTAGCTCCATCTAAATCATTTCTAAAATTTGTAGGGTTTCGTTTCCAGTTAATATAGCCCAGATCAATGATGCTTGCAGACACAGAAATCTCATCGCTTAATTTATAAGTGGCACCCAGGTCGATTCCCAGGCCAACGTTTTTGAGTGCAATAAAGTGGTCAACAAATTCTGCGCCATCATCAGGCGGCATAGAAATATTGATCTCCACATCCGAAGACCCGGTAAGTTCAAATGTATTGGGAGCAGTATAGAGCTCTAGCTTGCTAACTGTAGTAGATGCATTGACATAACCACTAAGAAGTTTTGCCTTGGCACCAATGGTCAGCTCATCGCTGAAAGCACGGGACATTCCAAAAGCATATTCCCGATATTCAGAAAACCGAAGGGCAGAGCCTGAGAAGTCAAGTGTCTTGTCAACAAATCCACCGTTTCCTTCCCATAACAGGACCATTAGATCCTTGGGATACCTGATGCGGGCTGTCGCTTTCTCCC
>DTRK01000141.1 GCA_012965955.1 Flavobacteriales bacterium
AAGAGCTGGTACACAGCCTGCAGAAGCACATCATGACCATCCAGCAAAATGCAGCTGTTATCGCCAAATTGGATTGCCTGTGTTCCTTTGCGAGTATTGCCCAGAAGAACAGGTATGTAAAACCGGAGTTGTCAAAGGAGAACGTGCTCGATATTAAACTGGGGCGTCACCCGGTAATTGAGCAAGAGCTTCCTTTAGGAGACGAGTATATCGCCAACGACGTATATCTGGATTCGAAAGAGCAGCAGATAATAATCATAACCGGCCCGAACATGTCGGGGAAATCTGCCCTGCTGAGACAGACCGCATTAATTGTGTTAATGGCCCAGATGGGCAGTTACGTTCCCGCCAGAAGCGCAACAATTGGCCTGGTTGACAAAATATTTACCCGTGTAGGTGCATCTGACAATATCTCAAGCGGGGAGTCCACTTTTATGGTGGAGATGAATGAGACGGCAAGCATCATCAACAATCTATCGGACAGAAGCCTGGTGATCCTCGATGAAATCGGACGCGGAACCAGCACTTATGATGGTATATCCATAGCCTGGGCAATTACCGAATACATACATGATCATCCCACCACAAAAGCACGGACCTTATTCGCCACTCATTATCACGAAATGAACGAGCTTCCAAGGGTAAAAAACTATAATGTTTCTGTGAAGGAGGCAAATAAAAAGATCATCTTTTTGCGCAAACTCATTCCGGGAGGAAGCGAACACAGCTTTGGGATTCATGTGGCAAAAATGGCGGGCATTCCACAAATTGTTCTACTTCGGGCCAATGAAATTATGGCTCAGCTAGAGAAAAGCCATGTGGATTTCACCGGTACGGGAAAAGCCTTAGCAAATCGATCGTCAAATAAGGAAGGCGATATGCAACTGAACTTCTTTGAGCTGAATGATCCAGTGCTTGAGGAAGTCAAAGACAAGATTACGTTGCTCGATCTCAACACCCTCACTCCTATTGAAGCAATGATGAAATTGGCGGAATTGAAAAAGCTGCTTGATCACGATTAGAAACAAGCTTTGCGTGTATTGTTTTTATCGCTTATATATAATCCAACCTCTTTCTTTTGAACAAAAATTATCATAGGTTTGAATCTTACCTGAAGATTATTTCTGCTATGAAGTGTTGGGCCAACAGAAAATCAATTGCATACTTTTTCTTATTGGTTTTGGTTTGCATCAGCGGCTCGGCATTGAGCCAGGATTCGATTAAGACATTTGAAACTAAATTCATCATGGGCGGTGGTGAGCCTGAACTTTTGGAGGAAGCTGAATGGTTCATGGGTATTCAGGATTATAAGCGGGCTTTGCCGATCTATATTAAGCTATACAGGCGATACCCGGGTGTTCCGGAATACGCATTCCTTACCGGCATGTGCTATTTGAACATGCCTGATCAGCAAGAAAATGCCATACCCTACATTGAGGAGGCGTATAAGCAGAAGCCCTCAATGCGGGACATGGAGTACGCCTTGGGAAAAGCCTACTTCGTGAACTACAGATTTGATGAAGCTGTTAATCACTTAAAGCTGGCGTTGGAGAGTAAAAAAACTTCCGGGATATTTATAGATGAAATCCCACGCCTCATTACCCACTGTAAGAACGGTATAGAAATAATGGCTGAGTATGATGAACGGTGGTATAAATTGACCAATATTGGTGCCCCCATTAATACTGAGTTTGAGGAGTACGTTCCTCTAGTAGCTTTTGATGCATCTTCCATGATTTACACTTACCGGGGTAAAAGAAGTACGGGAGGCATGCGCAACACATATGGGGAACTGGATCCTGAAGGCATGTACTTTGAAGATATATTTACCAGCAATAGACTGGGCGATAAGTGGCTTGAGCCTGATGAAATTGGGGGCTTGTTAAATTCGAACTGGCACGATGCAGCAATTGCCGTATCTCCTGATGGGCAGCGGCTGTTCGTGTACAAGGACTTAAAAGGTGGCGACATCTACGTCAGCAAGCTCAAGCGTAGAAGGTGGGGAGCACCGGTTCAACTTGAAGGTGACATCAATTCAAAATATTGGGAAGGCCATGCAAGTATTTCAGTTGATGGTAACACGATATACTTTTCGAGTGATCGCCCAGGTGGTTTAGGGGGAAGGGATATTTACAAAGCAACGCTTAAAGACTATGATGAATGGGGGGATGTTGAAAACTTAGGCAGTAAGATCAACACGGAATTTGATGACGATTCTCCGTTCATCCATGCCAACGGTGAGCTTCTCTACTTTAGTTCGAAAGGTCATAATAGCATGGGCGGGTACGACGTGTTCTTTTCTAAATCGGATAATGACAAATGGCAAAAGCCAATAAATATTGGCCACCCCGTAAACACGCCCAATGACGACTTGTATTACATGGTTACACCAAGCGGAGAGAAGGCTTACTTTTCCTCTGCACGCCAAGGTGGGCAGGGGGGGCAGGATCTGTATGAAGTTGTCCCCGGAATACTTGGTGAAAAGCCCGCATTAACGGTTGTTAAGGGCATGCTAACTTATAATGGACGTAACACGGATGCGGAAATTAAAGTGGCCAACATGACCTCTAACGAATCCTATGGGAGTTATAATTCAAATGAGACAAGTGGAAATTACCTTATAGCACTGCCCCATGGGTCTGCTTATAAGCTGGAGTATATGGTGAAAGGCAATGTTGTAAAAACCGAACTGGTTAATTTGACAGACCTCGCTGATTACGTTGAGGTAGTGGAAGATTTCGAGCTGTCATCCAAGCGCAATAGCGACATTGATAGGACCGATATCCTTCAGGAGAAAATTAATGGTAGAATTATGGAAATCGCTGCCATGGAGCCGGACCTTATAGAAGAGATAGCAATGGTAGAGCCAGACCCGGAGCTGGTGTCAGAACCGGAACCAAATAACTCACCGGAAGAGGAGCCTGAAGAAGTCATTGTAACCGAAGAAATCACAGAGAAGAAAAAAATTGTAACTGACAGGGTTCCAGAAGAGCAAGAAACCACCGACACTGTTGTTAAGCCGAGAGAGATGAGCCCACCTGATACAGCTGAGCCAGAAGAACTCCCTGGTGAACCAGAGCCACTAAAACCTGAAAGTGAGTATGATTGGGCTCTTGTAACAGTGGAACAGCCGAAACCGGAAACGACGACAGAATTAGAACCGGCACCCGTGGAAACCGAGCCAGGTCCTGAACCTGAAGTAGAGCCTGAGCCGGAAGTAAAAGTGGAGACTGAACCTGCTGTTGAACCTGAACCACTTGAGCCGATCGGAGTCGTGGCTGAACCTGAAGTAGAGCCG
>DTRK01000142.1 GCA_012965955.1 Flavobacteriales bacterium
CGGATTCTGATCGGTGGAAGTACTGGCATCGCCAAAGTCCCAGGACCATGAGGTGGCATCACTGGAAGCATCCGTAAACACGGCATCAAGGTCTACACTGTTGGAAGTAAACCCAGCTATAGTTGGAGTACAAGGTACACTTGAGGTGATCGTTACCATTACACAGACAGTGTCAGAGCTGCAGGCATTGGTGGTCACCAGACATACATTATAAGTGCCATCAGCCGGGTATGTATGCACAGGATTCTGATCTGTGGAAGTACTGGCATCACCAAAGTCCCAATTCCAGCTGGTGGCATCGGTTGAGGTATCCGTGAAGTCAACGGTAAGTAACGAGTCGCTATAATTAAACGCTGCTATCACAGGTGCACACGCGGCAACAGTTACTGAATCACACATTGTATCACTGCCACATGCGTTACTGGCAGTCAAGCATACATTGTAAGTACCGTTGCTATTGTATGTGTGAACAGGGTTGGCCACCGTAGCTAAAAAACCATCCCCAAAATCCCAGTTGTATGACGTTCCAACGATAGAAGTATTGGTAAAGGTTACTGTAAGATCAGTAGACGCTTCAGTAAAGGACGCGGTAGGCGCGGTATCGATTGTCATCACCACAGAGTCAGTGTACATGCAGCCTGCAGTATTGGTAACGTCCACGTAATACGTAGTGGTACTGGTTGGCGACGCTGTCGGAAACTGTGCAGTTGTATTACTCAAACCCGTTGCCGGCGACCATAGGTAACTGGCTGTGGGTGTGTTGGATGTAACTCCAATTACTCCTGAATTACCCTGACAAATTGCGGTGTCACTGGTCGTAGTGATAACCGTTGCATCAATATATACAGTAATTGTATCAGTAGCGACACAACCCTGATCGTCGACCGTTACCACATAGGTCATCTGGCCACCTGGTACGGCAATCGGTGTGATGCTGGTTGAATCATCCAGGGTAGCACCTGGAGACCAGTTGAAGATCGCCGTAGAATCCAGCGTTCCACCAATGGTATTGATCGCCATGTCGTCAATTGACCAGTGGTCATAGACCGCTCCGGAAAAAGTGGGCTGGTTCCAGCGGAAGCGGGTAGTACCCGTTTGAGCCGCTGGTGGTATGGTTTCTGATAAAAAGGTAAATGTGGCGTAAAGGGTATTCGAATAAGTGCTGATATTTACCCATGACAGGCCACCATCCACAGAATAGTCCAAATCAACTTCGTCAGCAGCGTTGAGAAGCTCGCAAGGCGCTGAGCCATTCTTACCATACATCAGCCAGAAGTCAACTGTTCCTCCGACAGTTACGTTCATATCAACCGTTTCAGCGTACCTAATGGTACCATCAAAATACAAGGCATTTCCAGATACCGATCCGCAACCCAAAGATGGTGCAGCACCTGCCACAGTTGTCCAGACAGCACCATCAATCGTGGGGTCAAAATTGTCTGAAATATCAGCTGAGCCAGAAACCTCCAGTTGCACAGTATCGGTAGGAAAACACAGATTGGAAGGAGTCGCTGTTGCCGTAACCGGAACACCACCATTAACCTCAACAAAAACACTGTCACTTGGGGCACATGCAGCAGATGAAGTAACATAGTAAGTTACGTCGGTCAATGGCCCTGCAACAGGGTTTGAACAATTGGTACAGCTTAATCCAGTAGCAGGGCTCCAATTATAGGATGAAGCTCCACTTGCATTTAGCTGAACAGAGTCCCCTACGCACAATGATGTATCTGCACTTACGGCAATCGTGTTGACCGTGTCTACATATACCGTAATCGAATCATAAAAGGTACAATTGTTATCAACCACAGTAAGTACATATTTGGTTGTATTAGTTGGGCTAGCCATTGGATTTGAAATATTGGGGTCTGATAGTCCAGTACCTGGATTCCAGTTGTACACCCATGAGCTATCGCCATTATAAACTTGAAATTGAATTGTATCTCCTAAACAAATGGTGTCTTGGGTTGATGAAGCAACAAATGTTCCGTACGCAGCATCAAAACTAACATCATCATTATCAAAGTGTCTTGAACTACCTCCAGCTGTCCCTGAAGAGCCATCAGCACAGGTAGTTCCAATAGGAATTGAATCCAATGTACTTGCTCTATCAATTAACATTGCTCTTATATAATGGATTCCAGTCTGAGCCCCAACAGGCAGGTTAAAATCGAATTCATCATATTGGAACACACTGGCTGTAAAATCTGAAGGGCTCATCAAATGAGAATAGATTTCTGTCCATGCGGTTCCATCATAATGTAATGCTTTAAGGTGTATGCCATTATTTGTAGTCCATGTTCCGGTAACAGATGGGAACCACTTGATCTTTACATGTATTGTATTGGCGTTAACAGAGCTCAATTCTACCCAGTCTATGTAATCATCAGTATTGGAAATACCACATGCATCAAATGTGCCTGTTCCTTGTTTTGGATCAGGAGAGAATGAATAAGCTTGTGGTGAAGCTCCATTTACCTCAACAAAAATACTGTCACTGGGGGCACACCCTGCCGGTGATGTAACACGATAAGTTATATCGGCCAATGGCCCTGCAACAGGATTAGGACAATTGTTACAACTTAATCCAGCAGCAGGGCTCCAATCATAGGATGAAGCTCCACTGGCATTTAGTTGTACAGAATCCCCTGCGCATATCGCTGTATCCGCACTTACGGAAATAGTATTGACTGTGTCAACATATACCGTAATGGAATCTGTATTGAGACACCCTCCCTCATCTACATTGACCGTATAGGTAGTAGTTGCAGTCGGGTTGGCCGTCGGATTGGCAATCGATGGATCAGAAAGACCCAATGAAGGGCTCCATGTGTAGATAGCTGTTGAATCCAATATGTTACATGGTGCTGAAATAAATTCAACAGTTAATGTCTGTGTAGAAGCGTTACATGTGAGGCCATTAATACCGCCCCAGTCACCAGCTCCAACAGCAGGCCTTACACAATAGGTGGAACTTGTATTTGTGCAGTTACAATCAGTTCCTGTATTATCTGCATTGAGCTCAGTGCCGCCGACACAATCTCCTACACGCCATGTTATACCACCCCAGGTATAGGAAACCCCCGGATTGCTGCTTCTCAGAGCTTCCGCAATAAGATTCACAGTCACTGGGTCTGAACAAGTAATGCCTGTCGGGTCATTGGTCCCTTTGATCGTAACGCTGGTAAAATCATGCACAGAAGTGTCAAGTTGAGCCCTGAAAGCAATCCAATTATCATATTGTGGGGACCCTGCCGTATATGAGGAGCCACCTATAAA
>DTRK01000143.1:0-19587 GCA_012965955.1 Flavobacteriales bacterium
AAAGGAGGAGCTGTTTTTTTTCTTTTCCCTCGCCTTCGGCGTAAAACTCAACATCCGTTTTACCTTTCTTGTCTGGGTCAAATATGAAGTCCTGTCCCTGGGCGAGTGAAATTGCGCCTGCAAGGGCGAGTATGAGCGCAATTGTCTTCTTCATTACATCAACCAGTTCTCAATAACCTTTCGAATATCATTACCGATAATAAGTGTCATCAGAGCCAAAAGGAAGACCATTCCCACCAACTGTGTTCTTTCCATGAAATTGTCGCTGAATACTTTACCGCTTAAGGCTTCAATCGACAGGAAGATGACATGTCCTCCATCGAGAGCTGGGATTGGCAAAATATTCATGAACGCCAGAATCATTGAGAGAATGGCAGTAATGCCCCAGAAGCGTTGCCAATTCCATTCTCCACCATATATCTGTGCGATCCCAATGGGACCAGCTACAGAATCACCAACATTGCCTTTTCCTTGAAATAATTTTCCAATCCCCCTGATGTTCAATATCAACATCGTCCAGGCTTGTACACTGCCAGTAGCAAAGGACTCAATAAGGCCGAACTCTTTTGTTACATAGTTAAAGTCATTTGTCGCAGGGTTGAACCCTAAAAACCCATCATCCCCTACCAAAGCCGTTAGGGATACACTACTTCCATCTCGCAGTACTTCAAGGCCTACTTCTTTCCCCTTATTTTCAGACAGCATGTTCTTAAATTCATCAAAAAAGGTAAACTCTACTCCATTCAAAGATCTAATTACATCATCCGCTTTAAGGCCGGCCTTCTCGGCGTTACTGGCCTTTGTGACCCTGGCTACATAAAACGTATATCGCGGTGAAATATACTCCCTGTTCTTAGACAATTGTAAAAGGAAATCATCAGGTATCGGAATATCCATTAGTTTGCCGTTACGGCTTATATTCAGTACAACATTATCTTCGATGAAGGTGCCTGAAGCAGTATAATCTAAGAATCGTTCGACTTCATTACCATTTATCGAAAGCAAATCATCACCTGTTTGCAAACCAATCTCCTGCGCTAAGTCGTAAGCCACAATGCCATTTTTGACCTCATCAGCTGGCAACCATTCTTTACCGTAATAAAATAAGGAGAGTGAAAATATTAACATTCCAAGAAGCACATTGACAGTAACCCCTCCTATCATCACAATGAGTCTTTGCCATGCCGGTTTAGATCTGAACTCCCAGGGTTCAGGCGGCTTCTTCATTGCTTCCTTATCCATAGATTCGTCAATCATCCCGGATATCTTGACATATCCGCCCAGAGGAAGCCAACCTACGCCATACTCAGTATCTCCAAGTTTGAATTTGTAGAAGCTAAAGTTCCAGGCGTCAAAGAACAAATAGAACTTCTCCACTCTCATCCCAAACCACCTCGCCGCAAGAAAGTGTCCGGCCTCGTGTAATATTACAAGAATTGAGAGGCCAAGCAGCAACTGCGCTGTCATTACCAATGCATCCATATCCTAATTTTTGTTCAATTTATTCATTCCCACAACTCATCCCGCCATGCCATGCGTCTTCCTGCTTACCGGTATGTAGGGTAGGCAGACCCGATCAATTCCTCGGCCAACATTCTCGCTTCTTCATCTGAAGAAATGTAATCCTCATACTTTGGTTTCTCCACAAAATGAGCCTTGTCCATGCAAGCTTCAATGAGCTCCGGCATTTCGTTAAATCCTATCCGGTCATTCAAGAAATTTTCTACTGCGACCTCGTTAGCAGCATTGAGGATGCAAGGCATATTTCCGCCTTTTTTCATTGCTTGAAATGCAAGTGCAAGATTACGAAAAGTTTCGGTGTCTACCTCTTCAAAAGTCAATGACGGGTAATCCATAAAATTAAATCTTGGAAATTCAGACTTGAGTCGATTTGGATAACCAAGTGCATATTGAATTGGCAGCTTCATGTCTGGCAAACCCATTTGGGCTTTCATCGATCCATCTTCGAACTGCACAATTGAATGAACAATCGATTGCGGGTGAACGACAACTTCAATTTGATCGGGGTGTAATGAGAATAGCCATTTTGCTTCTATCACTTCCAGCCCCTTATTCATCAGGGTAGCAGAATCAATTGTGATCTTGTCACCCATCTCCCAGTTAGGGTGTTTAAGTGCTTCGGCTTTTGTAACAGTTGCCAGCGATTCTTTGGTCCTACCCCTGAAAGGGCCCCCCGATGCAGTCAAGTATATCTTCTCAATCTTGTTGTCAAATTCTCCCGCCAGGCACTGGAAAATGGCCGAATGCTCTGAGTCAACCGGAAGAATATTGACACCTTTGTCGCGTGCAAGTTTCGTGACTAAGTCTCCAGCCACAACGAGCGTTTCTTTGTTTGCCAGGGCTATAGTTTTACCCGCCTCAATGGCCGATAAAGTGGATCGCAAACCCGCGTATCCTACCATTGCCGCCAACACAAGGTCGATATCCTCCATCTCAACAATCTGGTCGATTGCATCCATGCCGGCGTATACTTTGATCTCCTTTGGATCCAATGCCTCAAACACCTGCTTGTACTTGGATTCATTGCCAATTACAACTGCATTGGGGATGTGCTTGAGGGATTGTTCGATGAGCAATTCTGAATTGTTATTAGCAGTCAACACCTCAATCTCAAATTGATCTCGATTGGCATCAACCACCTCCAAAGCTTGCGTGCCTATGGACCCCGTGGATCCCAGAATGGCAATATGTCGCTTTTTGTCCTCTTCCATTTCAATCAAAATCTACTACAAAATTAGCCAATTCATTTGCATAGGTGCGCTCATTAGCCAACCTGGGAATTTTATTCTGTCCTCCTAGCTTTCCTCTAGACTTCATAAACTTGACAAATCCTCCCGGCTCTACTGTGGATATGCGCAACTGACTAAGCACTTTCCCTTCCAACAAATCTTTATAGTAACTGTTTTTATCCTGAAGTATTTTGTCTAACGCTTTTTCAGTCCGCCTAATGTCGGTAGGTGTACTCTTAAACTCAATAAACCACTCGTGGTGTGGAAGTCCTTCTGCAGGAGTCACCTGAGGGGCCACGTGAAATTCCGTGACTGCAAGGCCTTCACTTTGAATCACTTCCTGCATGGTTGATTCTACCTCTTCAGCAATTACATGCTCCCCAAAGGCAGAAATAAAGTGCTTTATTCTACCAGTAACAATAATCCTATACGGGTCTTTAGAAACAAATTTGACGGTGTCACCAATGCTGTAACCCCAAAGTCCGGCATTTGTATTAAGAATCAGGGCATAATTTACCCCAATCTCCACATCCGAAAGGGAAAATCGCTCCGGACTCTCATCATTGATGTGCTCCAACTTCACGAATTCGTAAAAGATCCCTGCATTGAGCACAAGCAGCAGCCCTTCTTCTTCCTGGGTATCTTGAAATGCAAAAAAGCCTTCTGACGCTGGAAACAGTTCAACTGAGTCTACCTTCCCTCCAATGGTAGCTTCAAACATAGAACGGTAGGGTTCATAATTGACCCCGCCATAAACGAAGAGTGAAAAATTTGGAAAAATCTCCTTGATAGTCGCCTTACCGGTCTTTTGAATCAGCTTTTCAAAATACATCTGTACCCAAGCGGGAATACCGCTAATGAGTGTCATGTTCTTATCATACGTCTCCTCCACTATCGCATCAACTTTCGACTCCCAGTCTTCAATACAATTCGTTTTGTATGAAGGCATACGATTCTTGCGTAAATAAGCGGGCACATGATTGGCCACAATGCCGGATAACCTGCCTACGGGAATATTTCCACTGATATCCAGCGCCGGACTCCCCTGAAGAAAGATCATTTTCCCATCAACGAATTGATGGTTTTTTGTATTTGCGATATATGACAACAGCGCATTTCTTGCAGCATCGATATGATTGGGCATTGATGCCCGGGTTATGGGTATGTACTTGCTGCCAGATGTAGTACCAGACGTTTTGCAAAGATACATTGGCTTACCTCTCCAAAGAACATTGGACTCTCCTTCTATGATGCGATCTATATAACTCTTGAATCCTTCGTAATCACGAATCGGAACCGCTTCTTTGAAGGAATCGTAGTCTCTTACCCCTGCCAAATCATGGTCTTTGCCAAAGGCAGTGTGCTGACCGTGCCTGAGCAAATATTGCAGCACCCTTTCCTGTGTTCTAATTGGATTTGCACTCCATTTATTTATGCCTTTAACTTGAAATTTTGCGAAGGGCACGCTGAGTGCAGATTTGATACCCATGTCTTTATATTAAAGAACCATGTACTTTTCAGGATCGATGGGAATCCCATTGATCCATAATTCAAAATGAAGGTGAGGCCCCGTGCTCAATTCTCCTGAGTCACCTACAATGCCAACAACCTCACCGGCCCGCACTTTGTTACCCTCTTTCTTCAAGATCACTGAATTGTGTTTGTAGAATGATACGATATTATTTTCATGTTGAATGCCTATCACGTATCCCGTTTCACTCGTCCAGGTGGACAATATGACCGTTCCATCAAGTACTGATTTGACTGCCTCATTCGCCGCAGCCACGATGTCAACTCCGAAATGCCGCTTATTCCAACTGAATGTATCGGTAACAATTCCCTTCAATGGTGTAAAGAAGAGCAGGCTACCGAAATTGACCACCCCCCCACCTGATTTACCGCTTTTGACAAAATTCAGATTATAGCTGTCTTCTGATTCCATTTGTACCCTCAATAACGAATCTTCCCTGGACCTGCGTAGCTTAATGTTTTGGTATTTTTCTGAAGCTGCCTGTTCTTGAGCCAGAAAAGTAGAATTCACTTCGTCCACTCCCGGTTCCTGATCGAGCTTTACGTCCACCCGGTCCTCTAATATGCTCTTAAGGTTGTCAATATAAGCCCCCTTGGTTCGTGAATCCTGCGCCAGGGAATCCGCAACGAAGGTAGCTCTGACAAGGTTTCGCGCCAGATTAACGTCTGAATATCCTGGAATGTACTCTCGCAATGGAGTATAGGCAATGAGAGCAACTACAAGCACTACAATAACCAGAAATGTCAGCCCGAGAGCAGTGATAACGTTGAGCCTTGAGAGGCGGTAAGAGATCTTCTTCTCAAAGGTCTCCTCATCCCGGATTTCCAGAATGTATTTGTCTACAAGTTTCTTTGACGGCTTGCTTCCTTTTCTATCTGATGATGCCATTTTTGCTTTTCGAACTCATTGTGCTGGTTGCAAAGATAAGCATGCGAGGTGGAATAGGCGTGGTAAAGCAACATTATTCACCGTTGATTATGTTGCCTTTATTATCTGGTATTGTCCCTTCACCGAAATACAATATTTTTGCAACTAACAAGTTATATTTGGTTATCGCCTTTGGATTTACGGTGAAAGGCATAGTACAAATAATGGGAAGAAGCCACATTTCATGCTATCTAAAAGCCGCTTGCTTTGTTCTCCTGATTAGCGCAGGACTACAATGTTCTACAAGAAAAGACGCGGTAATAAATCGGGCATACCACAATATGACCGGGCATTACAATGCTTATTTCAACGGCATCGAAAGCTTCAAGCAAGGCAAAGCGAAGTTGGCGATGTCTGATAAGGATGATTATACAACCATTCTTCCCCTCTTCAAGTATGGAACTGAATCTTCTTCAAAGACCATTTACCCTGAAATGGACAATGCTATTCTGAAAGCTTCTAAGGTTATTAAGAGACACGAAATCAAACCCGAGAGTGCCAGTTCAAAGAAGAAAAAGAGGAAAAAGAAGAAAAAGAGGAAAAAGAGGAAAAAGAAAAAGAAAAAGAAAGGAAAGAAAGGGAAAAAGGACGAGAGCATCCACAAGAACTGGATTGACGACAGTTACCTGCTCATGGGAAAAGCCCACTTCTATAAACGAGACTACGCCAAGGCATTGGAGGCTTTTGAATATGTTTCGCGTAAGTATAAGAAATACCCTATCAAATTTCCCGCTATGATATGGATCGCAAAGACCCACATCGAACAAAACCATTTTAGCCTGGCACAAACGATGATCGACTTGAGTGAGGACGAAAAGAACCAGGCTGCCCTGGAAAAGCAACCTCGAAAAGTTCATGCACTGATTGCCGCTACCAAGGCTGATTTCTATATGAAACAACAAGCGTACGGCCAGGCCATTAAGCCATTAATAGAAGCAATTGCCCTGACCAAGAAACGTAAAGTGAGGGTGCGGTACACGTATATTCTGGCCCAGCTTTACCAACAACAGAGGGATTTTAAAAAAGCTTCGCGCAATTTCCTGGAGGTCCTAAAGATGAACCCATCCTATGAAATGGCCTTCAATGCCCAGATCAATAGGGCGAAAGGCATGTCAGGAAAAGACACCAAAGAAATCCAGCGCGAGTTGGAAAGAATGTTGAACGATGAGAAAAACTCGGATTACTTTGATCAGGTTTATTACGCGCTGGCTAACCTCGCCCAACGCGATGGGGACATGGAGAAGGTGGTGCTGTACCTCAACAAGTCTATACGTGCAAGCAGGTCTAATAATCACCAAAAAGGGTTGGCCTATGTCAGACTTGGCAATATCAATTTTGCAATACCTGAATACACCATTGCCGAAGCATATTATGACAGTGCCAAAAGCAACCTCAACCCGGAATATGAATTGTACGGAGAGATTGTCGACAAGAAGAATTCCCTGAAAGACATTGTCAAGTACCTCAAGATCATTGCCTTTGAAGACAGCGTACAAAGACTTGCCAGGATGAGCGATAAAGAACGCAGGAAGGCAATCAAGGGAATTATCGACGATGTCATTGAAGAAGAGAGAAAGAAGAAAGCTGCTGATGCCAGCCCCAAATATGATCCCAGTGCTTCGCGGGAAATTGCCTCAAGCGGTGGGAGCTGGTACTTCTACAACCCAACCGCTTTAAATTTTGGATATACGGAATTCAGCAAGAAGTGGGGTGAGCGAAAGCTCGAAGACAATTGGAGGAGAAAGAACAAGCGTTCGGTGAGTTTTGACATTGAAGAAGAACCAGATTCATTGGACGAAGACCTGAGTGCTATGGAAATTACCGGAGACCTTAAGAACGTGGATTCGTATTTGGAACTTATTCCAACCACAAGGCTGAAGATGCAGGAATCAGAGGAACGCATGATAGATGCCTATTATAACCTCGGAATTGTGTACAAGGAGCTGATGAATGACAAAAAGCAGGCCGCTGCCACTTTTGAGGAACTGTTGACGCGTTTCCCTGAAAATAAATACCAACTATCGTCTTATTATCAATTGTACAGACTATTCCTTTCGATGAATAATATGCCGAAAGCGAATTACTACAAAAATGCTATTCTGAAAGAATTTCCCGACAGCGATTACGCTAAACTCATCATGAACCCTAACTATATCAAGCAGCTAGAAGCAAAGAAGAATAAGTTGGAAAACTACTATAGTGACACCTACCGTGCCTATATAGCAGGCCAATACCCAGTAGTAATTGGCAGGTGTGAGCAATCGGATTCACTTTTCAAACAGAATAAGTTGAGGCCCAAGTTCTCCTATCTGCGCGCGCTGGCTATCGGCAAGCACCAGGATATGACTCAATTTGAAGCAGCTTTAAAGGATGTTATCGCAAAGTTTCCCGGTGATGAAGTGAAAGTCGAAGCGGAGGAGACACTTGCATTGATCGCAACACTGAAAACCCGATTACAAGATTCGCTCATCGAGGGAGACAGCATTTCTTCTTCATCTGGAGATAGTGTTACTGTTAATACGGAGGAGAAAGAGGAAATATATTCTCTTAATAAAACCACTACTCATTACTACGTTATTATTGTACCGGATACTGCTGTAAATATTGAGGATTTAAAAAGAGAAGTGTCTGATTTCAATGCGAAATTCTTCAGGTTTAAGAAGTTGAGAACGAGTAATATGCTACTCAATACAGAAATGCACATCATCCTGGTTAAAAACTTTGGAGACAGCTCTAACGGGATTGACTATTTTAAATCCATTAGAGAAAATATTACTGCCATTCCCGCCCTCCCCAAGGAAGGTTATCAGCAGTTTATCATTTCTGCCGAGAACTTTCCGGTACTCTATAAAGACAAAGAGATCGACGTATATCTGGCATTTTTCCAGAAAAACTACATGGAAGGTTAGCCCCTGATTAGGACTCAGCTGCTGCCAAATATACAATGGCTTCTTTTACGCCTTATTCTGTCAAAAAACCGCCTTTTTTCGTAAATTCGCGACTTAACATCACAGATAATGTTTAAAAATTCAGATAAGATGGGCCGAAACAATGAAAGCGATGGCAACTCAGTGAACCTGATCGGTGCCGGCACCAAAATAAAGGGTAATATTCAGTCTGAAGGTGATATTCGTATAGACGGAACACTCATCGGCACTATTACGTCAAAAGGCAAAGTAGTTGTGGGTTCTACTGGAACGGTTGAAGGGGAAATCACTTGTGAAAACGCTGATATCTCCGGAACGATAAAGGTTAAGATCTCGGTATCCAATATTCTTCTCCTGAAACCTACTGCCAAATTAACTGGTGATATAGTCACGAGTAAACTTGCCATTGAGTCAGGTGCAACATTCTCTGGCTCGTGTAGTATGGGTGCTGTTGTGAAAGACATCGCTGAAGCTAGCTCTAGCAAGGATCTTGACGACAACGACGTTGCAGAGATGGCTCAAAAGGCTGCTGAAAAATCTGCATAGTCCCTTCCCTTACCCCTATAACTTATACAATTCCGTGGAAACGAGGCTCAGGCTATACCGCTTTTCAATATTTGACTTGAAGTGCAAATAATGAACGGCACTTTGGCCATGCTTAGCCAGCCATCAAACCCTCCTGATCCTCTATAAAATTCCGAACGGCATCCATAATGCCTTCAGGATGGTAGCCACATTGAGTGTGTAACTCCAGTTGAGAGCCATGTTCTATTACTTCATCTGGAATGCCCAAGCGCCTGACTTGTGAATTGTAACCGTTATCTGCCATAAACTCAAGTACCGCACTTCCCATTCCACCTATGACACATCCATCCTCTACCGTAATTACCTTGCTGTAGGTGCTGAAGACTTCGTGCAGCAACTCTTCATCTAACGGTTTAACAAAACGCATATCGTAATGTGCTGTATTTAAGCCTTCCTTGCCAAGCTCTGCGCACGCTTTAACTGCATAATTTCCAATATGCCCTATTGTTAGGATGGCAATATCTTCCCCTTCCCGAATTCTTCGGCCTTTACCAACCTCTATGCTTTTCATAGGCGTTTTCCATTCCGGCATAACACCTGCTCCCCTCGGATAGCGGATGGTAAAAGGCCCCATATCATCCTGCTGGGCAGTGTACATCAGGTTGCGAAGCTCCTCCTCATTCATCGGTGCAGCTACCGTCATGTTTGGGACACATCTCATATAAACCAAATCGTAAGCGCCATGATGGGTAGGCCCATCAGCTCCAGCAATCCCTCCGCGATCCAGACAGAAGACAACATTGAGGTTCTGCAATGCCACATCGTGTACAACCTGGTCGTAGGCCCGTTGCATGAAGCTTGAGTAGATATTACAGAAAGGAATCAATCCCTGCGTAGCCAGGCCTGCCGAAAAGGTTACCGCATGCTGCTCAGCAATTCCCACGTCAAAGGCCCTGTCTGGCATTGCCTTCATCATAATGTTCATCGAGCTCCCTGATGGCATGGCCGGAGTCACACCCATAATTTTAAAGTTCTTCTCCGCAAGCTCTACTACGGTGTGACCGAACACCTCCTGGTACTTTGGAGGTTGTGGGCCCTTAGGAACGGATTTAATTATTTCACCGGTATCCTTGTTAAATAATCCTGGTGCATGCCACTTAGTCTGGTCTATTTCTGCGGGCTCATACCCCTTGCCTTTCACAGTTACGCAGTGCAATAGCTTGGGCCCGGGAATATCTTTGAGGTCTCTCAATATTTTTGAGAGATGTACCACGTCGTGTCCATCAACAGGACCGAAGTACCGGAAATTCAATGATTCGAAGATGTTACTCTGGTTAAGGAGAGATGTTTTGATGCCACTCTCCAGCTTGGAAACGATTTCCTGAGCATTCTTGCCAAACTTACTTAGCTTTCCTAACAAGTTCCACACCTCATCCTTTACCCTGTTGTAAGTATGCGAAGTAGTTATATCCGTTAAATATTGTTTAAGTGCTCCAACATTGGGATCAATGGACATGCAGTTGTCATTGAGAACCACCAGCACATCTTTATCTATATAGCCCGCGTGGTTTAGTCCTTCAAAGGACAATCCAGCAGTCAGCGCGCCATCCCCAATTACCGCAATATGACGGCGATCATGATCGCCCTTGTAATCTGAGGCCACTGCCATACCTGTGGCTGCTGAGATAGACGTTGAGGAATGCCCAACCCCGAAGGTATCATACTCGCTTTCCTTTCTCTTCGGGAATCCCGATAAACCCTTGTATACCCGGTTGGTATGGAAAACGTCCCGTCTTCCGGTGATTATCTTATGTCCGTATGCCTGATGCCCTACATCCCAAACAAGCTGATCAGATGGTGTGTCATATACATAGTGAAGTGCGATTGTGAGCTCTACCACTCCTAAACTTGCGCCGAAATGCCCGCCTTTTACAGATACAATGTCAATGATGTACTGCCGTAACTCATCACAAATTTGGGTGAGGTCATCTTCGGTGAATTTCCTGAGGTCGGAAGGGTATTTAATCTGCTCAAGCAGTTTGCCTGGTCTGATATCCATGGGCGAATCAGTAGTTGCGCTGTTGTAATACGGTAGCCATACGATGGTTAAACGTTGCTAACGCGGTTGGGCAAAGATACTAAATGAAACGAATACCGGTACGTGTGAATTTACGAATGAATTAATCCAAAAACAGGCGCTTTAGACCGCTAATAACGATCGCACCACCGAAACCCCCGGATTCATCGATATAAACAAAGTTCCCTTTGTACATTCTTATCAATTTGTATTTGTACTTAGTTGGATATATAATTTCTATTTTTGCACCTGCCTTCCTGCAGGCAGACTCTATTAACTGCATATCAGATTAAATATTATAACAATGGAACAAATTGTGGCAACGGATCAATACAATATTGAAGAGACATTAGCTGAATTGGGCATCAAGGATGTCAATGCAGGTGCATGCACTGGAACAGAATGGCTGAATACCTCTGGTGAACTTCTGGAATCCTACTCTCCAGGTACAGGAGAGCTGATAGGAAAGATACAGCAAGGTACCTGGGACGATTATGAGACCGTAATCGCTACGGCTCAATCAGCTTTTATTGACTGGCGTGTTCTTCCAGCCCCTAAACGAGGAGAAATTGTAAGACAAATTGGCAATGAGCTGCGAAAGCACAAGGAGCCTCTCGGACGCCTGGTGGCTCATGAAATGGGGAAGATCTATCAGGAAGGATTGGGAGAAGTTCAGGAAATGATTGATATCTGTGACTTTGCGGTTGGATTGTCAAGGCAGCTACATGGATATACCATGCACAGCGAACGACCTGGACACAGAATGTACGACCAGTACCATCCATTGGGTGTTGTAGGAGTGATATCTGCGTTCAACTTCCCGGTGGCGGTTTGGGCATGGAACGCCATGCTGGCGATGGTTTGTGGCGATGTGGTGGTTTGGAAACCATCTTCCAAAGTAATGCTATGCGCTATCGCGGTTTCCAATATTGTAAGCAAAGTGTTGGAACGCAACCAGATTCCGGAAGGCGTTCTGAATTTAGTAGCATCCAGTTCTAAATACGTAGGAGATGATTTTCTTGCAGACAAGCGCGTTGCGCTGATTTCAGCTACGGGTTCAACCAAGGTAGGAAAGAAGGTAGCACGTATTGTTGGTGAGCGATTAGGGAAAACAATTTTGGAGCTCGGTGGCAACAATGCAATCATTATTTCTGATAAGGCGGACATGAATCTTGTTATGCCGGCGGTTGTGTTTGGATCTGTCGGTACGGCAGGCCAGCGATGTACTTCGACCAGGAGGTTAATTGTACAGGAGTCGATGTATGACACATTGGTAGAGAACCTCAAAACGACCTATAGTCAGCTAAAGATTGGCAACCCGCTTAATGAAGATACCCACGTAGGGCCACTTATCGATAAATGGGCCGTTGAAGATTTTCAGAACTCCATTGGAAAGGTTCAGGACGAAGGTGGGAACGTGATAATCGGCGGCGATGTTCTGGAAGGCGAAGGTTACGAATCAGGTTGTTATGTCACGCCATGCATTGCGGAGGCGGAAAACTCATTTGATATTGTTCAGGAGGAAACATTTGCCCCCTTACTATACTTGTTGAAGTACAAGGATCTTTCAGAAGCTTTGGCAATGCACAATGACGTTCCCCAGGGATTGTCGTCAAGCATTTTCACCACGGATTTATTGGAAGCTGAGATGTTTTTATCTCATGCTGGATCTGACTGCGGAATTGCCAATGTGAACATCGGCACCTCTGGTGCTGAGATTGGCGGTGCCTTTGGAGGTGAGAAGGAAACTGGAGGTGGACGCGAATCAGGATCAGATGCCTGGAAAGGCTATATGAGACAGCAAACAAACACGATCAATTATAGTAATGATTTGCCGCTTGCCCAGGGAATTGAATTTGACGTTTAGAGACAAGTTATTATTCAAGCTGTTCTTCATATCCCTTAGATATTTTTACTTTTGCCTGGTACATGCCACCAATACTATAAACCATGAAAAAAATTGCCTTTTTGTTAATGCTGCCGCTTACGCTAATCTTTACACGCTGTGATACTGGAGGTAGAGAAGACGGAGAAGAAAACGGAACTGAAGAAACAGTTGACCTTGGCCGTGTTGAGGAGCTAGACTTAAATGAGTATGGCTACCCACTGGTTATCAGTGTGCCTCAAGCAGGAGATATTGACTCATCTTACACAATTGAGGAGTTGGACTGGGGTGCTTTGGAAATTAGAGTTGGACTAAACTTCGCCGTTCAAATTTCTGGCGGAGACGGGGACATGGGGATGGCAAAAGAAGATATTGCAATGGATGATGTTTATGAAGCAACGTATGTTGTCGATGAGCCAGATGCCATTTTGTACGCATGGGCCCTTAAGGGTATGGATATGGAACCTGAATACAGATTCTTTGTCATCAAGATGGATGACGCCAATGCCTACGAAATTCGCAGCATAGTTGATGAAGGCTTCTCGGAAGGTGCTGCAACAAGGATGTTCAATATTGCTAAGGCGATTAAAGTACAGCCGGCTTCGTAACCCTTAGAATCTAAAACGCAAAAACCCTGCGCTCAGCGAGAGCGTCGGTCTGTTTTCACTGAAGAACGTTACGACATCTCGGGAAGCTACACCCATTTCCCAGGTCCCTTCTCCAATCATTACGACAACTCCCAACGGGACGTTGAACCCATAATTGCCACCAGAACTAAACCCCGTACTTAAGCGCAGCCAGGGGAGAGGAGTTACATCTAACCCAAAAGCCATCAGCGCCTTACCGTAGTTGCCAGCTACATCGTTCACCGGTACGATAATATCCATGCCTACCTCTAGCTTTTCGCCCGCCTCAAAACTGGCCCCCATTCTCATATTTGTTGGTAAGGTTACCTTTTTCTCTATTACTCCACTCCAATCAAACATTCCATCTTCACCCATCACATCTTGTGCTTCTTTCAAAATGTTATAGGAGTCAAAGCCACTCGAAGTTAGATCGAACAGGGAGTCATCATTGGCCTGATACACGTTCCCATCCCAGGTCATGCTGCCAATATCATTGATAGAAGCACCCAATTTCAACTTTTCACCAATAATCACGCTCACCCCAAAGTCGAATCCCATACCGCTACCTACAGATTTTGGAACAATCCCTTCGCCTTTTATTATGGTGGACGGGTTACTCGCTTCAGATGAATCCCCATAGTTCACTCCCAGCGCCGGAGTCAAGGCAGAATATGCCTCCAGGATTCCGTTGTTAGTACGTGCTTCCATAATCGCCATGCCCGATAAATACTTAAACCCAACACCTGCGTATAAGCTTATATTCTCATTCGACAACAATTGTCTTCCATAGCTAAAATTGTATTCCCGATACCACGACAAGGACATTCTGGAATCTCCCATAATATCTGATAACAACTTTGGAACAAGACTTAATCCTTTCTCAATCAATGCAAGCGTATCATCGGGCAAATCACCTGCATTCAAAATGGTATCAAAGCCTGTGGCACCTAAAGAATCAATCGTAGAGATGATCAGGTGCGTGAAATAATCCGCGCTATATCCTACAAAGAGTATTTCCGATAACTCTTCAGTGAATTGAGAATACCATTGAAAGCGGTCCTTTATTCCGAAAGCAAATCCTCCCACCTTCTTACTGGGTTGCACAGCAAAGGCCAGAAGGGAAATATCAATATTGGCAGTGAATCCAGCTTCTGTAAAGTCTTGTGCCGCCTGAACTTTTTCGTCGTAGGTAAAATCCGTTTTGCCTTTTTTTAAACTCGCAACCAGGTCTGACTTTACCAGGGCCTCAGAGTATATCGAAAAGCCCCCCTCCAGCAGGCCCAATGAAATCATTTTCTCGTCCTTTGCCTCCCAGCCCAGGTTCGCAGGATTAATTCCCATCGACTGGTAATCTGTGACAAATGTGGTAGCGGCACCTGCCCTCCCCGTGGCTGTGAAAGCGCTCATTTCCGACTGCGCAAGGACATTTGATCCAATGACAAGGGTGAGGAAAAAGGGGATACATCGTTGCATATGTGTATTTTTGTTATCCTACCTGCCTGGCTTGCTCAGTGAAGTTTTAACGAAAGTGATGCAGGTGAATTCAATTCTTCTAAAGTATGAAGAAATATTTAATTCTATTGGGGCTGGCCTTTGGCTTAGGTTGTGGTGAAAAGCCAGATGAGTCGGTACCGATTGATGTACTCTCCATTCAAGAAATGACTGCGATCATGGTTGATGTTCAGCTAATTGAAGGCGGGATCGTGATAAGAAAGTACAACAAAACCCAGCGCAAAGGGCAGATCACAGATTACTACAAATCCCTCTATCACAAGCATAAAGTAAGCAAGGAAACTTTTGAGAATAGCTTGAAGTACTACACTGACCATCCCGATAAGTTGGAAGAGATATACGATGGCATGCTGGAGAGACTCAGCAAGCTTGAAGCGGAAGTACAGAATGAAAAACCTGATACCTCTTCCCAGGTAAAATAAGTTTTATTAGCCGGCTGAAAGGGCATGGAATCCATTCAGCCTTATT
The DNA here is from genome assembly GCA_012965955.1 of Flavobacteriales bacterium. GTDB lineage: Bacteria > Bacteroidota > Bacteroidia > NORP154 > NORP154. The sequence goes on from DTRK01000143.1 coordinate 15,229, forward strand.
CACTTATTTTGTTCTAAAAATATCTTCGCCGTATCAGATACAGATTCAGCAATTGGGATCAGGTCCACTCCCAAAGCACCCTTCAATTTCTCAACCGAATAGTAGGATTTATTCTGCGACTCCCGGGCAATTTCCTTTGAAACTCTTGGCCTGGCACCGAATAGGACTGACTTTAACTTATCCAGTCGCCAAAAGAGCTCGGAATAAAATGGTGTGACCTCAAAAGTCGGCTTGGGCTTTCCCAATCCATCGGCGATCATATCGAAGACACTTTTAAAGGCCACATTCTCGGAGCTTACAATATATCGCTCCGCTGAGATATCACTCTTCATCAATTTGATCATTGCTCCGGTCACATCCCTGACGTCAACGAAACCATTTACCCCGGCAGTATAAAATTTCAAACCCCTCCAAACATCCAGGAACATGCGGGCACTGCTCTTTCTCCAATTTCCAGGGCCCATAATAATTGTTGGGTTGACTATTACCGCTTCCAGGCCTTCTTCAATACCTCGCCAGACCTCTTTCTCAGAATTGTATTTGCTGATCGAATAATTGGGTTTGCCGTTTGACGTCTTCCACCTGGTGTCTTCTGTTACTTCAGCACCTTCTGCTGGTTTCCCAATAGCTGCCACCGAGCTTGCAAAGCAGAGTTTCCTCACCTTTTTCGCCAGGCAGGCATTGACGAGATTGGCTGTCCCTTCAACATTGACTTTCATCATTTTCTCTCTTGCCTTGGGATTAAAAGAGACCATGGCTGCGCAGTGATACACGTCATCACCTTCATCCAAGATCTCTAAAAGGGAAGGCACATCGGTGACATCGCCTTCATGCCATCGGACCTTTCCATACATGGCTGGCCCTTGCTCCTTTTCGTAGTGGTTGAAGACACCTTCAACGACAGACAAGTCACTTGTGGATCGTTTCAAAGCCACAATTTCCTCCCCGGCCTTCACCAGATCATAGATGAGGCGTGCGCCCAATAAACCTGTTCCACCTGTTACAAAAACCATGTTTTAGAAAATTCTATATAACAAGTTCCAAATAACAAATAAATAATCAGACAATACATATCTTTGGCCAATATTCTATAGTATGAGTTTTGTTGAAGAGTTGAAATGGCGAGGCATGGTTCACGACATCATGCCAGACACCGAGGAACATGTTTCGAAGGGGGTTACTCCTGGCTATATCGGATTTGATCCCACTGCCTCCTCTCTTACGGTTGGAAATCTTGTAACGGTGATGCTGCTGGTCCACTACCAAAGGGCCGGACACAAACCCATCGCACTTGTTGGAGGAGCCACTGGCATGATTGGCGATCCATCTGGCAAAGACGAAGAACGCCAGCTGCTGGATCTTGAGACGCTGCGACACAACGAAGCCTGTACCAAAAAGCAGCTGGAGAAATTTCTGGATTTTGATTGTGGAGAGAACTCCGCTGTTCTGGTCAACAACTTTGACTTTTACAAAGACATGGAGTTGTTTGACTTCTTCAGGGATATTGGAAAGCACTTGACTGTTAGTTATATGATTGCTAAGGATTCTGTTAAGAGCCGTCTTGACGGCGGAATGTCGTTTACTGAATTCTCTTATCAACTCTTTCAGGGCTATGACTTCCTATGGCTATATGAGAACATGGGCTGCACCTTTCAAATGGGCGGCTCAGACCAATGGGGTAATATTACTTCAGGAACGGAACTGATAAGAAGGAAAGTTGGAGGGAAGGCATATGCCCTCACCTGCCCTCTTCTCACCAAGAGTGACGGAAGCAAATTCGGAAAATCAGAAGATGGAAATATATGGCTTGATCCGGAACGCACCTCGCCATACAAGTTTTATCAGTTTTGGCTAAATAGCGCAGATGATGATGCAGTTAAGTACATGAAGATCTTCTCCACCAGGAATAAAGAAGAGATTGAGGCACTGGAAAGCAAGCACCACCAGGCACCTCACGAACGCTTGCTACAAAAGGAATTGGCAGAGGAGATAACAGTCCGAGTGCACTCTGAAGCTGAATACAGAGCTGCAGTTCAGGCGTCAGAAATTCTCTTTGGCAACGGAACAACTGAGTCATTAAAGGCACTTGATGCCAGGAGCATCCTCGATATCTTCGATGGCGTTCCGCAATCTACCCTGACAAGTGCTGAAGTTCAGGGTGGTTTACCCATCATTGAATTTTTGGTGGCTAAATCAGGTGTATTCTCCTCTAATGGAGAAGCGAAACGCATGTTGCAAGGCGGCGGTGTTAGCATCAACAAAGCGAAGGTAGATAATGGCCATCAAGTTGGATCTGATGATCTTTTGGCCGGTAAGTACATACTGGTGCAAAAGGGCAAGAAGAACTACCACCTGGTTACAGTAGAGTAAGCTAACCTTCTGCCAACAACAGGTTGCACCCCCGGATATCGCTGTGATCATAGCGACCAAGTAATTCAAAAGAACCATCGGCGTATACTTTCCCGAGGTCCTGGGTGGCAATGAAAGCACAGGAATGCACATTGGCCAGATCGATTATATTGAGCCCACCAGAACGCCCCAGCCCTATTTGCTTCAGGGGGTCGTTGACATCCCGAGCGGCAACCCGCATCCAGGGAGGACAGGTGAATATGCCATCTCCTTTGGAATAGGCCTGTGAGAGCAGTTCGGACATTCCATATTCTGAGTGAATCTCACCTACACCAAAACCACTTTTCAGTGCACCATGCAGCTCTTCTTTCACCATTTCTTTTCTATTTCCCTTCATGCCGCCGGTTTCCATGACAATAACCTTCTCCATATCCGGCAAATCTCTCCTCTCAGCCAGATCCAGCAAAGCGTAAGATACACCCAGAAGCAATACCTTTTTATCACTCTTTAACCCTGCTTTGAGCGCTTTGTGCAAATCATCATCCTGGTTTAAATAATACCCGCTTAACTCCTGTCCACTTAGCTTAATAAGCTCATCTGTCATGTAAATCAGGGAAGAATTGGGGTTATCAGCGTAATTAGGCAATAAACACAGAATGATGTAACCCTCTGGCGCACCATAAGCCACTCTGAAACCACTGATAAATGAATTGCGATATACTGACAATTCCTTTACCTGGTGTTTACTCACCACGTTGCTGCTTGTCCCACTGCTGTGAAACACTGCTTCAGGCTTCCAAGAACCAGTCACTACCTGATGGGATTTAAAAAACTCAATTGGTAGAAATGGGATATCATCAAATTCGTGGATACCCTCCACCTGAATCTTCAACATATCCAAATAGGTAGCATAGACCTTATTGTGCTCCGCCTGATGACAGAAAAGCTCCAGCGCCATCCGCTCAAACTCTGACGGATCCTGAATGCGAAATAGTCCTTCTATAAAATTACTGTGATCCACGGGCACGAAATGTCAGCAAGTAACGTTCAAATAACAGATTAAACTCCCAAATGAGCATCAAAACAAATTTACGGATTAATATACCGCACTATCGAACAGGTACGATATATTGAATTCGTATCTTTGCTGTGTATATGAAGCGGCTTAAGAGTATATCTATAGTTTGTTTAGCGGTCATGAGCGGAGTTCTTGCATCATGCTTGCAGGGCGTGAAATATCCACCTGAACCGCAGATAACATACCTCTCATATACTGAGACCGACTCACTGGACTTACTTGGAAATCCCACATCCCATTTCGTATTGATCACTTTTGAATTTACGGATGGAGATGGCAATCTTGGAGAACCAGAAAGTTCATTGACCAAGAATTTATTTGTATCTGAATACGGGATACTCAATGGGGAGAAGCAAACACCAGTAGAGAGCCAATATCGAATGCCGGACATTACGCCAAAGGGTCAGAATAAAAGCTTGAAAGGAGAAGTTGACGTTGACATTGTACTGTTTGCCAACTATCCGTACGACTCTGTCCAATTCGAAATCTACATCAAGGACCGCAGCAATAATGAGAGCAATATTATCACGACACCGATTATTCCACTTTAGGTTTACTTGATTCCTACAACTGCTTCGTTGACATTGTAAATGTGATCCCCCAGTTTCTCGCAAGACGAGAAGAGATCGTTGTAGAACATTCCACTCTCAAAGCTGTATTCAGCCTTAGCGATACTCTGAAGGTGAGCAGTACGAAGGGTATCCCTCGTATTGTTGATCTCAACTTCAAGCAAATCCGCGTTGCGTATATTGACCTGGCTATAATCCCCGCTTAAATTATGAAGCATCACATCAACAGCTTCCTGTACGGTTCCGAACATTTTCGACATGTTGGCTCGCTGGTCCTCATTGAATTCGGTTTTCTGTTCTCTTTTTCGTTCTAGGCTCTTTGATATTTGGTAACAGATGTCGCCCACGCGCTCCAGGTCATTT
>DTRK01000143.1:19597-25276 GCA_012965955.1 Flavobacteriales bacterium
ACATACCACGTATCCTAAGCGCCAGATGCTCGCTTAGCTCTCTCTGAGAGACCTTGGACAGATATTCCGCGATTTCAATTTCCATCTTATCCGTAATATCCTCATACTTTGCAATTCGACGCAATTGTTCGCTGAACTGCTTACCCTCCTTCAATTCAAGTAGTTCGGTGGTGAAGCCAAACATGCGTTTGGTGATCTTGCCAAATTTGACAATCTCCTTTTTAGCTTCGACAATGGACAATTCAGGTGTAGCTAGAATACCTGTTCCGATATACTCCAACTTGGTTTCTTCATCTGCCTCGCCTCTGGACGTCACCATTTTCTCTGCTATTTTCACAATGACAGGGACAAATCCAATCAACAACAACACGTTTATTATATTGAATGCTGAGTGAAAGATTGATAATGCTATGGGAATAGATTCGTATTGCTCAGGATCCAGGGGAGACATACCATTTGATGTCATCATGAATGAATCCACTGCCTGTAGGAATAACCGGAATACCAAGAACATCCAGACCACCCCAAATACATTGAAGATCAGGTGAGCCCTGGCAGCTCTTTTCGCATGCACATTGCCTATAAGCGCTGCTAAGTTAGCTGTGATAGTCGTTCCAATATTTTCTCCCAGAACCATTGCTGCTGCCAGTTCAAATGGTATCCATCCCTGGTTACACATGACCAGCGTTAATGCCATGGCTGCACTTGAGGATTGAACCAACAGAGTGAGAATCGTACCTACCCCAATGAATATAAGTGTTGAGAGCATTCCCATGTCAGCATAGTGAGCTAGAAAAGCCAACACATCGGGGTTGCTTCTTAAATCAGGAACCGAGTGCTTCAAGGCATCTAAGCCCATAAAGAGCAGGGCAAATCCAATAATTACTTCAGCCCACGACTTCCAATTGCCCCGCCCTATGAACATCATAGGCAAGCCCATTGCAATAATCGGTAGAGCTACAGACGCAATTTTGACCTTAAATCCAAAAATTGATATGAGCCATGCTGTGATGGTGGTACCTATATTGGCACCCATGATAACGCTCACAGACTCAACAAGTGTAAGCAAGCCAGCGTTCACAAAGCTCACAACCATCACCGTGGTGGCAGAGGAAGATTGAAGCAAGCTCGTAATAAGAAATCCTGTAATCACGCCAAACACCCGATTAGAAGCCATCACACTGAGGATTTGCCTCATCTTACTACCTGCAACCTTTTGGATGCCCTCACTCATCACCTTCATCCCATATATGAAGAAACCCAGGGCCCCAACCAGCTCAAGCAATTGCATTACAGAAAAATTCATACGCTACATCTTTGGATTATCGATGTCCATTTCATTTGGTCATTTAATAAACTCTGCGCTACAAAAATGCTAAATTTTGCCATCCCTTGTAAAAGAAACTGATAATTATGGCAACTTTGTGGTGGAATATTTTAGCACGCAAATGAAGTACAGCATAATCATACCTATGATGGCATTCCTGTTCAGCATTGGCTCAACGTACGGACAGTTCCTGGTGCCAGATACGTATGGTAAGGGCATTCGCTTTATGGCAGCTGATTCATCCTTCGCTGCTAAAATCAATACCCGCATCCAAATCAGGTATGATGGATTCTACACGGTGACAGACGACACCTCATTTACGGATAATAAATATTCCGATAAAATGTGGGTCAGGCGAGCCAGAATCAAATTTGGCGGATATGTTCTGAACCCTAAAATCACCTACAAAATCGAGTATGACATGGTGAGTGGCCAGGTACTCGATGCTCTGTTACAGTGGAATTTTGCTGGCAACTTCTCGTTGTGGGCAGGCCAAACAAAATTACCCGGTAATCGGGAACGGGTCATTTCTTCTCAAAAGCTACAATTTGTAGATCGATCACTTTTGAATTCGGAGTACAATATCGATCGGGATAAAGGACTACAGCTGAGACATCATTTTAATCTGGGCAAAATGTTGATCCGTGAAATTTCATCCGTTTCGATTGGAGAAGGTAAAAACTATAGTACGCTGAACCCAAAATCGGGATATGACTGGACACAGAGAATTGAATTTCTTCCGTTTGGTGAATTTGCAAATGGTGGTGATTACGTGGGAGGTGACATGGAAAGAGAAGACAGTCTCAAAATAGCCATTGGAGCCACATACGATTATAATGACAACGCACTGAGGGAACAAGGACAACGAGGAGATGAACTCTCACAGATGCGTGACATTACAGCAGTTTTTGTAGATCTAATGATAAAGTACAAGGGCCTTTCGATTATGGCGGAATATGTTGACAAATCAACCACTAAGCCATCGGCCTTCTGGAATTTTGACGGGTCTGAGTGGACATATGAAGGGTATAGAACCGGTACCGGCATCAATCTTCAATTAGGATATCTTATGAAAAACAATTGGGAGTTCGCAACCCGGTACACTCAGATTACTCCTGAAGATCTTACAGGTAATGTGAACGTATCTGCCTATACTTTTGGAGTCGCCAGGTATATAGTTGGGCATATCTTGAAATTCCAAAGTGATGTTTCCCTAATCCAAGCTGAAGGTTCAGATAACATGATGGAATTCCGGATTCAATTTGAGGTTGGCTTGTAGGAGTCCTTGGCTGTACCTTATTAAGGATCCAGCTCAGATATAATTACTAGCTTTATCACAAAGCAAATCTCAAGAAAATGATAAAGCTAGCCGAACTCCTGCTACATGTAAAGCTCTCATCCGCTGCTGATTTCTCAATAGTATTACGCGACGCTTGTGGCACTTTCTAAGATTCACCTCATAGGTCTCTCCGCACTAACGGGGATTCTTCTTGCCTTAGGTTGGCCAGCAATAGGAGACCTCAGTCCTATATTATTCTTTGCCCTTGTTCCTTTGCTCTTTGTTGAGCACGAACTCAGTAACAGTCCAAGATCATTCTTTGCCTATCCCTTGTTTGCCTTTGCCACCTTTAACCTGTGCACTACATGGTGGGTCTATTGTGTGACAGAAGGTTTTACAACTAAAATCTTCGTGCTCCTTGCAGCGATTGCGGTCAATTCACTCATGATGACCATCGTGTTCACACTTTTTCGCTATGCCAAAAAACATTTGGGAAATCGACGCGGGTATATCGCTCTTATCACCTTTTGGATGGCATTCGAATACTTCCACTTGAACTGGGAACTAACCTGGCCCTGGCTTGCTCTGGGAAATGGATTTGCCAATCAGGTTACGTGGATTCAATGGTATGAGTACACGGGGGTATTTGGAGGGACTTTGTGGATCCTGATCGCTAACATGTTGGTCTTTCAAATACTCAAACGGTCACTGTTTGAAGGTGCAGACTTTGGCAAGAATAAGGCGACCCTGGTGATTGTTGCTCTGGTACTCATTGTTCCGATAGTAATCTCTAAAATAATGTATCAGAACTACGAAGAGGTTTCTCACCCGATAGAGATCGCCATCATTCAACCCAACGTTGACCCTTACAACGAAAAATACGCAACGAGTGGAACTGAACAACTTGATGAGATGATCAGACTGCTGGACAAAAATCTAAAGACAGACCCCGCTTATATTGTAGCTCCGGAAACTGCCCTCAGCGGGGACATTCAGGAGCACAATATTAATCACTCCCCCACCATCGAGATCGTAAGAACTTTCTTAAACAGGCATCCAAAAACGGAATTTGTATCAGGGATGTCATCGTGGAGACTGCTTCGCAAGGATGCACTTACGAGCACAGCCAGAAAATTTCCTCAAAGTGACGCATACTATGATATGTACAATGCTGCAATACAAGTAGGTGCAGCTGACCAACCTCAGGTTTACCATAAATCCAAACTGGTTCAGGGTGTAGAAAAGATGCCTTTCGCCTCTATACTCAAACCTCTTGAAGACTTCGCCCTGGATTTGGGCGGTACCATTGGCAGCCTCGGCAGCCAAGATGAATCAAGCGTATTTCAATCTGCCTTCAGTGATTTCAAGGTGGCTCCTGTGATTTGTTATGAATCAATTTATGGGGAATATGTAGCAAGCTATGTGAAAAAAGGAGCTGAACTAATCTTTATCATGACCAATGATGGATGGTGGGATGACAGCCCTGGTTATAAGCAGCATTTGGCATACGCACGCCTAAGAGCCATTGAAAACCGCCGTTCCATAGCACGTTCTGCCAATACGGGAATATCCTGCTTTATTAATCAGAGAGGTGACATCCTGAATGCTACAGAATGGTGGCAGGAAGCCGTTATTCAGGGAACGTTAAACGCCAATCACGAACTTACCGTGTACACCAAGGCCGGAAACTATTTGGCGCGACTTGCTTCCTTTATTGCCGCTGGCTTGCTGATATTCGCCTTTGTCAATTCCAGGCGCGCAAATGCTTTCTCCAATCTGTAAATACCCGCTATTTATTTGTAATATTGAATTGACATTTAAGGTCGCTTGAACCATGGATAAGTTTGATGTTACAGTTATAGGATCGGGGCCTGGTGGTTATGTTGCAGCCATAAGGTGCGCACAGCTAGGAATGAAAACTGCGATTATTGAACGCTATAACACCCTGGGAGGTACCTGCTTAAATGTTGGCTGTATCCCCTCTAAAGCATTGCTGGACTCTTCGGAGCACTATCACAATGCGCATTCAAAGTTCAAAGAACATGGCATCAATCTCAAAGATCTGAAAGTGGATCTTAAGCAGATGATCAAGCGGAAAGACGAAGTAGTGGAGCAGACAAGCGGTGGAATCGGCTATCTAATGCAGAAGAATAAAATTGAAGTCATTCAGGGACATGCAACATTCAAAGACAAGAATACGATAGAGGTCAAACGTGACAAGGGAAAAGCCGTCACCGTCCACACTGACAAAACGATTATTGCAACTGGGTCTAAACCTTCTAGCTTGCCAGGAATAGAAATCGACAAGAAGCGAATCATTACCTCTACTGAAGCGCTTGATTTGCCGGAAATTCCCAAGCACCTCATATTAATTGGCGGAGGAGTTATTGGTCTGGAACTGGGTTCAGTATTTGGAAGGATGGGTTCAACAATTACCGTACTCGAGTACATGGATTCCATCATCCCAACAATGGACAAGTCTCTGGGAAAAGAACTTAAAAAATCTCTCAAGCCGTTAGGATTTGAGTTCTTGCTGAGCCACAAGGTAACCGGAGCTGCAGTAAAGGGTAAGGCGGTTACTGTCACTGCTGAGGACAAGAAAGGTAAAAAAGTGGAGGTAAAAGGAGACTATTGCCTGATGGCAGTTGGAAGAAAACCATATACCGATAACCTTGGCCTTGATAAGGCAGGGGTGAAACTTGATGATCGAGGTATGATTGAGGTCAATGATCAGCTGCTTACCAGCGCAGAGGGGATATATGCCATTGGAGATGTGATTAAAGGTGCAATGCTCGCTCACAAAGCTGAAGAAGAGGGCGTGTTGGTAGCAGAAATTATGGCCGGTCAAAAACCACATATCAACTATCGATTGATCCCCGGTGTTGTTTATACCTGGCCTGAAGTTGCAGGTGTTGGATACACAGAAGACGAGCTCAAAGCTGACGGCAGAAACTTTAAGTCCGGTTCATTCCCATTTAAAGCAAGTGGCAGAGCCAGGGCCAGCATGGATTTGGAAGGATTTGTTAAAGTGCATGTGGACGCTGACACGGATGAAATATTAGGAGTTCATATA
>DTRK01000143.1:25287-31690 GCA_012965955.1 Flavobacteriales bacterium
CGCAGAGGCCGTTGTTGCGATGGAATACCGAGCCTCTGCTGAAGATATTGCCCGAATGAGCCATGCTCACCCCACCTTCACTGAAGCGATGAAAGAAGCCTGTCTGGATGCCACTGGAAAAAGGGCACTGCATATTTGATTTTCATTACCACTAAAACACGTGAGGCACGGAGAACTACTTGGGGCGCAACAAGAATTGTAGTTAATGAAAACAGGAGTCCTACTTATCAATCTCGGCACACCGGATAGCCCAGCTACGAAAGACGTTAGGAGGTATTTGACCGAATTCCTGAATGACCCCTTTGTGATTGATCTGCCCTGGCTGAAGCGGCTGCTACTGGTAAATCTGATCATCATTCCGTTCAGGGCACCAAAATCCGCCAAGCTCTACAAAGAAATCTGGACGGACGAGGGGTCACCACTGCTGGTACATGGCAAGGCAGTACGTGAACACCTGCAAAATTCTCTGGGGGACCAGTTTGAAGTATCTCTAGCTATGCGCTATCAAAACCCCAGCATCAGGTCAGTGTTGGAGAAGATGGAGAAGGTCAACTACGACCGTATTATTGCCCTGCCACTATACCCCCAATACGCCAGCTCATCGACCGGCTCTACCATCGCCAAAGTGAAGGAGGCAGCTGAGCGTTACCCAACACTCCCTCCTATCCGGTTTATTGAGCATTTTTATGACCATCCAACATTTATCAAAGCATGGGTGGAACAATTCTCAAAGCACGATATTTCGTCATACGATCATGTGATCTTCAGCTTTCATGGGCTTCCCGAAAGGCACTTGCAGAAAGAGAGCCCCTCCGGCAATTGCTTAACCCCGAACTGCTGCGCTGCAATTAATGAGGGTAACAGGACCTGCTATAGAGCACATTGCTTTGCCACTGTTAAGGCGATCTTAGAACACGTTGCAATCCCAGACCATGCGTATAGCATTGCGTTCCAATCAAGACTGGGCAGCGACCCCTGGATACAGCCATTTTCAGATGAAGTAGTAGCAGAAAAAGCGAAGGAAGGCGCCAAGAAACTGCTGATCGCCTCCCCTGCTTTTGTTGCGGATTGCCTGGAAACGCTGTATGAGATCGAGGTGGAATATGACGAACTATTCAAAGAACACGGAGGGGAAAAGGTGGAGCTGGTTAAGTGCTTAAACGAGAATGCCACCTGGATTGCTGCCTTGAATGACATGGTAGCAAATAAAGCAAGTGAAACAACCTGAATAGAACAGGATCTGCCATGTTGAGCTCCAAGTTTCAAAATGCGCTAAAGTACGTTGTGGCTGCCTGGCTTATTTTAAGCACCTTGCATGCCGAGGCGCAGAAAGCCTGGTACAGCAAATCTGAGATAAACTGGGAAACCGTTGAACAACCGGAGCATGCACCTATTTACACTATATACCTGATTGGTGATGCTGGTGAAGCAGACTTCAGCAAGCCTGCGGCCCTGAAAGTGCTGGAAGGGCATTTGGAGAAAGCCGATTCCAATGCCCTGGTCGTATTTTTGGGTGATAACATCTACAAAGCCGGTTTGCCCGATACATCTTCTGATGAGAGAGGTGCTGCAGAACGGAAAATCAATGTGCAACTGGATATTCTCGATGCATTTCAGGGCAAGATTGTATTTGTTCCCGGCAACCACGACTGGGACCATTGGAGGCCTGCTGGCTTAGTGGCCATAAAACGTGAAGAAAGCTACATTGAACATTACCTGGATCGGGGAAATACGTTCCTCCCAGACAAAGGATGCCCTGGTCCAGCCGTTACCAATTTAACAGACAACCTGGTTTTCATCGCTATTGACACACAATGGTGGCTACACAAATGGGACAAAGTTAATGTGGCAAATGAAGTCTGTACTGCCATTGATGACGACTCATTTATCAAGGAGTTGGATAAAGTACTCGAGGCCAACAAGAGCAAGCAAATTATAGTGGGAGCGCATCATCCTATCATTACCAATGGATACCATGGTGGACGATTTACTATAAAGGATCACCTATTCCCTTTAACAGCGAAATACCATAATTTATATCTCCCTATGCCAATTTTAGGCTCAATATATCCTATGAGCCGTAAGTACTTTGGGCACATTCAAGATGTGACGCACCCGAGATACAGGCTCTTAATCAAGCAATTATCAGGTGTTTTTTCCAAATACGACAATCTGATATTCGCTGCAGGACACGATCATAATCTTCAATACTTTGCGAAGGAACGACAGCATTATATCGTAAGTGGTTCGGGCTGCAAGACCAGCCATGTGGCAAAGGGGCATCAGGCGTCCTTTACCTATGCACGCCAGGGATTCGTTAAATTGAAATACTATAGCAACCGTGACGTACTGTTGGAAGTTTGGGTCACTAATGATAGCATTGACAATATCGGACATGTAGCTTACCGAAAGTTGCTGGAGCACCCAACAAGTAAATAATGGCAGATTTAAGAAGGCTCTGGTATTGCCTTGAATGCATATCCCAAATGCGAAAAGTGTTCTAAAACCTTTGGAAGTGTATAATACAATTTCTTCAGTGCCTTTTCACTGTCGTGGAAAACGATGACAGAACCTGCCCTGGCATTGTCAAGAACATTTGCAAGGCATCTTTCATTGGATATTGTGTGATCAAAATCACCGCTAAGCACATCCCACATTACAATTTTATAGTCCTCCTTGATTCGCTTGTAGTGCGATTTCCGCAGCTTTCCGTATGGAGGCCTGAATAACATTGCTGGAAAAACAGCTGAACACCGCTTTACATCTTCCAAATACGTTTCCCGCCTGGTCTTCCACCCATTCTTATGGCTGTAGGTATGATTTCCCACAGCATGGCCAGCGGCCAAGACCATGTCGTACGCTTCGCGGTGTTTTTCAACATTGCTCCCAACACAAAAGAAAGTTGCCTTTGCCTCATGAGTTTTGAGAAGATCGAGTACCCAAGGCGTAATCACCGGATTAGGGCCATCATCAAAGGTCAGATAGATCACTTTATCTTTTCCCGGTATATCCCAAACCACATCGCGCAGAAGTCGTTTTAAGAGTTTTGGTGGCCGAACTGAGTACATGATCCAATAATAAACATTTATTGCATGATTAGTAAGTCCAATAATTGTAATTTCGAACTCATCATCAGGCTATGTTGCGATCACACACATGCGGCGAACTGCGCCCGGGCGATGTTGGAAATTCCGTAACGCTCAGTGGCTGGGTTCAAAAATCAAGAGATCTCGGGGGAATGACCTTTATTGATCTAAGAGATCGATATGGAATCACGCAGCTGGTGTTTAATATGGATGTTAATGCATCGCTGTGTGAGAAGGCCAGAAAACTGGGGCGAGAGTTCGTTATATCGGTATCTGGGAATATCGTTGAGCGAAGCAATAAAAACACTGATCTGCCCACGGGAGACATTGAGTTAATCGTTGAGCAACTAACTGTACTCAATAAGTCCAATACCCCTCCATTCACCATCGAGGATGAAACCGACGGGGGTGATGACCTGCGAATGAAGTACCGCTACATGGACCTGCGCAGAGCACCGCTTAAAAGTAACATTGAACTTCGACACCGTGTTTTGCAAGAAACGAGGAAGTACCTGGACAGTGAGGGGTTCTTAGAAATTGAAACTCCGGTCTTGATTAAATCCACCCCTGAAGGAGCCAGGGATTTCGTGGTACCCTCGCGCATGAATCCAAACCAATTCTATGCACTGCCCCAATCACCGCAAACATTCAAGCAATTGCTGATGGTCAGCGGATTTGATAAATATTTTCAGATTGTAAGGTGCTTTAGGGACGAAGACTTAAGGGCAGATCGTCAACCGGAATTCACCCAAATTGACTGTGAGATGTCTTTTGTGGAGAGAGAAGATGTCCTATCGACTTTTGAAGGTCTGATAAAGCACATCATCAAAACAGTCCAGGGGCATGACCTCCCGGAATTCCCAATCATGACGTATGCAGACGCCGTTGCAAGCTATGGTACTGACAAGCCAGACACCAGGTTTGAAATGAAATTTGTAGAGCTCAATGCATCAACCCAGGGACAGGGGTTTAATGTATTTGATGGAGCCGAGATAGTTGTAGGGATTTGCGCGAAAGGTGCAGCTGAATACTCACGCAAACAGCTGGACGCATTGACCGATTTTGTCAAACGTCCGCAAATCGGTGCGAAAGGACTCGTCTACTTGAAATACAATCAAGATGGAACTACGAAATCTTCGGTAGATAAATTCTATGGCGATGACGCCAGGATGGCCATCTGCAAAGCCATGAATGCTGAGCCAGGCGATTTAGTGCTGATTATGTCAGGCGATAAAGCACAAGCCCGCAATGCGATGAGTGCACTGCGTTTAGAGGTTGGCGAAGCTTTGGGCTTGCGTGACAAGAGCATTTATGCACCATTATGGGTTGTTGATTTCCCTTTATTGGAATGGGATGAGGAGACCAAACGATTTCATGCGATGCACCATCCCTTTACCTCGCCGAACCCTGGGGATGCAGACAAGTTACAATCAGATCCAGGAGCTGTTAAGGCAAATGCCTATGACATGGTCATCAACGGCGTTGAACTAGGCGGTGGATCAATTAGAATTCACCAAAGGAAAATGCAGGAGCAGATGTTCGATGCTTTGGGATTCACTAAAGAGGAAGCAGAAGCACAGTTTGGTTTTCTGCTGGGTGCCTTTGAATATGGCGCTCCTCCACACGGTGGTATTGCCTTCGGGTTTGACCGACTCGTGGCTCTCATCGGGGGGAGCGAAACTATTCGCGATTACATCGCTTTTCCAAAAAACAATTCTGGCCGTGATGTGATGTTGGATGCACCTTCAGAAATCTCGACGGAGCAGCTTAAAGAATTGGGCATCAACTTACCGTAAGGTACTAACATCCCAAAACACTTATTATGAAAAATACAATCTACATACTTTTGCCCATTTTAATATTTGGTTGTAGCCAGCCCCCTATTGAAAATGATGCGACAAATGGGGTATTTGTTTCCGGAAAAATTGAAAACTCCAAATCTGATTTTGCGATCTTCCGTGCAGGAAAGGGCGACTCCAAAATTGCGGATACTGCTTATCTCGATAGTGCTGGGTATTTCTCTACTCTCATTGAAATTACCGAAGAAGGGTTTGGGTATTTCTACCATGGAAACGAAAGGTCATCCATGTTCTTTGTTCCTGGAGACAGTATTACCTTGACCATTGATACAAAAGAATTCGACGAAACCATAGCCTATGAAGGAAGTGGAGCAGCGGTAAATAACTATCTGGCAAAAAAGTACCTCATTAAAGAGGAAATGCAGCTTACTCATGAAGAGCTGTACTCTCTGGATCTATTGCCCTTTTTAGCAAAGTTAGATTCCTCAAAAGAAGCATTAACAAACAACCTGAACAAATACAGATCAGAAAAACCAAATGCTTCCCAATATCTTATTGCTACAGAAGCATCAGAGATACTGTATGGCTGGGCATACAAGAAACTCAACTACCCTAATACGCATATAAGTTATATAGGAAGAGATTCCATTGACCTGGGTGAGGATTACGACAACTACTTAGCTGAGCTCAGCCTGGATGATTCTACCTTGTTCAAAACAACCCGATCCTATTATGCTTTCTTGTCAGAATATTTTGAAATTGAAACGAATAAAGCAATAAAATTCGACAGTAATCTCAGGGGTGAAATAGGACGGCTAAAAGCAAAACTAAAAATAGCGAAAGTGCTATTTGAAACCCAGGATATAATCAATGACTTCCTTTATAAGGCTATGAAAAAGCACATTCAGTATGAAGGCACAGCCAACCTGGAAGAGACCTTGGGAGAATTTAAAAACACCATTACCAACGAGGAATACAAAACTAAAATTGCTGAATTGTACGACCAATGGAAATATCTGGGTGAAGGAAGCGAAGCACCCGCATTTTCATATCCAACTATTGAAGGAGATACCGTTAATCTTCAAGATTTTAAAGGGAAATACATCTATATAGATGTATGGGCCACCTGGTGTGGTCCGTGCAGAAGAGAGCTCCCTTATCTCGAAAAATTACAAGAAGAATACGCAGGCAAGAACATTGTGTTCATCAGTGTTTCCATTGATAAAGACCAAAATGTATGGGAACAGATGGTGGCAGAAAAAGAAATGAAGGGCGTCCAACTCATCGCCACTACAGGCTGGAAAGCAGCTATTTGTGATGCTTATGCAATCAATTCTATCCCCCGATTTTTATTGATAGACCGAGAGGGTAAAATCATCAGTGCACGGGCAGAAAGACCTTCCGGTAAGATTGGGGAGGTGTTAGGAAGTTTAGAGGACATAAGTGGTTAAATCTCCCACACTCTTATTGTTCTATTCTATAAGGTGCCTCTATTTTCTTGCTCTCTCTCAATAGCTT
>DTRK01000144.1 GCA_012965955.1 Flavobacteriales bacterium
GCCATAGGCTGTTGTATTCTGACCCTCCGAAGAATGTCTCTGAATACTGTCCGAAGTTGGGCGTGTTCGATAGGAAATAAACAGTGTTTTCGTTCATCGGATTATATCCTATGACAGCCCTGTTAAAGTTTGAAGGCCATCCACTTCCCG
The DNA here is from genome assembly GCA_012965955.1 of Flavobacteriales bacterium. GTDB lineage: Bacteria > Bacteroidota > Bacteroidia > NORP154 > NORP154. The sequence goes on from DTRK01000144.1 coordinate 151, forward strand.
CAGATATTTTTGCCCAGGTATTGCCATTATCTCCTGATCTCCATATACCCTTGTCGTTACCACCACTTAGCGTTGCGTAGGCAACTCCGTTAGGTGTAACCATCACTTCTGTAAATACCGTTCCTCCAACACCCGTCGCATCCAGCGCGATTGTCCAGGAAGCCCCACCATCCGTACTGCGATAGATGAGTTTTTCGAGTGCTGCGTACACTATATCTGCGGTATCTACAGAGGCATCAACCACCACTCTCCAGATATGATCCCAGGCATTAAACTTTTCCGGCGTTCCGGAAACAGTAGAGCCGAGTGTATCCCAACTTAATCCACCATCAGTAGATTTATATACACCATTTCCAAGATAATTAGCGGAAAAGCTCTTGCTCGCGGAGTTGCCATATGCTTCACCAGTTCCATAATACCAGATATTGGTTTTTCCTGGTCTGGTATCCTGCGTGATACACGTAATGCTATGATGTTGGTCTGGGGCAGTTACTTTATTCCAGGTTGTGCCTGCGTTTATTGTCCTCCACAATCCACCGGAAACACCTCCTGCAAGCATTACATTCTCATTGGTGACATCCATGGCAAAGGCGCGTGTCCTTCCTCCCACATTATGAGGTCCTAAGTTCTGCCAGTTAAATTCTGGATTTGTTTTGCCGTTGCTTTTGGCAGCTTTGTTCAAGCTTCTCGCATATGCCAACTCTCTCTTTCGGATGCCTTTTGGGATCTCCCCGGTCGCAGGATATGCAAGCCTCTGTAGCTGCCACTGCAATCTCGCCTCTTGCAACTCCGATCCTCCTTCTGCCAGAGGTGTTTCAGAAAATAATGGCAGTATCAGCGCGTGAAACTGGTTGTAATCCTTAAGCTCATTATAGGGTTCGATGATGAACAATGACGACATGATAGCCATGCCAATTAAGGATGCTGTCAGGACGCGTATTTTCATATTGAGTACCATGTTGTAGACCCAACTTAATCAATAAAAACAACCGCTGTTGAGAACTGAATCCAGGGGATTTGGTGGTGTTTCCTATTCAGCCTTCTTATACCCACTTATGACAATCTGATACTCGTCTTCAGGGTTCCCAGTAGTCACAAAAGTGGCTTCAAAGGTATCATTTTTTCCCAATCCGGGGAAATGCTGCTTCATATCGGGGAAGAGATCGTCGGTTTTAGAGAGGGTAATTTTGAAATAGGCTTTCAATTTTGCACCGGGTACAATGAGTGGTCCACAGAGCTGTCCCATCCTAACTATTTTATCAATTCTCAACAGAGCGCTGCACGGTAATTGACCACATGGACTACCTGGGTTTACGGTGTCTAGTTGATCATATATCTCAAGGACTGTCGCTATTATCTCACAACCGCCAACCTCTGAGGTTCCCCAAACTAATCTAGCGTCTGCAATGGTTTCCTTAAATGGAGTTACTACTCTTTCTTGTTCTTCCTTGAGAGCCTCTTGTGATACCTGAGATTCTTCTGATTTGGGCTCCTCAGTGTTGCCTGACTTCTGTGTACTGGAGCATCCAGCTAGTATACATGAGAAAAGAAGAATACAAATTGACCAAACACGCATGATTGCCTGATTAAATAAGGGTCAGATCAAGGCCCCAATAACTCTCGGGACTCCTTGCAAAAATACTCGATAAAAGCTAACTTCGCAGGGATTTATGGAAATCGTCAAACCATACAAGCCCAAGAACAAAATTCGCATTGTCACCGCCGGATCTCTCTTTGACGGCCACGACGCAGCGATCAATGTAATGCGAAGGGTCATTCAGGCCTCTGGTGCGGAGGTAATCCATCTGGGACACGACCGATCTGTGCAAGAGGTGGTGGAATGTGCTATCGAAGAAGATGCGCAGGCCATTGCCATGACCTCCTATCAGGGCGGCCATATGGAGTACTTTAAGTACATGTACGATTTACTTAAAGAGAAGGGCTGTGGGCACATAAAGATTTTTGGCGGAGGTGGCGGTACCATCTTGCCTGATGAGATAAAAGAGCTGGAGAAGTACGGGATCGCACGAATTTACCATTCTGATGACGGTCGGGAGATGGGGTTGCAAGGGATGATCAATCAGCTGATGAAGGAATCTGACTACGCCATCGGACATGGACTGAACGGAGAAATTGGCGCGATAGCCAAGAAGAATCCAGCAACAATAGCCCGGCTGATTTCCAGGGCAGAAAACTTTCCAAGGGAGAATAAGGTCATTCTTAAACGCATTAAAGACCTGGCATCTAAGGTGTCTACACCGGTGTTGGGTATCACCGGGACAGGCGGAGCCGGAAAATCTTCCCTGGTGGATGAGCTTGTGAGGAGGTTTCTGGTGGATTTCCCAAAGAAGACCATTGGGATTATTTCTGTGGACCCTACCAAGAGAAAGACAGGAGGCGCGTTATTGGGTGACCGCATACGCATGAACAGTATATTCAATGACCGTTGCTATATGCGCTCTCTGGCAGCGCGTCAAAGTAATCTGGCGGTTAGCAAGCATGTAGGGGAAGCTGTTGACGTACTTAAAGCATCGGGATTTGATTTAATTATCCTTGAAACCTCAGGAATTGGACAATCTGATACTGAAATTGTGGATCACTCTGATGTAAGCATGTACGTTATGACTCCTGAATACGGGGCAGCGTCGCAGTTGGAGAAGATCGATATGTTGGATTTTGCTGATGTGATTGCCCTGAATAAATTCGATAAGCTAGGCGCAAAGGATGCATTGAGGGATATTAAGAAGCAGTACAGGCGCAACCGCATGTTGTTTGAAATGAAGGACAGTGCTGTCCCGGTTTACGGAACCATTGCAAGCCAATTCAATGATCCAGGTACCAATACGCTGTACAAAGCCCTGATGGACGTTATAGTTGAGAAGACAGGCGCTGCTTTGAACAGCTCATTTGAACGCTCGGACGAGATGAGCGAGAAGATCTTCATTATTCCGCCAAAACGTGTGCGCTATCTGAGTGAGATATCGGATACCGTAAGGGAGTACAATGAGTGGGTAGAACAACAAAAGGGCATAGCTCAGGATTTATATGGGCTGAATATTGCCAAAAAGAGATTAAAGAAGGCGGGAAAAGCTGTAGTGAAAGCGCTGGATGATGC
>DTRK01000145.1 GCA_012965955.1 Flavobacteriales bacterium
TTGCGGGAGGGATTTAAGGAGATTAGTGACCCTCCTTATACAATCGATCGGCCGAAAATTTACCACTGTGGAGATATTATGTATGACAACAGTCTCCACTATGCTGAGTTGGCAAAGTCCAGTTCAACGCTTATAGTAGATCAAGAGATAGACAGGGAGAATTTCTCCCTTGTAACCATTCACCGGGATAACAATACAGACGATCCAAAACGCCTGACATCCCTGTTCGATGCAATTCACGCTATAGCTGAACAACATGAAGTGCAAATGGTAATGCCGTTGCATCCCAGGACTTCCAAGCTTTTGAAGAAAAATCTGGACCAAGACATTTACAAGGCCATTTCAAATAGCGATCGCATCAAGATCTTACCGGCGGTGTCCTATGTCGATATGATCTCCCTGGAGATGAATGCCAAACTAATTCTAACTGACTCCGGCGGCGTACAGAAGGAGGCCTATTTTTATCAGAAGCCCTGTATCATTATGAGAGCTGAAACAGAGTGGGTGGAGCTTGTACAAAATGGCAATGCGGTAGTTGTAGATGCAGATAAGGAAGGCATCATAACAGCTTATGATGAACTCAGTAAAAAGACAGACTTCACCTATCCGCAGTTCTATGGAGATGGCAAAGCAGCAATGTTCATTTGCAATGAGATGGTCAAGACCCTCTCTTCAGATTAACCAGAGGATATGATCACAATTTTTTGTGAGGAGATCACCCCCAGGGTTTCCTACACATTCGAATTTGTTTTTACCAGTGTTTTAGGCGTTGATTTTACGCTAACGGCTGACCGGGAAGCCTTTGCCAATTCATCAGGAGTGAGGTTCACCTACGGCAATGAAGCCATGGAGGGGGCTCTTCAATTTCGTGCGGCTGGTTTGCTTGGTGAAGAGGGGGTGCTCCAGCAGTCTGTAGATGTAGGCGAATGCCGGGGATATCCTGTCTTATTCAAAGTGGGAAGAGAATCGGCCCTGGAATATGATCTCTTTTCAGCTATATTTTTCCTGGTGACAAGATATGAGGAGTATCTGCCACACCAAACCGACAAACATGGTAGATATCTTGCCGGGCAGAGCACCGCCAGTGAACACGGGTTTCTTGAAAGGCCGATAGTGGATGTGTGGGCCCAATTGATAGGGGAGGTGTTAATGAAGGAATTTCCCGATATCAAGTTTACAGAAAGGAAATTTCGCTATATCAACACCATAGACATAGACAATGCCTACGCCTATGTTGGAAAAGGTGCTGTCCGCAATGTAGGGGGAATCGTTAAGTCTGCTGTGCAAAGGGATAGCGATGCCATCTCTGAAAGGCTGGGTGTGTTAAGCGGGAAGAGCAAGGATCCCTACGATACGTACGCGTATATGAAGGCCATGGCGGAGGAGTGCGAAACCGAAGTAAAGTCTTTCGTGTTACTCGGCGATTACGGTGCATATGATAAGAATCTGCCCCACTCAAGCACGGAACAAATCACAATGGTAAAACAGATGGATGAGTTTTCGGATGTTGGAATACATCCTTCGTATAGATCAGGTGACAGGGTAGCATCTGTGCAGAAGGAAATAAGACGCCTGGAGCAAATTCTCGATCGGCCGATATGTAGCAGCCGTCAGCACTACCTACAGGACGCTGATAGCGAATGGAATTGAAGAAGACTACTCTATGGGGTATAGTGAGGTTCCGGGATTTAGGGCAGGAACGTGTACCCCTTTCAAATTCTATGATCTCCAGGCAAATGAGCCCACAAATCTCACGGTATACCCTTTTGCTGTGATGGATCGCACCTTGAATGATCACCTGAAACTAAGCCCGGAGGAGGCCATTGAGCGCGTCTCAGATTTGTTCGCGGAGGTGAAAGCTGTGCATGGAACGTTCGTTAGCGTATGGCACAATGAGTCTCTTTCCAATGAACGGGAGTGGCTGGGGTGGTTGCCTGTATATGAGCACTTACAACGAGCTGCCAGGACGGCAGGTTAAGCACATTTTCTGTCCCTGCCGTTTCTCTTAGGACCTTGCCGGACTGGCTTCCTTAAATAGTTATTCAGCGCTGCACGGTGCTGGCCTCCTGAGAGCTGTACCAGGTTCTGGGGTTGTATTTCTTCTTTAACACGTTGGTGTCCGCCAATCAGCTGTTCCAGGATCGGTGGCTGAACTTCTTCTGTGCTATCTTCTGCTACTAACTCTTCTGTCACTTCTTTTGCTTCTGCCTCTTCTTTTTCTTCCACAGCTTTCTTCTCTTGCATAACTTTGACCTCATCTGCTTCTTGTACTACAGGTGCTTCATGGTCTTTTTGTTCCACTGATGACTGCATTCCTTTCGGTGTTCTTAGCTTATTTAATTGATTGGTTACAGTGCCGGTAATCCGCTCAAACTCCTGGTCATCCAGCTTCAGTCCAAAATCTGTGAGTGCAGCATTAACCGTGGCCAATCTGAATACACCTTTCCCTCTAAACTCTCTCCAGCTCCAGCTGTCAAAGCGATTGGTATATAGTTCAGTCTCGTTGTTCAATACCAGCTGTCTGGCGCCGCTGTTAAACAATCCGTATCCCCGCTGCATCCCGAAACTGCTCCCATTGATGTTGATTAACTCTTCACCGAAGTTGTGCCACAGCCATAATTTTACAAAACCAAATACAAGCCCTAGTCCAGCTGCCAGAAGTATAAAGCTAATCACTAACACACCAAAGCTCACATTGGATTTGATAACCAGGTAAATGAGCAAAATCTCCGCAAGAGCCACCGTGGTGATGCAAAGTGCCAGAACATTATTACCCATGGAGAATTCGGGTGCCTTGATGCTAACTCTTACGCTATCGGCATTTTTGGCTACTGTTACCCTGTTGCTGATAACTTCGTTTGCCCAGTCTGTACCATTCGTACTGTTCATTTTCGTTGCCTTTTTATATATCTAATTAAAACTGAAGACTAAAATAATACAACAAATGTGATGGTGTTTATCCCTTGTAAGACGAACCCAGACTTATGTGGTTGCCTAAGCATAATTAGTTGGATTGAACAAGTTCTTCTGCAATCCGCAAGTCGTGATATCCCTCACCCACTAACTAATATCCACATACAGGCTCACCACGAAAGGCGCGAAAGTACAATGTTCTATAGTACTAAGCAACAACTACTTCCAAAAGTTATTAACAGCGCTATTTCCACTTTTCCCGAGCTCTTAGTTCAGATAGTCAGGCGGTGCAGGGCACTCTGATATCAAAGAAGGTGATGTACCATTCAGCACCAATTTTGGAGAAATATGCAGTGAATCCTGCGGTGTTTACAATAGTTTTCTCAACAGTGTTGGCAAGCTCAGAGATTGGTTTTTGAGCAGCGGAATCTAGTCCAATATATTTCCAAATTTTCTCCTCTGCCAGGTTATTAACATCTTCAACATAAGTTCCTTCTTTAGAGTAAAACCCCTCAGGGGAATCACAATCAATTGTGGGCAACCTGTCTTCGGTAAGCGGGAACGTAAGAAATACATCATTGAAGTTCATGATCAATCTCTCAGAACTCTTTCTGAGTGCGTTGTCCACATTTGTAATTTGCGTAATAACGGGTATGGCCCCCGGCGCTTCAATTAGGTAACAGCCAAATTCTGGATGTATCAGGCCATTAAAGCCAGCGGCATCACCCGATGCCAATGCCACCACGAGTTGTTGATAATAGAATGTAAATGGGCGTTCTTCGTCCTTCTCTACTGGTATAGCTTTCTCCCTCTCCTCATCCGAAAATGCAGGAGATTTGTCCGTTTGACAGGACGTCAGCGACAATGCAAAGCATGCTAACAACACAATATTGCGTAGCGGTCTAATTTGCATTGAGTTCTAAAGATGCCATCATCTTGTTAAAGATTGCTGTGTTGTGGTATGTGCCTGCAAATGCCTCGGCACCTGGCCCATAAGCGAATACCGGTACCATTGTGGCGGTGTGAAAGGCGGTAAGGAACCTGGTTTCAACGGTACCTGCTTCAATATCTCCACCAACAATCCCATAACCCCCGGTTTCATGATCAGCGGTAATGATTACAAGTGTTTCCCTATTCGCTTCAGCAAAATCCAATACTTTGCCCACCGTATAGTCGAAATCCTCCATCTCGCTTATTATATACTCTGAATCGTTGGCATGTCCGCCCCAATCAATCTGGGATCCTTCTACCATGATAAAGAATCCCTTTTCATTCATGCTCAAAAGCTCGATTGCCTTCATAGCCGATTCTGCCAGTGCCTGACCTCTTCCTTCCGTTACCTTTCGTGGTTGTTCATCAGCAATGAACCCTGCAAGTTTACCAGTGCTTACGGCGTTGATTTCTTCCAGGCCGGTAGCGACGGTGTAGCCATTGGATTTTAGCTGGTCCAGTAGATTTTTATTGTCAGTTCTCCTTTCAAAAAATTTCTTGCCACCGCCAATGAAGACATCAATATCTGTTTTCAAGAAATCCATGGCAATCTCTTCATCCATCATTCGGGATTTTTGATGAGAGATAAAAGAAGCGGGCGTTGCATGAGTAATGGATGAAGTTGCGACCAGGCCTGTAGCTAACCCGCTCTGCTCCGCAATTTCCAGGATAGTGGTGAGGGGCAATGTATCCATATCCACTCCTATGGCGCCGTTGTAGGTTTTTTGACCTGTTGAGAATGCCGTGGCCCCCGCGGCTGAATCTGTAATCAGATTGTCACCTGAATTCGTCTTGATTAAGCCAATGACGGCACATCGCTCTAAATTCAACGCATCCCTTTGGGCTATTAATGCGGCACTGATCTGGGTCAGGCCCATTCCGTCGCCGATCATGAAGATGATGTTCTTAGGCATCTTCGGGCCTGCATGAACCACAGGTTCTGGCGTTTCCACGCCCTGAACTTCCTGTTCTTGCATACAAGACGTTGTGCCAATCAGGCCAATCACAATTATACCCATCAATAATCTTCTCATATTATCTGTTTTTTAGTTAGAATGACCAATATGCCCAAACAGAGTACAATGCTGAGTACAATGTTGGCAATCGCAAACGACATATTGCCCGACTTCAACAATTCTACAGTTTCAAAGCTAAAAGTAGAAAATGTGCTGAATCCTCCGCAAAATCCCGTGATGAGCATGGCCTTTACTATGTCATTTTGCCCGACTTTATCTTTGAGAAGCACCAGGATCACACCCATTGCAACACAAGATAGTACGTTGGCCAGCAACGTGCCCAGTGGAAACTCCGTTTTAAACATGGATTTAGAGAGCACGGACACTCCGTATCGTGCCAGGCTTCCGATCCCTCCTCCTATAAATATGGCCACCAGGCTATTCATACGATAAAATATAGTCAAGCCGGGTATTCACCTGCTTGGTAATACGCCACACTCCGTATCCAACCATCCAGCCAACCAGCGCTCCGCCAAGCACGTCCGCAGGGTAATGAACCCCCAGATAAATTCGGCTGTAGGAAACCAAAGCTGCCCAAACGAGCATTACATATACGAGGGGTCGTGACTTCATGACGTAAATAATGAAAGCTGCCAGGGCGAATGTATTGGTGGCATGCGAAGATATAAAACCATATTGGCCGCCACAATTACCCAACAGATGTATCATGTTTTTAATATCCTCATTATGGCAGGGCCGGTAGCGCTCAAAGCCGTTCTTGAATACTTGTACGGAAATTTGATCACTGAGGGTAACCATCACCACCAATGCCGGAATGATGATTATCAAACTCTTCCATTCATGTTTGCGTACTATCAATGCTATCAGCAGTATATAGAAAGGTATCCAAATGAACTTGTCACTGATCCACATCATGATGGGATCTAAAGCATCGCAGTGAAGCCCATTGAGAAACAGAAATAACGCACGATCCAATGATTCCAGGGCCTCCATCTATTCTTCATTTAATGCACTCCATAGAGCATCTTTTAATTCCGTAAGTCCTGTGTTCGCCACAGACGAGATGAACACATAAGGAACATTCGGCAACTCCAATTTGATCTCTGCTGTAAGCTCTTCGTCAAGTAAATCAGATTTGGTTATGGCTAACAGCCTGTTCTTGTCCATCAGTTCAGGATTGTATTTTGTCAGTTCCTGCTTCAATATTTCATATTCCTTGCCAATATCATCGCTGTCTGCCGGTACCATGAACAGCAGCACTGAATTTCGTTCGATGTGCTTCAAAAAACGAATTCCCAAACCCTTGCCTTCATGCGCACCTTCAATGATACCTGGGATGTCAGCCATTACAAATGACCTGTCATCGCGATGTCCAACAATTCCAAGGTTGGGCTCCAGGGTAGTAAACGGATAGTTGGCAATCTCCGGTTTGGCAGCTGACACCACCGACAGAAGAGTGGATTTGCCGGCATTCGGAAATCCAACCAATCCAACGTCTGCGAGCAATTTTAGTTCAAGTATTTTCCACTGTTCATCTCCTGCCTCCCCGGGCTGTGCGTGTCTCGGGGCTCTATTGGTGGGGGACTTAAAATGATCGTTGCCCAGACCGCCCTTCCCTCCTGCAACGAGCACTACCTGTTCGCCGTGCATGGTAATTTCGTGTTCTAACTTATGGGTTTCCGCATCGCGGGCTATCGTTCCCAGTGGCACTTCCACAACAGCCACAGCACCCTGAGCTCCAAACGATCTTTGTCTCCCCCCATTTTCTCCATGCTTGGCGATTATGTGCTTCTGATACTTGAGGTGAAGTAATGTCCAGAGTTGTTCATTGCCTACCATAATAACATCTCCTCCCTTACCTCCATCACCTCCATCAGGGCCACCTTTAGCATTGGTCCTATCTCGCATAAAATGTCGTGATCCTGCTCCTCCTTTTCCAGATCGGCAGCAGATCTTTACATAGTCAACAAAATTTGAGGATGGCATCTTAAGGTATTCTTGAATTAGATTACCGGATCAATAACCCCGCTGATCCGACCGAATATTTCATCTATTGTGCCCATTCCCTCTAAAGGATGGAACTTGTCCTGGGCGCTGTAATGGTCCTTGATCGGGGCTGTTTTCGTGGTGTATTCTTCAATGCGGTTCTGAATAATTGATCTGTCCTGATCATCTGTTCTTCCAGAACTTTCACCTCGTTTGAGTAACCTGGTAATGAGCTCCTCTTCAGACACTTCAAGGGCGATCATCATCGTAATGCTCGTTTCCAAATCCCGCAATAGCGCATCAAGTGCCTCAGCCTGTGCTGTCGTTCTTGGAAAGCCATCGAAGATGAATCCAGTGGCAGTTGGGTTGTCTTGCAACTTGGTTTTGATCATGCCGATGACGACTTCGTCGGGAACCAGGTCACCTTGATCCATTAGCTCTTTGGCCCGAATGCCTAATGCACTTTGAGCGGCTACTTCTGAGCGCAAGATATCGCCTGTAGATAAATGCACCAGGTTGTATTTAGTGATTAGCCGTTCTGATTGAGTGCCTTTTCCGGCTCCGGGAGGGCCAAATAAAATAAGATTAAACATGATTGCAATTATTTGTTAGTCGGATTCCACCGCCGAGTAAATGCTCTCCAGATTTCTACCAAGGCCATCGTAATCCAACCCGTATCCTACAAGGAAATCGTTTGGCACCTCAAGAGCTATATAGTCAATATGAATGTCCTTGCCGTATGCATCGGGTTTGAATAGTAAAGTTGCAATTTTAATTGCCTTAGGATTAAAGAGCTTTAGTTGTTCAACGAGCGCCACAATTGTATTTCCCGTATCCACAATATCTTCAATTACGACAACCGTGCGATCTTTGATTTCTCCATCCAGGCCAAGTACTGTTCTGACGTCTCCCGTGCTGGACGTTCCCTGATAAGAGGCCAATTTAATGAATGAAATGCCACAATCAATATTGACCTTTTTTAAGAGGTCTGCAGCAAAAATAAACGAGCCGTTGAGCACGCATAAAAAAAGTGGGTTTTGCCCTTTCAAATCCTCGTTGATCTTTACTGAGAGCTTGTGAACTTCCTTGAGGATGACATCCGCAGGTATCGATAATTCAAAATCCTTGTCTTTAATGCGAACTCTTTTCATGGCTCATCTATTATTGCTAAGATATGCGGGGGAGCGAAATTAAGAAATTTCTGAGCATCCATCTAGTGTCTGATGCCTCAATAAATGCCGAAATCAACTACCTTTGTAGCTAAACAGATCAAATAATCACTACACATAAGATGAAACCTCTGGTAAGTATAATAATGGGCAGCACCTCTGATATGCCCGTCATGCAGGAAGCGGCAAAAGTATTGGATGAATTGGAGATACCCTTTGAGATCAATGCGCTTTCCGCGCATCGGACTCCTGAACTTGTTATGAAATTCGCGACCGAAGCCAGGTCAAAAGGTGTGCGTGTCATAATTGCGGGCGCCGGTGGAGCAGCTCACCTGCCCGGTGTTGTCGCTGCATTTACAACTTTGCCGATTATTGGCGTGCCTTGCAGGTCTTCAATATCCTTAGATGGCTGGGATTCAGTGCTGTCTATTCTTCAAATGCCCCCAGGTATTCCAGTGGCCACAGTAGGACTGGATGGAGCCAGGAATGCCGGCATATTGGCTGCGCAGATACTTGCAAATGCTGATGAGGATCTACATGGACGGGTGGCGGATTTTAAAGTTAACCTCAAATCTAAGATCACCAAGGCCAACGACGACTTAAAGCAGTTCGAGTTTAAGTTTAGGGTGTAGTACAATAAAGCTCACAACACTAGGCAACTTATTTCTGCGCATTCCGTCTTGGTTCCGTACATTTATTATTCTGTATTATACAAGCCTCCAATCTAAATTCTAACGTAACCTCCAAACCAATGAAATTCCCTGCCACCTACTTTACCCGGCCCTCACGTGTTTTTATCAGAAACGGCGCTCTCGCTTTGCTGCTGCTTATCGGGCTCACATTTTCCAGCCGTGCGCAATTGTCAGGTGCCTATACCATAGGCCTTACTGGCGGCGACTACGCATCTTTCACGGAAGCTGTTGATACCCTTATCTCACAAGGGGTTTCAGGGCCTGTCGTCTTCAACGTACAGGACGGAAATTATAATGAACAGATTACGATTCCGGCTATTACTGGATCAAGCGCAGCCAACACCATTACTTTCCAATCCAGCTCTCTTGACTCTACCGCGGTAATAATGTTTTATTCATCGACTTCAACGAGCGACAATTATTTGGTGAAACTCGATGGGGCCAATTACATTAAATTCAATTTGATGACATTTTCAAGCACCGGAACTTCCTATGCCCGCTGTATCGTTTTTCAGGGAGGTGCAAGTAACGATACCATTACAAACTGTGTGCTCACAACACCTAGCACTAACAGTACTGGCACCAATATGGCCATCATTTATGGTTATGATACCCCAGATGAATACAACGTGATCCAAAACAATATCATTGTCAACGGCAGCTTTGGTATTCACCTGAGAGGTACAAGTCAATCTGTCCTGGCATCAGGCAATGTTATTCAAAACAACCAGATAGTTGATTCCTACTATATTGGCATTCATTTGTACCATCAGGATGCTCCAATTATATCCGGCAATACTATCACAATGAGTTCGGGTGGATCCGGGTCGTTTGGGATCTACTGTGTTTATACTGACTTTGCTGCTCTTATAGAGAAGAATACCATCAGTATGCCAAATGGAGGATATGGAATTCACACCAATGCCAATGAAGGCACTTTTGTCCTAAGAGCTGAGATTTCCAACAACATGGTATATGTTGGAGGCAGCGGTACTGCCTATGGAATATATTGTTATAACAGTACATACCAGAATGTTTTTCATAACAGTACCAATGTCAATGGAAGCAGTTCTGCTGGCAGGGCTTTTGCCGCTTATGGTGGGTCTAACCTCGATGTGAGAAATAACTGTTTCAAAAACTCTTCGTGGGGTTATGCTTACTATACCAACAGCACTACCAACATTATTAAGTCAGATTATAACAATCTTTACGGTACGGGAAACTACCTGGCTTACTGGAATGGTAATTATGAAGACTTTCCTGCATTTCAGGCGGCGAGTGGAAAAGATCTGAATTCCATTTCGGTGCATCCTGATTATACGTCAACTACAGATCTGCACACAAATATTTACACCTTGGATGGTATGGGAGATCCCACCGTTGGAGTAACCACCGATATTGATGGTGATGTAAGAGCCGGATCCCCTGATATTGGCGCGGATGAGTTTACCGGCGTGGGTGTTCCTCTGGCAGGTACCTATACTATTGGGGGCACCACGCCTGATTTTGATGATATTATCCAAGCCGTGGATTCTATGAACATTGTAGGTATATCTGCTTCTGTCATCTTTGATATAAGAGACGACGATTACGAGGGGCAATTTCAAGTGCTGCCAATTACCGGATCGAGCATGACCAACACTGTTACCTTCCAGTCTGAAAACAGGGATTCCTCCTTGGTTAATATCTATTTTGCTGCTGCCAGCTCATCGTATGTATTTAGATTAAGAGCTGCTGACTACGTGATCATTCGTGACCTGACCATTACAGCCACTGGCACCAACAATAGTATAGCCATCAGCCTTGCTGGCAATCCCAAGTGGGATAGTATTTACAGTTGCCAAATAGTTGGAAATACCAGTGTTTCCGGTGCTGGATCCATACATGGCGACGAAGCCTTGTTTAACAATATCGTCATTCAAAACAATAATATCTCCAGTGGATATTACGGTATTAGATTAGATAATGCAGATGCCATTTTAGCGGTGGGAATTAACGTCAGTGGCAACGTGTTAAGTGGCCAAAGTGAGTACGGGATACTGCTCGAGGACATGGACGCAGCCATAGTGATGAACAATACTTTGGATGTCACGGGACATAATGGGTTTACAGGCATCTATCTTGAGGATGTTGAAAATGATTTTGTCCTTACCGGAAATAGCGTTACAAGCACAACTGGTACTGATGGGGGATTAAAGATAAGAAATTGTACAGGTACCAGCTCTAAGAGAGGATTGGTAGCCAACAATGTTATTATTTCCGGTGGAACGAGTACAGCTTATGGTATCTACACCGAGTCCAGTGACTATGTAAACGTATTTTACAACTCTACACGGATTGTCAGCTCCAGTCTTACCGGTGGTATTGGCTATTATAATTACAATGGCAGTAACGTGGATGTACGAAATAATGTGTTCACCAACTTTGGAGGGGGATATGCCTACTACGCAAATAATGGTAGCGGGGTAACCAGTTCTGATTACAACGACCTTTACACAACGGGCAACTTTGTCGGCTATTGGAATGGAACGAATCAGTCAGATCTGGCCAACTTTCAAAGTGCCAATAGCATGGATGACAGCTCTATTTCAGTGAATCCGGTGTTCGTCTCCAGTTCTGACCTTCATGTAACAAGCTCATTTGTTGATGGGATGGGTACGCCGTTGGGCAGTGTGCTTGTCGACATCGACGGCGAGGCCAGGGATGTGTTCACCCCGGATATGGGCGCTGATGAGTTTACGCCTGATACTGCTATGAGCCCGCTGGTGGGTGTCTATACCATTGGGGGTACGTTCCCGTCCCC
>DTRK01000146.1 GCA_012965955.1 Flavobacteriales bacterium
ACTTATAGCCTGGTAGTGGATGGATTATCGATGGCTACGAGGAGGTTGTCATTGGTGAAATGATGGATACTGGGTGCCATCGCGAACATGATTACTAAAAAAATCGTTTTATAATAAAACCACCCCCTTGATTAACTATTACAAAATATTGGATATTTCTCATGCTGCCTCAGGTGAGGAGATTAAGGAAGCCTATAGGAAGAAAGCGCTCCAATATCATCCAGACGTGAACGATTCACCTGAATCACACGTCAAGTTTCAAGAGATCGGTGAAGCGTATAATACGCTCAGTGACCCATTAAGCAGAGAGAAATTCGATATTGTACTGGAGTACGGGTTTGAGGGTATTGCTGCAGCTATTAAAAAGGAGAGGGCTCCTAAACATAAAGATCCGGCTTATGTCGAGAAATCAGAGGATTTTATAGCAGACTATTGGGCCAGGAAAAGCCGGCCGGTCAAGAAAGCCCGGTACATCATTATCATTGAGAACATTCTCTATGCTTCTATGGTAATTATTGGCCTGGTGGCCCTATCGTTCTCCTCCATGGATTTAATGGCTAAGAAGTGGAGAGATGATTATTCAGATGTTGCAGTTCTGGTTTTCAGCATAGGCTTCCTTGTACTTCTTGTTGTGGGGTGGAAGTTGGTACTGGGGCGGAAGTACAAATTTTAAGAATCCCTTTCGAGTGGAGGTCAAACTATCAAAGGGAATTGCTTCTCCTGTCAGTTCCCTTGGTGTTAAATAGTAAAGGAGCTGCTTGTCAAACCTCTTATTGCATATACGGTGAACATATCCCGCTATGTCTAAATCATGCTGATGGTTCTTGGCTAGTAAAGAGAGCGAACTCTAAAGGAGAACTCTCTCAGGGAGAACTACAGCACTTTGATCCGATACTTATAGGATCTTTAGTGCCCAGGACTGGAGTCGAACCAGCACATTCTTGCGAACACCAGCCCCTCAAGCTGGCGCGTCTACCAATTTCGCCACCTGGGCCTGAGTGAGACTTACTTATAAGCTTTTAATAACCGCTTTGCTTCCTTTAGCTCCTTTTTATCCTCCAATAATTGACTGGGGGCCGGCTTCCATGTAACCACCTTTTCCAAAATCGCAATCGCCTTTTCCTTCTCCCCATCACTCTTTAATGCTTGAGCATAATATACATTGGCAATAAAGTCTTTGTCATTGTACTCAAGGGCTTTTTCCAGGTGCAACAGCGCATCGTCATTGTCAGGCCATGATAGTATAAATGGAATGTAAGGTGTCTTGAAATGAACTATTCCCAACATCCGATCTCCTGCCCCATCCTTATAAGAGGCATCCAACTCGATTACTTTCTCACACCATTCCTTCATCAGGTCAGCCAGGCCTTCTTTGGCGGCTTTCAAGATACCTGAAGTCTCTCCCCATTTCCCCATATTGGTAGCATGCCAATAAACTATGGGTGCTGACCTGGGATAAACCGCCATCATCTTTTCTCCAAGAGCCTTGCTCAAATTGTATACAGCCAATCGCTTATCTTTTTCTGTTTCCACAAAAGTCCCCTTGTAGTAATAACATTTCATGAGCATAACAGCAGCGTCTTTTTTTGTAGCCTCATTGGAAACTGCAGTTCTAAAGTGGCCAATGGCCTTGTCGATGTTACCGGCTTTTGCAACTAATTCTATAGCTCCTTCTGCTCTCTTGTTATAGTAGCCCATTCCTTTGTCCAACTCAGCCTGTTGAGACCAGGAAGAAAGCGATACGGTCAATACAGTAAATAGGGTAAGTAAACTCTTCATAGCCATGGTGTTTAATCGTTCAATGTTCTTTTAATATGTGTCATCTTAATCGCTGCTATTGCAGCATCTTCTCCTTTGTTTCCGTGTTTTCCTCCCGCTCTATCCCTGGCTTGCTCAATATTATTAGGGGTAAGCACTCCAAAAATTACAGGCAAACTGTATTTCATTGCAACATTCTGAATTCCGTTTGCCACGCTGTTCGCAATAAAATCAGAGTGTTTTGTTTCACCCTGTATAATGCAGCCTAAACAAATGACCGCATCAACTTTATCGCTCTCCGCCATGAATTGTGCAGCCAATGGCAGTTCAAAACTTCCCGGAACATACTGCTTGATAATACTCTTTTCATCTGCTCCATATTTTTGCAATGTTGCAACAGCAGCTTCGCACATCGCCTCCGTGATTTCCGCATTCCACTCCGCAACTACTATACCGAAGCGCATAGCATTTGCAGAAGGTACATCTTCTATTTGATGGGAAATGTCGGTCTTACTAGACAAGGGACTTATTTCGCGTTCACAATGGATTTAGCTCTTTCCAGATACTTCTCCACTTCCAAGCCCTCCTTTGTGTCAGCATAATTCTTCTTGATATTCTCGTAAATACCAAGTGCTTTCTTATAATTCTCTAATTCCTCATATGCCGCTGCGGCTTTCATTAAGTAGATTGGAGAAGTGAAATCGTTTTCTTTATCATTAGCTGCATCCATATAGAAAGAAGCTGCTGTCTTAACTTCTCCCAGTTCCATATATGCATCCCCTATTGCGCCAGTAGCCACAGAGCTGACCATTAAGTCATCTGAGTCGAATGCGCTCAAAGATTCAATGGCGTCCTCAAACATCCCTTTTCTTAAATAGCAGATACCAAGGTAGTAGTTGGCTAGATTTCCTGAAGGCGTAATGCTGTATTCGTCAACAATTTCTTCAAATCCAGGCCATTGCATATCTCCGTATATTGCCAGGTCCAATGAGTCCCGCTCAAACCAAATTTCTGCCATATACATCTCCCTCTGAGCATTCAACTCTTCTTCAGCTATATACCACTTCGTGTAAATGAAGTACATCGCGATTAATATCACAATAGCGGAGATGATAATCGTCAGGCTTTTTTGATTTTCATCAATATACCTTTCAGTCTTACTTACGACCTCAACTACGTCTACAATCGTTTCGTCTTTATTCTTTGCCATTATGCAGCCTATTTATTCCTATTGATCAGGAAAAGCGATGCAAAAATAAGTTTTTTTCTTTAGGGGATTTCCTTAACAGAGTTTTTATTAATTTTCGTTTATCTTCCGTTCTATATCTACGGGGAGAATTTATAGCCCATGCATCTAAAAAAACTGAGTTTAGTCAACTTCAAAAACTATGAACATGCGGAGCTAAACTTCAGCACCGGGTTCAACTGTTTTGTAGGTGATAATGGGGGCGGGAAAACCAACCTCCTCGATGCCATATACCATCTTTCGTTCTGCAAGAGCTTTATAAATCCTATAGATAGTCAAAACATAAAACACAATACCGACTTCTACATCATTCAGGGCAACTTTGAGCTGAATGAAAAAAAGGAACAAATCCATTGTGGGTTTAAAAAGGGCAAAAAGAAGCAATTCCAGAGGAATAAAAAGGAATATAGCAGGTTGGCGGATCATATTGGCCTCTTGCCTGTGGTTCTTGTTTCACCTGAAGATACTATGCTCATTCAAGAGGGCAGTGATCTGAGAAGAAAATTCATCGACACGATCATTGCACAATTTGATAGAGTATATCTGGACAAATTAATATCATACAACAGAATCATCTCCCAGCGCAATGCGTTGCTCAAGAAATTTGCTGAGGCAAGGTCTTTTGATAAGGATGCCATTGATGTATGGGATGAGCAGCTAGTTGAGTTGGGGATGGTGATCCATGAAAAGAGAGTTGCTTTCCTGCATTCCTTCACCCCAATTTTCAAAAAGCACTTTGAGTTTATTTCTCAAGGCAAGGAGGAGGTAAGTTTGGAGTACCGATCACAACTTGCCGGTGAAAACTTTAAAGACGTACTGGCTGAAGCAATGGCAAAAGATCGAATTGTTCAGTATTCTACGGCGGGAATTCACAGGGATGATCTGATATGTACGCTGGATGAATACCCCATTAAAAAGTTGGGTTCACAGGGGCAGCGGAAGTCTTTTGTGATTGCGCTGAAACTCGCACAATACGATTTTCTTAAGTCTGAAAAAGGCTATCGACCATTGCTCTTGCTCGATGATATCTTCGATAAGTTGGATCCATCACGAGTGGTGCAGCTCATGGAATTGGTTAACGGGTCTGACTTTGGACAGATATTTATTACGCATACGCATGAAGAGCGCTTAACAGCGGTCTTGGAAGGAATTGACGATGTGAAGATCTTTCAAGTAGGCGGAGGGATGGTTAAAGATTATTCTGCAAAATCAATCACGGACGATGCAACATAATCTAAAGGATACCATAAAAGCTTTCCTGAAGCAACATAATCTGGAGGACAAGCTGACTGAGCTGAGTATCAAGGCTAGCTGGAAGAAGTTGATGGGTAACGCAATTGCGGGTCATACTACCAAAATCATTTTGAGAAACAAAAAGTTGTATCTCACTTTTGATTCGGCGGTCCTTAAACAGGAATTGTCTTACTCGAAATCCAAGGTTATTGAGCAAATGAATGAGGAGCTTGGTGAGGATGTAATTGAAGAGATTATCATTCGCTAATGAAGGTTGTTCTTGAAACCTAGAGATTGCTTTTACGAGAATTCGTCACTGAAGAAGTAACGTGGCACTCTCTGGCCGGGAGGACTACTTTCAGACTATCTCGTCAGCGCTGAAGTGAAATTCAGTCTCGATAACGGCATTCTCATCGCTATCGGAACCGTGAACAGCATTGCTTTCTAACGATCTACCATAAATTGCTCTTATGGTACCTTCAGCTGCCTCCGCGGGATTGGTAGCTCCTATAAAGTCTCTAAAAGCCTGAACAGCATTGTCTTTTTCCAAAACTGTTGCTATGATAGGTCCCGATATCATATAATTGACCAGGTCGTGGTAGAAAGGCCTCTCGGCATGCACTGCGTAAAAAGCTTTCGCTCTTTCTTCTGAGAGTTGAAGGAGCTTGAGGGCTTTGATTTTGAATCCTCCCTTGCTCATCATGTCCAAAATTGCCCCGATATTTCCTTCCGCAACTGCTTCCGGCTTTATCATCGCTAATGTCTTATTCCCTGTCATCATTTTAGTTTTTTAACGGTGCTACCTATGTTCAGTGCGCGAAATTAAATAATATATGTGAATTGGTAATTGCCTACTGCTATGGTGATAATGCAAATAGAACTTACCTTTACAGATAATTAAGGGACGTGAGACGTGGGACCTGGGACTAGGGGCACGAACACGATCATCCCTTTTCCTTTTTCCCTTGTCCCATTATACATTAAGTAAATAAATGACGGAGAAGGACATACAGGAGATTACTGAATTACTCAGTTCACACAAACGAATAGCAATCACTACCCACCAGTTTCCGGATGGAGATGCGATGGGGTCGTCCTTGGCCCTTTACCACTATCTGAAGCTGAGAGGGCATAGTGCTTCAGTGGTGGTTCCTACCTATTATCCTGATTTTCTGCATTGGATGCCTGGAGACGAGGAGGTGACTAACTATATGACGCATCAACACAAGGCGTTAGATCTTTTGGAACAGGCAGAGATCTTGTTTTGCCTTGATTATGATCAGCCTGGTCGAACAAAGGGCCTTGCTGACGCAGTTGAAAACTTTGAAGGTAGCAAAATCCTGATTGATCACCATCCAAATCCGGGTGAGTTTGCTGATTACACACTAAGCGTAATTGAAGCAAGCTCAACGGCTGAACTCATATATGAATTCATTCTGATGTTGAATGACGAGGCTTTAATTGATGCGAATATTGCAACCTGCGTTTATTCAGGGATTTTAACAGATACAGGCTCTTTCTCATACGGTTCTACTACGTACCGTGCACATTATGTGGCGGGGGAAATGATAAAAGCTGGAGCTGATAATCTGACTATTCAAAATGAAATCTTCAATAGTAACTCTGAGGATAGAGTTCGGCTTATGGGTTATGCCTTATCTGATAGATTGACGATCCTAACCGAGTTTAACACAGGGTATATATCGCTATCGATAGAAGATTTGGCCAGGTTTAATTTCCAAAATGGGGATACTGAAGGACTTGTGAACTACATTCTTTCCATTAAGGGTATCAGTTTTGCAGTGTTGATGTTGGAAAGGGATAAATCTGTAAAGTGTTCATTTAGGTCAATTGGCCAATTTCCATCAAACGAAGTAGCCAGGGAGCATTTTAACGGGGGTGGCCATACAAATGCTTCAGGTGGGGAGCACTCCGGTTCACTTGCTGAAGCAGAAAAATTGTTTAGGTCGGTGCTGCCTCAATACAAGAAGCAACTTGGACGATGATGTTACGTTTATTTTTTTTCATGGTGATTACCGCTCTCCTTACATCTTGCGGATGCAAAGAAGAGAACAAGCCGGTTCAGAATAAGGAACTGACTCAACAAGGTGCAAATGAAGCGCTGGTAGGAGCCAATAAGGCACGCCTTGAGCTTGAGCGCAAGAAAATAGATGATTACCTAAAGAGAAGAAATTGGGAGATGACAGAAACCAACAGTGGGTTGAGGTATTTAATATATGAGCACAATGAAGGGGGAATGAAGGCAGATACTGGTCAAGTGGTAGTGATCAACTATGAAATCAAACTGGTAGATGGTACCTTGTGCTACAGCTCAGATTCCACGGGAACCAAGGGGTTTACTATCGGGAAGGGGCAAATTGAGAAAGGAATTGAAGAAGGCGTATTATTGATGAATAAAGGAGATAAGGCGAAGTTTATTTTACCTTCGCACTTAGGGTATGGTTTAATGGGAGATGAAGTGAAGATTCCTTCTCATGCCATTTTGGTTTGTGATGTTAACTTAATAGAGATTCATTAAAGACAATGATGAAGAATATACTTTGGGCCCCGGTGTTGGTTATGGTTGTAGGTACTGCTGGAGCGAGTGGTGAAAGAGGCGATACAATCACGACTAGTTCTGGATTGAGGTACGTAATTACCGAGAGTGGAAACGGAACACGAGCTGAAGCGGGAGATAAGGTCGTGGCTCACTATACCGGTAAATTTTCTAACGGTGAGATTTTTGATAGCTCAGTACAGAGAGGAACGCCGTTTAAGTTCAATTTAGGAAAAGGACAGGTCATTAAAGGATGGGATGAAGGTTTCGCGCTGTTAAAGGAAGGCGATAAGGCAACATTTATTATTCCTTATCAACTCGCGTACGGTGAGAGAGGGCGCCCACCCCAGATTCCGGCAAAAGCTACGCTCATTTTTGATGTCCAACTTTTGGAGGTTCACGAACCCGTGGTTGCAGTGCCGTATGAGATCGAAGTAGAACGTAAGTTTTTGATCTTTTTTAAGAAGAAGGAAAAGCTGGAAGAGGTAACCACCGAATCGGGCTTGAAATACTATGTAGTACATGAGGGTACTGGAGACATGCCGAATAAGGGAGCAAAAGTAGTTGTGCATTACACAGGTTACCTGGAAGATGGATCTACCTTTGATTCTTCTGTGGAGCGCGAGCAGCCATTTGAATTTCCTATAGGACAGGGAAGGGTGATCAAAGGTTGGGATGAAGGTGTTGCGATGATGAAAATAGGAGGGAAGCGACGATTTATTATCCCTCCAGAGCTGGGCTATGGAGAACGTGGCTCTGGCAAGATAATACCAGCGAATTCAACGCTCATCTTTGATGTTGAACTGTTGAATTATGAGAACCAACCCCAACGCTAGAAAATTGCGCTTTGCATTTGCATATATACTCCTCCTGCTTGTTATAGGTTGTACATCGAATGATAATTCGGGTTATGAAACCGTAGTAATAGAAGATGGAAAGAATTACTTCGGAAAGAAGATCAACGATCACAAGGCCGTGGGACTTCAGGAATTCGACGTGTTGGCTAATAATACAGATACATTGTTTATCAAATTAAAAGCAGGTATCTCTGAGGTGTGCCTCGAAGATGGATGCTGGTTTCGCATCAACCTTTACAATGGAAAGCGGATGATTGTGATGTTCGAAAATGATGCTTTCGTAATTCCAACTGATGTTGCTGGAAGACATATGGTGATTGAGGGAAAGACATACCTGCAGACAAGGTCGGAAGATGAAATGAAGAAATTTGCAATACAGGCTGGGGAAATCCAATGGGTCATTGACACCATCCAGGGGCCGCATATACAACGGACATTTATTGCAAAAAGCGCGGTAATTATGGAGTAAACGGCTTGGAGCATGAACCGTGTATTCATCCTAAATCAAACGGTCTTTTTAGTTGGGTTACTACTTTTCACTGAGGCCGGCTACGCTCAGTGTAACGGAGATGTAGCACTCTGTGATAAAAGATATGATCAAGTTGTGTACGTAACTACGCACAATGGCTATAACTATAGTCCAACATTCCAACTGCCAAACCAGTCTTACCCTGTTTCCCAGCAAATGGTGGATGGAGTAAGAGCATTCATGCTGGACGTTTATGATGTATTTGGAACGCCCACCTTATACCATAGCCTAATAGCGTTAGGGTCAGAGCCATTGGAGGATGTCTTGATCGATATCAAGGATTTTCTGCAGGCAAATCCCAACGAGGTGCTCACGATAATATTTGAAGCCAATATATCAGCCAGTGATATGGAAACCGTTTTCACGAGTTCTGGCCTGAATTCATACTTGCGCGCACAACCGCTGGGGCAACCATGGCCTACTTTGCAACAATTGATTGACCTCAATGAGCGATTGGTCGTTTTTTCAGATGTTGATGATGGTGGACCTGGCCAGGAATGGTATCACTATATGTGGGATCACTGTGTTGAAACTGACTATGCCAACAATAGCCAGGCAGACTTTTCCTGTGATTTCAATCGCGGTGATTCTGTTAACAGCTTGTTCATTTTGAATCACTTCATCACCAATCAGTTTACCGGGACCGGGGAACTGGATTCATCCATTATAGCCAATAGCAACCCTTATTTTCTGAATAGAGCCAATCAGTGCATCGCTGAAAAGGGAAAGCTGCCAAACTTTCTAACTGTTGACTTTTATGATGTAGGGGATGTTTTTGATACCAAAGACCAGCTCAATGCGAATTTTGTTTCGGTGGAGAGTGTCGGAAAGGAAACATTACAGATGTCAGTCTTTCCCAACCCGTCGACACACTCATTCAAGATTTCTCTGACGGGTGCGAATTCCAGGGACTTGCGCCTTGAAGTACGCGATTTGGCCGGGAGGGTCAAAGCTAGCTATCAAGGAAATGAGGTGGTGAACAAAAGCCTGGAAATTTATGGGAATAAGATCGGCAAGGGGATGTTCTTTATTGAACTATGGCAACATCGGGAACTTCTTGCCGTAGAGAAGATTGTGCTCCTATAGGATACTAGCCTAACTGCCCAATAAAAATACTGTCGGCCGTTTCTTAAACGCCGGGGAGTGTTTCCTCCATTGAGCAACAGGTTTGGTAAGCAGTGACTCTGTTTGCAACGTCAAATCTGTAGCAATACAGAGTCTTGTATTTCCAGCACAGGACTTTACTATATCTTCAAACATCTGTTGATTCCTAAACGGAGTTTCAATGAATAGTTGAGTTGTTCCAGCCAACGCCAGCTTCTCCAGATGTAATAGAGCCTGGCATCTTAGTTTACTGTCTTTAGGCAAATATCCATTAAAAGTGAATTGCTGCCCGTTCAATCCAGAACCTATTAGTGCCAATAGCAGTGAAGATGGGCCGACCAGGGGAACCACCTGGACTCCTTTTTGATGCGCCTCGCTTACCAGGTCGGCTCCGGGATCAGCGATTCCCGGACAGCCTGCTTCCGACATCAGGCCAAGATTATGGCCGTTTAACGCAGGCTCCAGGAGCTCTGATATTTCTTCAGTCTGTGTACGTTTGTTGAGAGACATAAACTCCAGCGTTTTTATCGGCTTCTTTATTCCCACTTTGCTGAGGTACCTCCGGGCACTTCGGATATCTTCAGCAACGTAATGATCAATTGAGTTGACGATCTCTTGAACCTGGTCAGGAATGACATTGGATATTGGGCTGTCCCCTAATGTTGTAGGAATGAGGAATAAAGTACCCTTACCTGCCATCATCTATTTGCTATAATGTTGTCACAGGCTGCTTCCACCAGCTGAAACACTTCTTCAAACCCGTCTGCTTCGCCGTACCATGGATCAGGGACCGACATATCAGATCCAGGTCTGTACTCATTCAGCAACAACTTCACTTTGGCCCGTTGCGCTTCATTGTCAGCCATACTGACAATATTTTGGTAGTTCGACTGATCCATAGCATAAATGACATCAAATCTTTCAAAGTCTTCAAACAAAAATCGTCTGGCGCTTTGGCCTGAAATATCAAACCCGTGATTTTGCGCAGTCATCTGCATGCGTGGATCAGGTGGTTCTCCAACATGATAGGCAGCAGTACCTGCTGAATCAACTTCATAGTCCAGGCCTTGCTGATCTGCTTTATGACGCAGCACACCCTCCGCTATCGGGGAGCGGCAGATATTCCCCAGGCATACCATTAGAACCTTCATCGGTGAAATTTAGAATTTAAAATTTAAAGGTAAGAAATTGAGCCTGACCTCAATAAAGAGGGATCAACCACCAGCACCCCCAATCAACTAATCGATGGCTGTAAAATATTGATCTCAGAAGAATCAACAATAAAACTGGCCGAAGAGCAAGCTACTGGTTGATCGAGAGCAACTCAACGTCAAAGATCAATGCCATATTAGGTTTGATAGCGCCTCCTGGTCGGGGATTCGCCCCATAAGCCAGCTCAGTTGGGATGTACAACTGCCACTTGGCACCTACCTTCATTAGTTGAAGAGCTTCCACCCATCCTGCAATTACGCCAGTAACAGGGAAAGAAGCAGGCTCGCCTCTGTCAACAGAACTGTCGAAGACGGTCCCGTCGATCAAGGTACCGTGATAGTGTACCGTGACCTTATCTGAAGC
Organism: Flavobacteriales bacterium; assembly: GCA_012965955.1. Lineage (GTDB taxonomy): Bacteria > Bacteroidota > Bacteroidia > NORP154 > NORP154. The sequence goes on from DTRK01000146.1 coordinate 10,860, forward strand.
ACTGGGCATGGGGCCAGCACCTTCAGTCATAACTTTATATTGTAATCCACTTGCCAGTGAAACAACCCCCTCTTTTGTTTTGTTAGAATCAAGAAAGTCACGCCCCGCATTTAGATGTACAGCCTGTTTAGCTTGTTGCAGTTCTAGCATATAGTCGTTGAGCATCTTGTTGGCGTCTTCCTCTGTCATTAAGGCTGGTCCTTCTCCATAAGATTCCTCAATTGCCTTGGTGAGTGCTGAAACATCCATGTTTTCAAAATTCTGCTTCTTCAAATTTTCAGCGATGCTTATGCCAAGTGCATAACCGATCTTCTGTGATTCATCTTCCAAATTCACGGTTTGTTCATTCATTTGAGCATTGTCATTGTTGCATGATAGGAGTGCAATGCCCAAGAACAACACCGGCGTTAAATAAATTCTACTTCTCATTTCTCTATTCTTTATCGTGTTTGTTGTAACTCAATCGATTTCGATGCGCAAAAATAGGCAATAATCCTTATCACGGGGTTACAAAACTATCCGATCAGTGCAATTTCTTCAGATTCGAATACTGTGAGTTCTGTATCCCTAAAAGCTATAGTGATCATGGCCCTGGCTACCGTTTCAGCTTTAATTGCCTTGTATCTTTTAAAACCTCCCCT